>NZ_CP046622.1:1253750-1567187 GCF_009755665.1 Variovorax paradoxus
CCAGTCGCCGCTTTCGCAGACCGGGCCGACCACGTCGTAGACCGGAGCGCTGCCGGTGCGGATGCGCAGCGGCACGATCTGCTGGAACGCCTGGTACATCGCAGGCCTGGGCAGGTCGTTCATTGCCGCATCGACGATGCAGAAGTTCTTGTCTTCGCCGGGCTTGGTGTAGAGCACCTCGGTCACGCACACGCCTGCATTGCCGACCAGCGAACGGCCCGGCTCGATGACCAGCTTGCGCCGCCCGAAGCCGCGGGCATCGAGCCGCGCGAGCAACTGCTGCCAGAGCGCATCGGCCTTGGGTGGCACTTCGCCGTTGTAGTCGATACCCAGGCCGCCGCCGAAATCCAGGTGATGGATAGGCACGCCGGCCGCCTCGATGGCTTCGACCAGGTCGAGTATCCGGTCGCAGGCATCCAGGTAGGGCGAGGCTTCTGTGATCTGCGAGCCGATGTGGCAGTCGATGCCCACCACCTCGAGCCCCGGCAGCCTGGCCGCGTGGCAATAGGCCTCGACCGCCCGGTCGTGGGCAATGCCGAACTTGTTGCCCTTGAGGCCGGTGGAAATGTAAGGGTGCGTCTTCGGATCGACGTTCGGGTTGATGCGGATGCTGATTGGCGCGCGGCGCCCTTCGGCCTGCGCTACTTCGTTGAGCACGTCGAGCTCGGCTTCGCTCTCCACGTTGAAGCAGGCAATGCCGGCCGCGAGCGCCTGCCGCATTTCGGCGCGGGTCTTGCCCACGCCTGAGAAGATGATTTTTGCCGGATCGGCGCCCACGGCCAGCACACGCGCCAGCTCGCCGCCCGAAACGATGTCGAATCCGCAGCCCGCCTCGGCGAACACGCGCAGCACGCCGAGCGATGAATTTGCCTTCATCGCATAGCAGATCAGGGCTTCGCGGCCCTCGAATCCGCGCTGGTAGGCCGCCAACGCGTCCAGCATCCATTGCTTCGAATAGACGAACAGGGGGGTGCCGTGTTCGCGGGCGAGGGCGTCAAGGCTCAAACCCTCGACGTAGAGCGCGCCGTCGCGATGCGCGATGTGCGGGTGGCCGGGAAGCAGAGGGGCGTTCGTCACTTCGGCACTCCGGGGCTGGTGGCATTGCCGGTTGCTGCAGCCGGCGCACTGCTGGCCGCAGCGGGCTTGGGTGCTGCTTCAGCGTCGGCAGCGCGCGAGCCGCCTGGCGTGAGCAGCTGCGGCAGGGTGGCGCGCTGGGCGGCCGCCGGATCGGTCGGTAGATAGAGCGGCCCACGCTGCCCGCAAGCGCCCAAAGCACCCGCCACTGCAGCGATGCAGACCATGAGCGCAGCGCGGCTGGAGGCGCTCACTAGAATTTGACGAACATTCAACATAGCGAAATTGTAATGACCGACTCCGAATACATGGACCGCGCCGAAGCCGCGCTCGCCGCCATCGAGCAAGGCTGCGATCGCATCAACGATGCAACCGACGCAGACATAGACAACCAGCGGGTGGGCGGGATGATCACGATTTCATTCAAGAACGGCAGCCAGTTGATCGTGAACCTGCAGAAACCGCTGCAGGAAATCTGGCTGGCCGCGCGCTCCGGCGGCTATCACTACCGCTTCGATGGCAAGGCCTGGGTCGACACCAAGACCGGTGAGGAATTTTTCGGCAACCTGTCGCGCGAGGCGAGCCTGCAAGCCGGGCAGCCGCTGGAGTTTGCGGCCGCCTGACTTTGTTCACCTTCAATTCCTGAAGAGGTCGAGGATTCGATTGCGTTCTTCAGGCGGCGGAGGCGGGCTCACCGGCACGCCGCTCAGTGACTCCGCGGGCGGCGTGGCGGGGGTGTCCACGCCAAGGCTGGAGACACCGCGGCCGGGCGCGTAGTCGTCGTAGTACCACTCGCCGCCCACGCTCACCACGCCAGCAGGCGGGGTGGTGGAAAGGTCGGTCACGGGCACGCCCTTGATGGCGGTCTCCATGTAGTTGATCCAGATCGGCAGGCTCAACCCGCCGCCGGTTTCGCGGTCGCCCAGATTGCGCGGCGTGTCGTAGCCGATCCAGGAGATGGCGGTCATGGTGGGCTGGAAGCCCGCAAACCAGGCGTCGAGCGAGTCGTTGGTGGTGCCGGTCTTGCCGTAGAGGTCGGGCCGCTTGAGCATTGCTTGTGCCTTGGCTGCCGTGCCGGCGCGCGTAATGGATTGCAGCAGCGAATCCATGATGAAGGCGTTGCGCTGGGGAATGGCCCGGATCGTCTCGTTGAGCAGCGGCGGCTGCTTGTCGACGAGCACCCGGTCCTTGTGGTCGGTGATGCGGGTCACGAGGTATGGATTGACGCGGTAGCCGCCGTTGGCGAATACCGAGTAGCCCACGGCCATCTGCATCGGCGTGACCGCGCCGGCGCCCAGTGCCATCGGCAGGTAGGCGGGGTGCTTGTCCTTGTCGAAGCCGAAATTGGTGATCCATTCCTGCGCATAGCGCGTGCCGATGGATTGCAGGATGCGGATCGACACCAGGTTCTTCGACTTCATCAGCGCGGTGCGCATCGACATCGGGCCGTCGTAGCCGCCGCCGTAGTTCTTGGGCTCCCAGGGCTGGCCGCCCGTGGTGCCGGCATCGAAGAAGAGCGGTCCGTCGTTGATCACCGTGGAAGGCGTGAAGCCCTTCTCGAGCGCGGCCGAGTAGATGAACGGCTTGAAGCTCGAACCCGGCTGGCGCCAGGCCTGCGTGACGTGGTTGAACTTGTTCTTGCCGAAGTCGAAGCCGCCCACCAGTGCCTTGATGGCGCCGTCGCGCGGGTCCATGGCGACGAAGGCGCCTTCCACTTCGGGCAACTGGGTGATTTCCCAGGTGTTCTTGGGCGTCTTCACCACGCGGATCACCGCGCCGCGGCGAATCTTGATGTTGGGCGGCGCTTTGTCGGAAAGGCCTGATTGCGCCGGCTTGAGGCCTTCTCCGGTGATCTGCACCGGGTCGCCGTTGCCGCGGACGGCCGAGATTTCCTTGGCGCTGGCCTTGAGCACCACGGCCGACATCACGTCGCCGTTGTCGGGGTGGTCGGTCAGTGCGTCGTCCACGGCTTCGTCGAGTTCCTTTGGGTCGCTGGGGAGATCGACGAATTTCTCGGGCCCGCGATAGATCTGGCGCCGCTCGTAGTCCATGATGCCTTTACGCAGCGCCTTGTATGCGGCGGCCTGGTCGGCGGCCACCAGCGATGTGTACACCTTCAGGCCGCGAGTGTAGGTGCTGTCGCCGTATTGCGCATACATCAGCTGGCGCACGGTTTCCGCCACGTACTCGGCGTGCAGGCGGTTCGGGTCCGCCGCGTCACGCAGGTGCAGCTCTTCCTTCTTGGCCTGGGCGGCCTGCTCGGCCGTAATGAAGCCCGCGTCCTGCATGCGGTCGATCACGTAGAACTGGCGTCCGCGCGCCCGCTGCGGGTTGTTGACCGGGTTGTTGGCGCCCGGTGCCTTCGGCAGGCCGGCCAGCATGGCGGCTTCCGCGATGGAAAGGTCCTGCAGCGGTTTGCCGAAATACGCTTCGGACGCCGCGGCAAAGCCGTACGCGCGGTTGCCCAGGTAGATCTGGTTCAGGTAGATCTCGAAGATCTGGTCCTTGGTAAGCAGGTGCTCCAGCTTGAAGGTAAGCAGCACCTCGTAGATCTTGCGGGTGAGCGTCTTCTCAGAGCTCAGGTAGACATTGCGCGCCACCTGCATCGTGATGGTCGATGCGCCCTGGCTCTTCACGCGGTTCATGTTGGCCAGGCCTGCGCGCACCATGCCCTTGTAGTCGACGCCGCCATGATCGTAGAAGCGTGTGTCTTCGGCGGCCAGCACGGCGTCTTTCACCAGCTTGGGAATGGCCGCAATCGGCGTGAGGTTGCGGCGCTCTTCGCCGAACTCTCCAATCTGGATGCCTTCGGCCGAGAAAACCCGCAGCGGCAGCTTGGGCCGGTAGTCGGACAAGTCGGAGATATCCGGCAAGTTCGGGTAAGCGACCGCCAAGGCGACTGCGACCACGCACAGAACCGCCAGCACACCGGCCGCGGCAATGCCGAATCCCCAGGCCATGAAGCGCAGCAGCCATTTCAGCCAGGCTGGGCGTGCGGGAGAGGGGGTCTTGGCTGGCCCTTTGGGGCGTGAGGTGTCTTGCATGTGGGCCCGGAGAATCACCCGACATTATAAAAAGCCGCCCTCTTGCCGAGGACCGAACTTTGGCGCATCGTTGCTGGCTAAACCAAAAGTTACTGAATGTGGCTTCAACGTCACGTTTTGACAACGGTCCCCGGGTTTGAAGCCCGCCGTTGCTTGGTTGCCGGTACGCCTCCTGCTAGCATGCAACCGAACGCAATTTTTTCCATTGGTTACAAATGCAGGGGTAAAGGGACCTAACTTGGCTGCTTTCGGATCATTGTTTCGTCGTCAGAACGCCCCCATGCTCGGCTTGGACGTCAGTTCGTCCAGCGTCAAGCTGGTCGAGCTCGGCCGGGAGGCCAGCGGCAAGCTGGTTCTGGAGCGGTGCGCGATCGAGCCCCTCGAGCGGGGCTGGATCACTGACGGCAACGTCGAAAAGTTCGACGAAGTGGCCGAAGCCGTCCGCCGCGTCGTGCGCAAGAGCGGCACCCGCACGCGCAACGTGGCGCTGGCGCTGCCTCCTTCGGCTGTCATTACCAAGAAGATCATTCTTCCTGGGGGCATGAGCGAGCAGGAGCTCGAACTCCAGGTCGAGTCCGAGGCCAACCAGTACATTCCCTTTTCGCTGGACGAAGTCAGTCTCGACTTTTGCGTGACTGGCCAAAGCGCCGCCTCCGCCGGCGATGTCGAGGTGCTGATTGCCGCATCCCGCAAGGAAAAGGTCCAGGACCGCGAAGGGCTGGCCGAAGCGGCCGGCTTGAAGGCGATGATCCTGGACGTGGAATCCTATGCATCGCGCCTCGCGACCGCCCGGCTGATCGAGCAATTGCCCGGCAAGGGCCTCGACGCTGTCGTGGCGCTTTTCGAAGTGGGCGCTTTCACCACCAGCATGCAGGTGCTGCGCAATCAGGAAGTGCTGTACGACCGCGACCAGGCTTTCGGCGGCGCCCAACTGACGCAGCTGATCGTTCGCCAGTACGGTTTTTCCGCCGAAGAGGCCGAAGCCAAGAAGCGCAGCGGGGATCTGCCCGACGACTACGGCTCCAGCGTGCTGAAGCCCTTCGTGGAAAGCATTGCACAGGAAATTGCCCGTGCACTGCAGTTCTTCTTTACCAGTACGCCGCACAACCGCGTCGACTATGTGCTGCTCGCGGGTGGCTCGGCTTCGTTGCCGAGCCTGACCAGCGCCGTCACCCGTCAGACCTCCTTCGCCTGTTCGCTCGTGAATCCGTTCGACGGCATGGAGATGGGTCCCAACATCCGTGAGAAGAAGGTCCGGCGCGAGGCGCCTTCCTATCTGACCTCCTGCGGTCTCGCCATGCGGAGGTTCGTGCAGTGATCCTCATCAATTTGCTTCCGCATCGCGAAGCCGCGCGCAAGCGGCGGCGCGAAGCCTTCTATGGCACCTTGGGCGCCGCGGCCATCCTGGGTGGCGTGATTGCGGGCCTCGGCTTTCTCTGGTTCGAGGCGCAAATCTCGGCCCAGCAGGCCAAGAACAATTTCCTCAAGACCGAAATCACCAAGCTCGATGCCGAGATCAAGGAGATCTCGACCCTGCAACAGGAAATTGCAGCCCTGCGTGCACGCCAGCAGGCCGTTGAAGACCTCCAGGGCGACCGCAACCTGCCGGTGCACCTGCTCAATGAACTGGTCCGGCAGTTGCCCGACGGCGCCTACATCACCAGCATGAAGCAGGAGAACCAGACCGTCACGCTGCAAGGCATGGCGCAGTCGAACGAGCGCGTCTCCGAACTGCTGCGCAACCTGGGCAACAACAGCCCTTGGCTGGTCAAGCCCGAGCTGGTCGAAATTACTTCCGCAACGGTGAGCCTGAGCCAGCGCGACCAGCGCCGCGTGGCGAACTTCACGATGCGCATCGGCCTCAAGCGGCCGACCGACGCGCAAAAGGCAGCGGCTGAGAAAGCCTTGGCCGCAGCGGCGCAAGTCAAGGGGTAGGACGGATCATGGCAAGCAATCGCCCCTCTCAAAAGATAGACGTCGCCGCCGCATTCCGTGGCTTCGGTGACCAGTTCCGCAACCTGAATCCGAACGATCCGGCCAGCTGGCCGCCGGTGCCCCGCTATGCCCTGTGCCTGGCGGTCACGGCAATGGTGCTGGTCGGCCTGTGGTTCCTGTGGCTCACCAATTCGAACGACGAGCTCGAAGGTGAGCGCGCCAAGGAAGTCACGCTGCGCGCCGACTACCAGAAGAAGGTCGCGCTGGCGGCCAACCTCGAGTTGCTGAAGAAGCAGCGCGAGCAGGTGCAGCAATATGTGACGCTGCTCGAGAAGCAGCTGCCGAGCAAGGCGGAAATGGACGCACTGCTGTCCGACATCAACCAGGCCGGCCTCGGCCGCAGCCTGCAGTTCGAACTGTTCCGTCCGGGGCAGGTTTCGGTGAAGGACTACTACGCGGAACTGCCGATCGCCGTGCGCGTGACCGGCCGCTACCACGACATCGGCTCGTTTGCCGCCGACGTCGCGGGCCTTTCGCGCATCGTGACGCTGAACAACCTGACGATCACTCCGCAAAAAGACAAGGACGGCGCCCTGACGATGGATGCCACGGCCCGCACCTACCGCTATCTCGATGACGAAGAGCGCGCGGCCCAGAAACGCGCTGCGGCGCCAAAGGCGAAGAAATGAGGACGATCGCCAAACTCCTGTGGCTGGCAGCGGCCGCAATGGGCTTGAGCGCCTGTGCCGATTCGGAGCAGGAAGACCTACGCCGCTGGATGGTCGAGCAGCGCGCCCAGGTAAAGCCCAATGTGCCGCCGATCACCGAGCCCAAGAAATTCACGCCCCAGGCCTATACCGAAGGGTCTGCTTTCGAGCCGTTCAACCTGTTGAAGCTCACGCAGGCACTGCGCCGCGAATCGAACCAGCCCAGCACGTCGGAGCTGATCGCGCCTGAACTGGCGCGCCGCAAGGAAGCGCTCGAAGCCTTCCCGCTCGACTCGATGGCCATGGTGGGCAGCATGAACCGCAACGGCCAGCCGGTGGCGCTGGTCCGTGTCGACAAGCTCCTCTACAAGGTGCGCGTCGGCGAGTACCTGGGGCTCAACTACGGGCGCATTACCCGTATCAACGAAACCGAAGTCGCCTTGCGTGAAATCGTGCAAGACGCCGCCGGTGAATGGATCGAACGCGTGGCGACATTGCAGCTGCAAGAGAGTGCGAAATGAATCAGAAAAAATCAACAATGGCACAGCGGCTGCGAGCTGCCGGGCTGGGTCTGCTGGCATTCGGTGCATTTGCCATGGCGCATGCGCAAAACGCCATCGAAGCGGTAACCAGTTCGACGCAATCCGGCGCCGAGGTCATCCGCATCGACTTGGCGCAGCCGCTCGCGGCCGTGCCGACCGGCTTTGCCGTTCAAACCCCGGCCCGCATTGCGCTTGATTTCCCGGGCGTCACCAACGCCATCGGGCGCTCCGCCATCGAGGTGAACCAGGGCAACCTGCGTTCCGTCAACGTGGTCCAGGCCGGCGAGCGCAGCCGCGTGGTGCTGAACCTCAAGCAGGCGACCGCCTACAAGACCGAGATCCAGGGCAAGTCGCTGCTGGTGATCCTGGAGCCCGCGGCCGGAACCGCGCTGGCTTCGTCCACGCCCACCGTGTTTGCCGAGAACCGCAACCGCGACACGCTGCCGCTGCGTGACGTCGATTTCCGCCTCGGTTCCGAGAACACCGGCCGCGTGATCGTCGACCTGCCAAACAACCAGGTGGGTGTCGATGTCAAGCAGCAGGGCAAAAATCTCGTCGTCGAGTTCACCAAGTCGACGCTGCCCGAGGGCCTGCGCCGCCGTCTCGACGTGGCCGACTTCAACACGCCGGTCCAACTGATTACCTCGCAACAGTCCGGCGACCGCGTTCGCATGACCATCGAGGCCAAGGGCGACTGGGAGCACAGCGCCTACCAGAGCGAAAACCAGTTCGTCGTCGAAGTGCGTGCCCGCAAGGTCGACCCGACCAAGCTGACGCAAGGCGTGGGCTACAACGGCGAGAAGCTCTCGCTGAACTTCCAGAACATCGAGATTCGCTCGCTGCTGCAGGTGATCGCCGACTTCACGAACTTCAACATCGTGACCTCCGATTCGGTCACCGGCGCGCTGACGCTGCGCTTGAAGGACGTGCCGTGGGATCAGGCCCTGGACATCATCATGCAGGCGAAGAATCTGGGCATGCGCAAGAACGGCAGCGTGCTGTGGATTGCGCCCAAGGACGAGATCAACGCCAAGGAAAAGCTCGAGTTCGAAGCCAAGGCCGCAATCGAGAACCTGGAGCCGCTGCGCACCCAGTCGTTCCAGCTCAACTACACCAAGGCGATTGCCATTGCCCAAGGCCTGACCGGTACCGGCGCTTCGGCCGGCGGCGGTGGCGGCTCCGGTACCACCACCCGCATCCTGAGCCCGCGCGGCAGCGTGATCGCCGAGTCGCGCACCAACCAGCTGTTCGTTTCGGACGTGCCGTCGCGCCTTGCACAGGTCAGCGAGCTGATCCAGAAGCTTGACATTCCGGTTCGCCAGGTGCTGATCGAAGCGCGCATCGTGGAAGCCTCCGACACCTTCGGCAAGTCGCTCGGCGTGCGCCTGGGCGGCGGTATCTCCCGCGAACGCGTCGCGTCGTCCAACGGCAATCCGGCATACGGCACCTTCGGCGTCATGCCCGCCACCACCACCGGCGGCGTCGGGGCCGCAGCAGCCACCTGGACCAACTCCAACTTCATCAACCTGCCCGCAGGCGATGCCGGCGGCACCGGCAATTCGCCCGGCACCTTCGCGATCTCGCTGTTCAACTCGAGCTTGTCTCGCATGTTGAACCTCGAGATCTCGGCGCTCGAGGCCGACGGCAAGGGCAAGCTGGTGTCCAGCCCCCGCGTGATCACGGCCGACCAGACGAAGGCGCTGATCGAGCAGGGTGAAGAAATCCCCTACCAGCAGGCCACGTCGAGCGGCGCAACCTCGATCTCGTTCCGCAAGGCGGTGCTGAAGCTCGAAGTCACGCCCCAGATCACGCCCGAAGGCAACATCATCCTGACCCTGGACGTGAGCAAGGATGCCCGCGGCGTCAACACCTCGGCGGGTCCGGCCATCAACACCAAGCACGTGCAGACCGAAGTGCTGGTCGAGAACGGCGGCACGGTCGTCATCGGTGGTATCTTCGAACTCACCGAAACCAATGACGAATCGCGCGTGCCGGTGCTGGGTGAAGTGCCCTACCTGGGGGCACTGTTCCGCAAGCGTGAACGCGTTGCCAACAAGACCGAAATGCTCGTCTTTATCACTCCGAAGATGATTACCGACCGCAACGCCGCGCGCTGACGCGCGGGCGTAGCAGCCACCGCGTGGCGGTCGCACTCGTCGGCTTGCCCGGCGCCGGTAAATCCGCAGTGGGGCGGCGCCTGGGCGCGCGCCTCGGTCTTCCGTTCGTCGATACCGACCATGTGATCGAGCACCGTATCGGCTGCTCGATCCGCGATTACTTCGAGCGGGAGGGCGAAATCGCTTTCCGGGACCTCGAGCAGACCGTCATCGCCGATCTCTGCGCACAGCCCCACGGCGTGCTTGCCACGGGAGGCGGGGCGGTTTTGCGGGAGGTCAATCGCAAGCAGCTGCGGGATCACTTCCACGTGATCTACCTGCGCTCTTCCCCCGAAGACCTGTTCCGCCGCTTGCGGCACGACGTGAAGCGGCCTCTCTTGCAGGTGGCCGATCCGCTCGGGCGGCTGCGCGAACTGCACGATGCGCGCGATCCGTTCTATAGGGAAACGGCCCACGACGTGGTCGACACGGGCCGCCCGTCGATCGCCATGCTGGTGAACATCATCGTCATGCAGTTGGAGCTCGCCGGCATCGTGGCGCCGGGAGCGCACCCGGAAGAACCCATGGGCTGAGCCGCCCGGCCCGCAGCGCCTAAACTCGCTGCATGCCTTTGCCCGCACCTTCCGCCCCGCCAGAACGCGTCGATATCCAACTCGGCGAGCGCAGCTACCCCATCCTGATCGGCGCCGGCCTGCTCGGCGACCCCTCGAGCTTTGCCGCGGCACCCGACGCGGCGAGCGCGCTGATCGTCAGCAACACCACGGTGGCACCGCTCTATGCCAAGGCGCTGCGCGCCGCACTGGCCGGCCGTTTCCGCACTGTGCATCTGCTCGAATTGCCTGACGGCGAGGCGCACAAGAACCTGCAGACCCTCAACCTGATCTTCGATGCGCTGCTCGGCCACGGCAGCGACCGGAAGACCGTGCTGTTCGCCCTGGGCGGCGGCGTGGTGGGGGACATGACGGGCTTTGCCGCCGCCAGCTACATGCGCGGGGTGCCGTTCGTGCAGGTGCCGACCACGCTGCTGGCGCAGGTCGATTCGTCGGTGGGGGGCAAGACCGCCATCAACCACCCGCTCGGCAAGAACATGATCGGCGCGTTCTATCAGCCACAGCTCGTGGTGTGCGACCTCGGCACGCTGCAGACGCTTCCGCCGCGGGAGCTGAGTGCGGGCCTGGCCGAAGTCATCAAGTACGGGCCCATCCACGACATGGCGTTCTTCGACTGGATCGAGGCGAACATCGATGCGCTGGTGGCCCGCGATCCCGCCGCGCTGGCCTATGCCGTCAAGCGCAGCTGCGAAATCAAGGCGCTGGTCGTGGGGCAGGACGAGCGCGAAACCGGCCTGCGCGCCATTCTCAATTTCGGCCACACCTTCGGCCATGCGATCGAATCGGGCCTGGGCTACGGCGAATGGCTGCACGGCGAAGCGGTCGGCTGCGGGATGGTCATGGCGGCGCACCTGTCGCAGCGGCTTGGCGGCGTCGATGCTGCCTTTGTCGAGCGGCTCACGCGGTTGATCGAACGCGCCGGCCTGCCGACAATCGGCCCGGCACTGGGTGCCGACCGGTACCTCGAACTGATGCGCGTCGACAAGAAATCCGAAGCCGGTGAAATCCGCTTCGTGGTCATCGACAAGCCGGGCTCCGCCGCGGTCAGCAGCGCGCCCGATGCGCTGGTGCGCGAAGTGCTCGTGCAGTGCTGCAGCGCCGGATGAGCGCAGCGCCAAGGGTGCGCCGATGAGCCTTGCGGCCTATGCCTGCCACCCCGCATGGTCGCGTGGGCGCCGCCATGCCGAGCCGCCCGCGCCGACGCGCGATGCCTTCCAGCGCGACCGTGACCGCATCGTGCATTCCACCGCGTTCCGGCGCCTGGTCTACAAGACGCAGGTGTTCCTGAACCATGAAGGCGACCTGTTCCGCACCCGGCTCACGCATTCGCTCGAGGTGGCGCAGCTCGGCCGGTCCATCGCGCGTGCCTTACGCCTCAATGAAGATCTGGTGGAGGCCAT
Source organism: Variovorax paradoxus (assembly GCF_009755665.1). NCBI lineage: Bacteria > Pseudomonadati > Pseudomonadota > Betaproteobacteria > Burkholderiales > Comamonadaceae > Variovorax > Variovorax paradoxus. The sequence goes on from NZ_CP046622.1 coordinate 1,265,181, forward strand.
TGCCCTGGCGCACGACCTCGGCCACACGCCGTTCGGCCACGCCGGCCAGGACGCGCTCGACGCCTGCATGGAAGGTCACGGCGGCTTCGAGCACAACTTGCAGAGCCTGCGCGTGGTCGATGCGCTGGAGCACCGCTATCCGCAATACGACGGCCTGAATCTCAGCTTCGAGAGCCGCGAGGGCATTCTCAAGCACTGTTCGCGTGCCAATGCCGAGCGCCTCGAGGCCGCCGAACCCAACGGCGTGGCCCGGCGCTTCCTCGACCGCACCCAGCCCGCGCTCGAGGCGCAGCTGTGCAACCTGGCCGATGCCATTGCCTACAACGCGCACGACATCGACGACGGCGTGCGCTCGGGGCTCATCAGCGTTGAGCAGCTCGGCGAGGTGGAGCTTTTCGAGCGCTACCGCCGTGAGGCGCTCGCCGAGTACCCCGGGCTCGAAGGGCGGCGCGTGCTCTACGAGACGATCCGGCGCATGCTGAGCGCCCAGGTCTATGACGTGATCGATGCCACCCGTGCAAACATCGAAAGGGCAGCGCCGGCCGATGCGGACGGTGTACGGAACTCGCCGCCGCTCGTCGCGTTCAGCGAAACCATGCAATCGCAGTCCAGCGAGCTCAAGAGCTTTCTGTTTCGCAACCTCTATCGGCATCCGCAGGTGACCCAAACCACCGACCAGGCACAGCAGGTCGTGCGGGAGCTGTTCGATGCGTACCTCGAGCGAAGCGCCGAAATGCCTGCTTCCTACGCCGACCGCAGCGACCGGCATCGTGCGGTGGCCGACTACATCGCGGGCATGACCGATCGGTTCGCCATGCGCGAGCACGAAAGGCTCACCGGCCGGCGGGGCATCGGGTGAGTACGGTGGCTGTAGTGTCCGCACGCGTTCCGGTCGCCGCCTTCGCCGTCCTGTTCGGCGGCGTCAGCGCTGCGCTGCATCTGGGCAAGTTGCCGCCTGCCGTACCGGCTTTGCAGGCTTCGCTCGGCATCAGCCTGGTCGAAGCCGGTTTTCTGCTGTCGCTGGTGCAAGTGGCCAGCATGACCTTCGGGCTGGCGATCGGGCTTGCGGCGGACACCATCGGCTTGCGGCGCAGCATGCTCACCGGGCTCCTGGTGCTGGTTGTCGCCAGCCTGCTCGGCGGCGCGGTCGGGACCGGGCTCTTCGGCGATGCGCATGCGGTGCGGTGGCTGCTGGTTCTGCGCGCCGCCGAAGGCATCGGCTTTCTGCTGGCGGTCATGCCGGGGCCAGGGCTGATCCGCGCGCTGACGCCGGCCGGAGCGGACAAGGCCGCGCTCGGACTGTGGGGGGCGTACATGCCGCTCGGCGTCGCGCTTGCGCTGCTGCTCGGGCCGGCCTTGATCGCCTGGGGCGGATGGACCGACTGGTGGTGGGCGCTGTCCGCGGTATCGGCCGCCGCGGCGCTCTGGTTGTGGCTGACCGTACCAGCGGACGGGGTTCGTTCCGCCGCTGCGGGCAGTGCAACCGCGGGATGGTCGTCGCGGCTGCGCACGACGGTCGGCGCCCGCGCACCCTGGATGATCGCGCTGACGTTTGCCGTGTATTCCGCCCAGTGGATGGCGGTGATCGGCTTCCTTCCGGCCATTTATGCGGGCGCGGGTGTGCCGCCAGGCTGGAATGCGGTGCTCACCGCCATTGCGGCTGCGATGAACATCGTCGGTAATGTGGCGGGCGGGCGCTGGCTGCAGCGCGGCGTCGCGCCCGAGCGCCTGCTGCAGCTGGGCTTCGGGGCAATGGCGTTGGGAGGCGTGGCGGCCTTCGCGCAAATAGGGCAGGGTGCCGACGCGCTCGGCCTGCCGGCGGCGCTTCGCTATGCCGCGGTGTGCCTCTTCTCATTGGGCGGCGGCATGGTGCCGGCAACACTGTTCCTGCTCGGGGTTCGCATGGCGCCGGGGCCCAGCACCGTTTCAACCACGGTCGGGCTCATGCAGCAAGCCTCCTCACTGGGGCAGTTCCTGGCGCCGCCCGCGGTGGCATGGGTGGCTCACCGTGTCGGCGGTTGGCACTGGACATGGACGGCCACGCTGGCATGCTCGCTGGCCGGCATGGCCATGGCGCGGCACCTTGGGCGAATACGCCTTGCGGTGGCAGTGGCATGACGGGCGCGACGACAATCGAGGCCATGCAGGCCGAGGCCGATACCCGGCGCTGGCTCGAACGTGCGGTGATCGGACTCAACCTGTGTCCGTTCGCCAAGGCGGTTCATGTCAAGGCGCAGATTCACTTCGCCGTGTACATGCCGGCCGACGAGGCCGGGCTGATCGAAATGCTGCTTGCCGAGGCCAACGAACTCGCCGCGCTCGATGCCTCCGTGCGCGACACCACCTTGCTGATAGCACCCAACACCTTGGCGGATTTTCTGGACTTCAACGATTTCACGGCACGCGCCGAACGCAAGCTTGCCCGCGCGGGCTTCGACGGCGTGTTCCAGCTGGCAAGCTTCCATCCGCAGTTCCAGTTCGGCGGAACCGAGCCCGACGATATTTCGAATGCAACCAATCGCGCTCCCTACCCCACGCTGCATCTCCTGCGCGAAGACAGCGTGAGCCGCGCGGTCGAGGCCTTTCCGGAGGCGGAGGCCATCTTCGAGCGCAATATCGAAACGCTTGAAGCGCTGGGCGCCGAGGGCTGGGCCGCGCTCGACGTGGGCCCCGGGAGCGCCCGACGATGAATGCACAAGCAACCAAGACCGTGAAGACCGCAAAGACTGCCAAGGCCGAAGCCGAGTTGTCCGAGGTTCTGCGCCCGGGCCAATCCGTCGAGCTCCTGAAGGAACTGCACATCCTCACGCGTGAGGGCCGGCTCAACCAGGATTCGCGGCGCAAGCTCAAGCAGGTGTACCACCTGTTCCAGTTCATCGAGCAACTGCTGCGCGAACTGCCGGGCGGCGGCGCCGAGGCCACGCTGGCCGACCACGGCGCGGGCAAGTCGTACCTCGGCTTCATCATCTACGACCTGTTCTTCCGCTCGCGCGAAGGCGGGCACGTCTACGGCATCGAAACGCGCAGCGAACTGGTGGAAAAATCGCGCGCGCTGGCCCGGCAACTCGGCTTCGATCGCATGTCGTTCCTGAATCTCACCGTCGCCGAATCGGCGAACGCGAGCGAATTGCCTGAGCGGATCGACGTGGTCACCGCGCTGCATGCCTGCGATACGGCCACCGACGATGCGATTGCCTTCGGCCTCGCCAAGAAGGCGCGCTGCATGGTGCTGGTGCCGTGCTGCCAAGCCGAAGTGGCCGCCTGCCTGCGCGAGACCAAGGCGTTGGCCTTGTCGCGCACGCCTCTCGCCGAACTTTGGCGCCACCCGCTGCACACCCGCGAAATCGGCAGCCAGCTCACCAATGTGTTGCGCTGCCTGTATCTTGAGGCCAACGGCTACAGCGTCACCGTGACCGAACTGGTGGGCTGGGAGCACAGCATGAAGAACGAGCTGATCCTCGCGCGCTACACCGGGCAGCGCAAGGCCGCCGCAGCCGCCCGGCTGGGCGAGTTGCTGGCGCAGTTCGGACTCGATGCCTTGGGCGAGACGCGCTTTCGCCTGAGCTGAAATCCGCGAGCGCGCGCCGTCTTCACGCCATGGCCCGTCTTCCCCGCCTCACGCTGGCCGGCATGCCGCACCACGTGATCCAGCGCGGCAACAACCGCCAAGCCATCTTTGTCGACCGTGCGGACCACGAACGTCTGCTCGCCCTGCTGGCCGACAACGCCGTACGCTTCGGCATCGCGCTGCACGCCTATGTGCTGATGGACAACCACTTCCATCTGCTGGCAACGCCCGGTACCGCCACCGGACTGCCGCAGTTCATGCAGTCGGTGGGGCGCAGCTATGTGCGCTACTTCAATGACCGCCACGGCCGCAGCGGCACCCTGTGGGAAGGTCGCTACAGGTCCACGCTGATCCAGAGCGATCGCTATCTGCTGACCTGTATGGCGTATATCGATCTCAACCCCGTGCGGGCCGGCATGGTCGCCGACGCGCGCGACTTTCCATGGTCCAGCCACGGCCACTATGCCGGCTTGCGGCAAGACAAGCTGCTGACGCCGCATCCGCTTTATTGGGAACTTGGCAACACGCCCTTTGCCCGCGAGGCCGCATACGTCGAGTTGGTGCGCGCGGGCGTGCGTTCCGCTGATCAGGGCACTCTCACCGAGGCCACGTTGCGCGGTTGGGCGGCCGGCGACGCGGATTTTCTTGCTTCGCTTCAAAAGTCGACCGAGCGGCGCGTCGCCAAGGCCAAGGCCGGTCGCCCGCCAGCGGCATCTACTTCCTGAGGCCCGGCTCACGGCTGCTGGGGTCATCTGGAGTTATCTTTTGTTCTCAGAATTAATATGTCCCCAATTTAATTCTGACCAGAATGCTCGGAATTTAATGAGAATCTGACCCCGATTAAAGTGTTTGGCATTCTTTGTGCATCGCAATATCCTTCTCTTCCCTGCGAAAAAACTGAAGGAGTGCGCCATGACGACGGCTGCCGAGATCGAATATCTCCAACAACACGGTCTGTATTCCGGTGCCGACGAGCACGATGCCTGCGGCGTCGGCTTCGTGGCGCACATCAAGGGCGAAAAAAGCCATGCGATCGTGCTGCAGGGCCTAAAGATTCTCGAAAACCTTGACCATCGCGGCGCAGTGGGCGCTGACAAGCTCATGGGCGACGGCGCGGGCATCCTGATCCAACTGCCGGACCATCTGTACCGCGAAGAAATGGCCAAGCAGGGTGTCACGCTGCCGCCGCCGGGCGAATACGGCGTCGGCATGATCTTCCTGCCGAAAGAACATGCCTCCCGCGAAGCCTGCGAGCAGGAAATGGAACGCGCCATCAAGGCCGAAGGCCAGGTGCTGCTCGGCTGGCGCGACGTGCCGGTCAACCGCGACATGCCGATGTCGCCCACCGTGCGCGCCAAGGAGCCGCTGCTGCGCCAGGTGTTCATCGGCCGTGGCAACGACGTGATCGTGCAGGACGCGCTGGAGCGCAAGCTCTACGTCATTCGCAAGACCGCCAGCGCCAACATCCAGCGCCTGAAGCTCAAGCACAGCAAGGAATACTACGTTCCGAGCATGTCGAGCCGCACCGTGGTCTACAAGGGCCTGTTGCTGGCCGATCAGGTGGGTACCTATTACCTCGACCTGCAAGACAAGCGCTGCATCTCGGCCCTGGGCCTCGTGCACCAGCGCTTCTCGACCAATACCTTCCCCGAGTGGCCGCTCGCCCACCCGTACCGCTATGTCGCCCACAACGGCGAAATCAACACGGTCAAGGGCAACTACAACTGGATGAAGGCGCGCGAAGGCGTCATGTCGTCGCCCGTTCTCGGCCCCGACCTGCAGAAGCTGTACCCCATCAGCTTTGCCGGCCAGTCCGACACCGCCACCTTCGACAACTGCCTCGAGCTGTTGACGATGGCCGGCTACCCCATCAGCCAGGCCGTGATGATGATGATTCCCGAGCCCTGGGAACAGCACGCCACCATGGACCCGCGCCGCCGCGCGTTCTATGAATACCACGCCGCCATGCTGGAGCCGTGGGACGGCCCGGCCTCCATCGTGTTCACCGACGGCCGCCAGATCGGCGCCACGCTCGACCGCAACGGCCTGCGCCCCTCGCGCTACTGCGTGACCGACGACGACCTGGTCATCATGGCTTCGGAGTCCGGCGTGCTGCCCGTGCCCGAGCAGAAGATCGTGCGCAAGTGGCGCCTGCAGCCCGGCAAGATGTTCCTGATCGACCTGGAGCAGGGCCGCATGATCGATGACGAGGAGGTCAAGGCCACCCTCGCCAACAGCAAGCCGTACAAGCAGTGGATCGAAAACCTGCGCATCAAGCTCGACAGCGTCAAGGCGGAACCCGTCGCGGCGCCCGTCAGCCAGGTCGCGCTGCTCGACCGCCAGCAGGCCTTCGGCTACACGCAGGAAGACATCAAGTTCCTGATGAGCCCGATGGCGCAGGCCGGCGAGGAAGGCATCGGCTCCATGGGCAACGACAGCCCGCTGGCCGTGCTCTCCAGCAAGAACAAGCCGCTCTACAACTACTTCAAGCAGTTGTTCGCGCAAGTGACCAACCCGCCGATCGACCCGATCCGCGAAGCCATCGTGATGTCGCTGGTGTCGTTCATCGGCCCCAAGCCCAACCTGCTGGACATCAACCAGGTCAACCCGCCGATGCGGCTCGAAGTGAGCCAGCCGATTCTCGACTTTGCCGACATGGCCAAGCTGCGCGACATCGGCAAGTACACCCAAGGCAAGTTCAAGAGCTACGTGCTCGACATCACCTATCCGCTCGCCTGGGGCGACGAAGGCGTCGAAGCCAAGCTGGCGTCGCTGTGCGCCGAGGCAGTCGACGCCATCAAGGGCGGCCACAACATCCTGATCGTGAGCGACCGCGGCGTGAGCCCCACGCAGGTTGCGATTCCTGCCGTGCTGGCGCTGTCGGCCGTGCACCAGTACCTGGTGCGCGAGGGCCTGCGCACCACCGCCGGACTGGTGGTGGAGACCGGTTCGGCGCGCGAGGTGCATCACTTCGGCGTGCTGGCGGGCTACGGCGCGGAAGCCGTTCACCCGTACCTGGCCATGGAAACCCTCGCGGCCATGCATGCCGACCTGCCGGGCGACATGAGCGCCGAGAAGGCGGTCTATAACTACGTCAAGGCCATCGGCAAGGGTCTCTCGAAGATCATGTCGAAGATGGGTGTCAGCACCTACATGAGCTACTGCGGCGCGCAGCTGTTCGAGGCCATCGGCCTGAACACGGCCACGGTCAACAAGTACTTCACCGGCACGGCCAGCCGCGTCGAGGGTATCGGCGTGTTCGAGATTGCCGAGGAAGCCATCCGCATGCACAAGGCGGCTTTCGGCGACGATCCGATTCTTTCGAACATGCTCGACGCCGGCGGTGAATACGCCTGGCGTACGCGCGGCGAAGAGCACATGTGGACGCCCGACGCCATTGCCAAGCTGCAGCACAGCACGCGCTCCAACAACTGGAACACCTACAAGGAATACGCGCAGCTCATCAACGACCAGAACCGCCGCCACCTCACGCTGCGCGGCCTGTTCGAATTCAAGCTCGATCCGGCCAGGGCCATTCCGGTCGACGAGGTCGAGCCCGCGGCTGAAATCGTCAAGCGCTTTGCCACCGGCGCGATGTCGCTCGGCTCGATCAGCACCGAAGCGCACTCCACGCTGGCCATTGCCATGAACCGCATCGGCGGCAAGAGCAACACGGGCGAGGGCGGGGAAGACCCGGCGCGCTACCGCAACGAGCTCAAGGGCATTCCGATCAAGCAAGGCGACACGCTCAAGAGCGTGATCGGCGCGGCCAACGTCGAGGTCGACCTGCCGCTGAAGGACGGCGACTCGCTGCGCTCGCGCATCAAGCAGGTGGCGTCGGGCCGCTTCGGCGTCACGGCCGAGTACCTGCATTCGGCCGACCAGATCCAGATCAAGATGGCGCAGGGTGCCAAGCCGGGCGAAGGCGGCCAGCTGCCCGGCGGCAAGGTCACCGAGTACATCGGCAAGCAGCGCTACGCGGTTCCGGGCGTGGGCCTGATCTCGCCGCCGCCGCACCACGACATCTACTCGATCGAAGACCTGGCGCAGCTGATTCACGACCTGAAGAACGCCGCCCCGCACGCGAGCATCAGCGTCAAGCTGGTGAGCGAAATCGGCGTGGGCACCATCGCGGCCGGCGTGGCCAAGTGCAAGAGCGACCACGTGGTGATCGCGGGCCATGACGGCGGCACGGGCGCATCGCCCTGGTCATCGATCAAGCATGCGGGCAGCCCGTGGGAAATCGGCCTGGCCGAAACGCAGCAGACGCTGGTGCTCAACCGCCTGCGCAGCCGCATCCGCGTGCAGGCCGACGGCCAGATGAAGACCGGCCGCGACGTCGCCATCGGCGCGCTGCTGGGGGCAGACGAGTTCGGCTTTGCCACCGCGCCGCTGGTGGTCGAAGGCTGCATCATGATGCGCAAGTGCCACCTGAACACCTGCCCGGTGGGCGTGGCCACGCAAGACCCGATCCTGCGCAAGAAGTTCTCGGGCAAGCCCGAGCACGTCGTCAACTACTTCTTCTTCGTTGCGGAAGAAGTGCGCCAGATCATGGCCCAGCTGGGCATCCGCAAGTTCGACGACCTGATCGGCCGCGCCGACCTGCTCGACATGCGCAAGGGCATCGAGCACTGGAAGGCCTCCGGCCTGGACTTCAGCCGTCTGTTCGCGTTGCCGACGGTGCCGGCCGAAGTGCCGCGCTTCCACGTCGAAAACCAGGACCATGGCCTCGACAAGGCGCTGGACGTCAAGCTCATCGAGAAGTCGCGTCCCGCCATCGAGCGCGGCGAGAAGGTGCAGTTCATCGAGGTGGCGCGCAACGTCAACCGCTCGGTGGGCGCCATGCTGTCGGGTGCGTTGACCAAGGTGCATCCGCAGGGCCTGCCCGACGATTCGATCCGCATCCAGCTCGAAGGCACGGGCGGCCAGTCGTTCGGCGCCTTCCTGGCGCGCGGCATCACGCTCTACCTGATCGGCGATGCCAACGACTACACCGGCAAGGGCCTCTCCGGCGGCCGCGTGGTGGTTCGCCCGAGCCTTGATTTCCGCGGCGAAGCCACGCGCAACACCATCGTCGGCAACACCGCGCTCTACGGCGCGACCACCGGCGAAGCCTATCTGTGCGGCGTGGCCGGCGAACGTTTCGCGGTGCGTCTTTCGGGTGCCACGGCCGTCGTCGAAGGCACGGGCGACCACGGCTGCGAATACATGACCGGCGGCACGGTCGCGGTGCTCGGCAAGACGGGCCGCAACTTCGCGGCCGGCATGAGCGGCGGCGTGGCTTTCGTCTACGACGAAGACGGCCAGTTCGCCACGCGCTGCAATCTCTCGATGGTGTCGCTCGACAAGGTGCTGACCTCGGCCGAGCAGACCGCGAGCGTGCACCGCAAGATCTGGCACGGCGGAGAGACCGACGAGGCCCAGCTCAGGAAGCTGCTCGAAGAGCACCACCGCTGGACCGGCAGCAAGCGTGCGCGCGAGCTGCTCGACAACTGGGCCGTGGCCCGCACCAAGTTCGTCAAGGTGTTCCCGAACGAATACAAGCGTGCACTCGCAGAGCTGCACGACCGCAAGGTCGAACTCACGAGCAGCGGCAACAACGCGCACATCGGCCTCGAGCCGCACGCGGTGGCCGCCGCGCCGCAGGCCACGCCGGCTTCGGTCTGACAACCGGCGACATAAAGAACAAAGGAATCGCGATGGGAAAGATCACCGGCTTCATGGAGCATGAGCGCGTCGAAGAGGGCTACAAGCCCGTTGAAGAGCGCGTCAAGCACTACAAGGAATTTGTCGTCGGCCTGACGAACGAGCAGGCTAAGGTGCAGGGCGCACGCTGCATGGACTGCGGCACGCCGTTCTGCAACAGCGGCTGCCCGGTCAACAACATCATTCCGGACTTCAACGACCTCGTGTACCGCAACGATTGGCAAAACGCCTTTGCGGTGCTCGACTCGACCAACAACTTTCCGGAGTTCACCGGCCGCATCTGCCCCGCGCCTTGCGAGGCCGCCTGCGTGCTCAACGTGAACGACGACCCGGTCGGTATCAAGTCGCTGGAGCACGCCATCATCGACCGCGCTTGGGACGAAGGCTGGGTGGCGCCGCGCGTTGCCAAGCACAAGACGGGCAAGAAAGTGGCGGTGGTGGGTTCGGGTCCGGCCGGCATGGCCGCGGCGCAGCAGCTCGCGCGCGCCGGCCATGACGTGACGCTGTTCGAGAAGAACGACCGCATCGGTGGCCTGCTGCGCTACGGCATTCCCGACTTCAAGATGGAGAAGACGCACATCGACCGCCGCGTCGAGCAGATGAAGGCCGAGGGCGTGACCTTCCGCACCGGCGTGATCGTCGGCGCGGCGAAAGATCCGCTGGGCAAGGGCTCCAAGGTGACCAACCTCGCCAAGGAAACCATCACCCCCGAGCAACTGGACAAGGAGTTCGACGCCGTGCTGCTCACCGGCGGTGCCGAGCAATCGCGCGACCTGCCGGTGCCGGGCCGTGATCTCGACGGCATTCACTTTGCGATGGAATTCCTGCCCCAGCAGAACCGCGTCAACGCCGGCGACAAGGTCAAGGGCCAGCTGCGCGCCGAGGGCAAGCACGTCATCGTCATCGGCGGCGGCGACACCGGCTCCGACTGCGTGGGCACCAGCAACCGCCACGGCGCAGTCAGCGTCACGCAGTTCGAACTGATGCCGCAACCGCCCGAAGAAGAAAACCGCCCGCTGACGTGGCCCTATTGGCCGATCAAGCTGCGCACCAGCTCGAGCCACGAGGAAGGCTGTGAGCGTGAGTTCGCCATCTCCACCAAGGAGTTCATCGGCGAAAAGGGCAAGGTCACCGGCCTCAAGACCGTCCGCGTCGAGTGGAAGGACGGAAAAATGCAGGAAGTGGCGGGCAGCGAGCAGATCCTCAAGGCCGACCTCGTGCTGCTGGCCATGGGCTTCATCAGCCCCGTGGCCACCGTACTCGATGCCTTCGGTGTCGAGAAGGATGCGCGCGGCAATGCCAAGGCCACCGTCGATTTCATCGGCGGCTATGCCACCAATGTGCCCAAGGTGTTCGCGGCAGGCGATATTCGCCGCGGTCAGTCGCTTGTGGTGTGGGCGATTCGCGAAGGCCGGCAGGCTGCGCGCTCGGTGGACGAGTTTTTGATGGGATTTAGCGACTTGCCGCGCTGAATTTTGTTTCAATTTCGCGGGGCCCTTCACGGCCCCGCTATCATTTGCGGAAACCGCATGCCGGGATGCCTGTCAAGGCGCCCGGCTTTTTTATTGAGATGGACCCAGCCGCACAGCCACACCCCTTTGTAGAGTTCCGCGACGTTACGTTCGGCTATGGCGCACGTGCGATTCTCGACGGTGTGTCCTTTTCCGTCCCGCGCGGCAAGGTCACCGCGCTCATGGGGGCCTCGGGCGGCGGCAAGACGACCGTGCTGCGGCTTGTCGGCGGACAGCAGCGGGCGCAGCGCGGCGAAGTGCTGTTCGACGGCGAGGACGTCGGCAAATTCGACGCCGCCGCTCTCTATAAAGCACGGCGCCGCATGGGCATGCTCTTTCAGTTCGGTGCCTTGTTCACCGACATGAGCGTGTTCGACAACGTTGCCTTTCCTTTGCGCGAACACACGCAGCTGTCGGAAGCGCTGGTGCGCGACATCGTCCTCATGAAGCTCGACGCAGTGGGCCTGCGCGGCGCGCGCGACCTCATGCCCAGCGAAGTGTCCGGCGGCATGGCGCGGCGCGTGGCGCTGGCGCGCGCCATTGCGCTCGATCCGGACCTCGTGATGTACGACGAGCCTTTTGCCGGCCTGGACCCGATTTCGCTTGGCACGGCGGCGCGGCTGATCCGCCAGCTCAACGACACGCTGGGGCTGACCAGCATCGTCGTGTCGCACGATCTCGAAGAAACATTCCGCATCGCCGATCACGTGATCATCCTGGCCAACGGCGCGATCGCCGCGCAGGGTACGCCCGACGAAGTGCGGCAGAGCGCCGATCCGCTGGTTCACCAGTTCGTCAATGCGCTGCCTGACGGGCCGGTGCATTTTCACTACCCCGGAGTTGGAATCGAAGCAGATTTCGGCAGTGAAGGGGGGCGGTCATGACTTGGTGGAAACCTGCCGACGTAGGCTTTGCCGTGCGCAGCAAGCTTGCCGATATAGGCTATGGCGCCAAGCTGTTCGTGCGCCTGGCGTTTCAAGGCGCGCAGAGCCTCCGGCGCTTCAGCCTGGTGCGCGACCAGATTCATTTTCTGGGCAACTACTCGCTCGCCATCATTGCCGTCTCCGGTCTTTTCGTGGGCTTTGTGCTCGGCCTGCAGATGTACTACGCGCTGCAGCGCTACGGTTCTTCCGAGGCGCTCGGCCTGCTGGTTGCCCTGAGCCTGGTGCGCGAGCTCGGCCCCGTGGTGGCGGCACTGCTTTTTACCGGGCGTGCCGGGACATCGCTGACTGCAGAAATCGGCCTCATGAAAGCTGGCGAGCAGCTCAGCGCCATGGAAATGATGGCGGTCGACCCCGTGCGGCGCATTCTTGCCCCGCGTTTCTGGGCCGGCGTCATCACCATGCCGCTGCTGGCGGCCGTCTTCAGCGCTGTCGGCATCATGGGCGGCTACGTGGTGGGCGTGCTGATGCTGGGTGTAGACCCGGGCGCGTTCTGGGGCCAGATGCAGGGCGGCGTCGATGTCTGGCGCGACGTGGGCAACGGCGTCATCAAGAGCATCGTCTTCGGCTTTACCGTGACCTTCATCGCGCTGCTGCAGGGTTACGAAGCCCAGCCCACGCCCGAAGGCGTCTCGCGCGCGACCACGCGCACGGTGGTCATGGCGTCGCTGTCGGTGCTCGGCCTCGACTTCCTGTTGACCGCCATGATGTTCAGTATTTGAAGGAGCCTCGGCTCCAATCGTTCTAGAGAGTGCAAACCATGCAACGTTCCACTAACGACATCTGGGTCGGCCTGTTCGTCCTGATCGGCGGCGCGGCGCTTCTGTTCCTCGCGCTGCAATCGGCCAACCTGCTGAGCCTGAATTTCCAGAAGACGTACAACGTCACCGCACGCTTCGACAACATCGGCGGGCTCAAGCCGCAAACCGCGGTCAAGAGCGCGGGCGTGGTGGTCGGGCGTGTGGAGTCCATCGCGTTCAACGACAAGGCCTTTCAGGCCGACGTCACGCTGGCATTACAAAACCGTTACAGTTTTCCCAAGGACAGCTCGCTCAAGATCCTGACCAGTGGCCTGCTCGGCGAGCAGTACATCGGAATCGAAGCGGGTGCCGAGGAGAAGAACCTGCAAGCCGGCGACACCATTACCTCGACCCAATCGGCTGTGGTGCTGGAAAACCTGATCAGCCAGTTCCTCTACAGCAAGGCGGCCGAAGGAAATACTTCGACGCCGGGAACAGCCAACAAGAAATGAAAACAAGCCTTTTTTCCTCAAGCGCTATGAATAACGTAGCGAACTACGCCCGGTGGATGAGCGTAGCAACCGTTTTTGCGGTGCTTGCAGGCTGCGCGAGCGGCCCCCGGGCCAATCCGGCCGACCCCTTCGAGCCCTTCAATCGCGGCGTCACCAGTTTCAACGACAAGGTCGACGAAGCCGTGCTGGTGCCCGTGGCCACGGCCTACCAGCGCGTGCTGCCGTCGATGGTGCGCACCGGCGTGAGCAATTTCTTCGGCAACCTGGGCGACGTCTGGAGCTTTGCCAACAGCGTGGCCCAGCTCAAGCTGCAGAACAGCGCCGAGACCTTCATGCGGGTCAACGTCAACACTTTCTTCGGGCTCGGCGGCCTCCTGGACATTGCCACCGAAGCGGGCATCGACCGCCACGAAGAAGATTTCGGCCAGACGCTCGGCCGCTGGGGCGTGGGTGCGGGCCCATACGTCGTGCTCCCGCTGCTCGGCCCTTCGACCCTGCGCGACACGGCAGCCTTGCCGGTGGACCGGGCCGGAAGCGTGCTCTCCAACATGAACGACGTCGCGTGGCGCAATTCGCTCTCGGTGCTGGAAGTCGTCGACACCCGGGCCAAGTACCTGCGTGCCGGCCGCCTGCTCGATGACGCCGCGCTCGACAAGTACACCTTCACGCGCGACGCCTTCCTGCAGCACCGCCGCAACGACGTCTACGACGGCAATCCGCCGGACGACGAAGGCGGAAAGTAAAAGCCGGGAACGGGCAGAAAGGGAGCCGTTCACCGCCGGATGAGGCATTTTCTGCTTGCATCCGGTTTCAAGGCTTCACCTGCGCTTCAGGGAACCCCGTCGGCTCCAGACCCGTCGAACACGTTCTTTCCAAGAGGCGCGTTTTTCGGGCGCGCCTTGTGGATTTTCAAAACTTGAGGGAATTGACATGAACAACAATATCTTGCAACGACGCAGTCTTGGCCGCCTGGTGCTCGCGAGCGCACTGCTTTTTGGCGCTGCCGCTGCTTTTGTGCGCCCGGCGCATGCCGCCGATGAAGCGCCCGATGCGCTGGTCAAGCGGCTGTCGACCGATGTACTCGAAACCATCAAGGCCGACACCTCCATCAAGGCAGGCGACATCAGCAAGATCATGCTGCTGGTCGACAGCAAGATCATGCCCAACGTCAATTTCCAGCGCATGACGGCCTCCGCCGTGGGCCCGGCATGGCGCCAGGCCACGCCCGAGCAGCAAAAGCGCCTGCAGGAAGAGTTCAAGACCTTGCTGGTGCGCACCTACGCCGGCGCGCTCGACCAGGTGAGCGACCAGACCGTCACGGTTCGTCCGTTCCGCGGTTCGCCCGACGACACCGAAGTGCTGGTGCGCACCGAGGTCAAGGGCCGCGGAGACCCGGTGCAGCTCGACTACCGGCTCGAGAAAACGCCCGGCCAGGGCGGCGGCTGGAAGGTCTACAACCTCAATGTGCTGGGCGTCTGGCTGGTCGATACCTATCGCACCCAGTTCTCGCAGGAAATCAACGCCCGCGGCATCGATGGCCTGATTGCAGCGCTGGCAGCGCGCAACAAGGGCAACAGCGGCAAGAGCTGACGCCATGCTGGTGCTGCCGACCAAACTCACCCACGACGAGGCCCCCGCCTGCATGCGCATGCTGCAGCAGGGGCTGGCGGGGCAGACCGACACTTCCACCGTGGTCGATGCCAGTGCACTGACGCAGTTCGATTCGTCGGCGCTGGCCGTGCTGCTGGAATGCCGCCGCGAATCGAGCGCGCTCGGCCGCGGCTTTGCCGTGAAGGGGCTTTCGCCTCGGCTGCGCGAGTTGGCTGCCCTGTACGGCATCGCGGGTCTTTTGCCGGCGGCGCCCTGAGCGCCGGGCAACCGGGCGGCGGCCGCGTCAGGGCATCTGGCGGCGGCGCAGCAGCTTGCGGGGCGCGCCCGTAAAATCGCCGGCTCCCATGCCCGCGATCTCATTCCAATCGGTCTCCAAGACCTATCCCCCCTCCAGACAGCAACGGGCCCAAGGCAAACAAGGGCTGCGCGCGGTCGACGAGGTCAGCTTCCAGATCGAGCCGGGCGAGTTCTTCGGCTTGCTCGGCCCCAACGGCGCAGGCAAGACCACGCTCATCAGCATGCTGGCCGGCTTGTCTCGTCCCACCGCCGGGGCGATCAGCGTGCATGGCTTCGACGTGCAGCGCGACTACGCCGAAGCCCGCCGCCAGCTTGGCATCGTGCCGCAGGAGCTGGTGTTCGACCCCTTCTTCAATGTGCGGGAGTCGCTGCGCATCCAGTCGGGCTACTTCGGCATCAAGAACAACGAGCCGTGGATCGACGAGCTGCTGCAAAGCCTCGGCCTGGCCGACAAGGCCACGGCCAACATGCGCCAGCTCTCGGGCGGCATGAAGCGCCGGGTGCTGGTGGCGCAGGCGCTGGTGCACAAGCCGCCGGTGATCGTGCTCGACGAGCCGACGGCCGGGGTCGACGTGGAACTGCGCCAGACGCTCTGGCAATTCGTCGCCAGGCTTAATAAGCAGGGCAGCACCGTGCTGCTCACCACGCACTACCTCGAGGAAGCCGAGGCGCTGTGCAGCCGCATCGCCATGCTCAAGCTGGGCCGCGTGATTGCGCTCGACCGCACCAGCGAACTCCTGAAGTCTGCGGCCAGCAACGTGCTGCGCTTCAAGACCGATGCCATGCTGCCCTGGGCCATTGCCCAGCACGCGCGCATTACCGGGCGCATCGTGCAGCTGCCGGCGCAGAACGCCCATGAAGTCGAACAACTGCTGGCCGCAATCCGCGAAGCCGGCGTCGTGGTGGAAGACGTGGAAATGCGCAAGGCCGACCTTGAAGACGTGTTCATCGACCTGATGGCGGGTGAGCAAACGCCGCTGGAGGTGTCGCGATGATGGCCGTTACTGGATGGCGTGCGCTGCTTTATAAAGAAACGCTGCGCTTCTGGAAGGTCGGCTTCCAGACGGTCGGCGCGCCGGTGCTCACGGCGCTGCTCTACCTCATGGTGTTCGGCCATGTGCTCGAAGACCACGTGAAGGTCTACGGCTCCGTCGGCTATACCGCCTTCCTGGTGCCGGGCCTCGTGATGATGAGCGTGCTGCAGAACGCCTTCGCCAACAGTTCGTCGTCGATCATCCAGAGCAAGATCATGGGCAACCTGGTCTTCGTGCTGCTCACGCCGCTCTCGCACTGGGGCTGGTTCTTCGCCTACGTGGGCTCGTCGGTGATCCGCGGGCTGGCCGTGGGGCTCGGCGTGTTTGCGGTGACCATGTTCTTCGCCATGCCGAGCTTCGTTGCGCCGCTCTGGATTGTGGTGTTCGCGCTGCTGGGCTCCGCAATGCTGGGCACGCTGGGGCTCATTGCCGGGCTCTGGGCCGAAAAATTCGACCAGATGGCCGTGTTCCAGAACTTCCTGATCATGCCCATGACCTTTCTCTCGGGTGTGTTCTATTCCATCGGCTCGCTGCCGCCGTTCTGGCAGTCGGTGAGCCACCTCAACCCGTTCTTCTACATGATCGACGGCTTCCGCTACGGCTTCTTCGGAGTCAGCGACGCCTCGCCCTGGCTCAGCCTGGGCATCGTCGGTGGCGCCTGGCTGGTGGTGAGCGCCATTGCCGTCCATCTCCTGCGAATCGGCTACAAAATCCGAGGCTGACCGCCTTTTTCCAGAACTCCATGACCGCCGAACAACTCCAGGCCCTTATCCAGTCCCATCTCCCTTGCGAGCACATCACGCTCGAAGGCGACGGCCGCCACTGGTACGCCACCATCGTCTCGGCCGAATTCGAGGGCAAGCGCGCCATTCAGCGGCATCAGCGGGTCTACGCCACCCTCGGTGCGAAAATGCATACCGACGAGGTGCATGCGCTCTCCATGAAGACCTACACGCCGGCCGAATGGGCGGCGTTGGAAAAATAACTCTCCGGCCCCGAGGGGCCTGATTTCGCTGGAAATTCGATGGACAAACTTCTGATTCGCGGCGGGCGCCAGCTTCGCGGCGAGGTACTCATTTCCGGCGCCAAGAACGCAGCCTTGCCGGAGCTTTGCGCCGCGCTGCTGACCGACCAGCCTGTGACGCTGCACAACGTGCCGCGCCTGCAGGACGTGTCGACCATGCTCAAGCTGGTGCGCAACATGGGCGTGGTGGCCGAGCGCGACGACAACGGCACGGTGCAGCTCAATGCGGGCGACCTCGCCAACCCCGAGGCTCCCTACGAACTGGTGAAGACCATGCGAGCCTCGGTGCTGGCGCTGGGCCCGCTGCTCGCGCGCTTCGGCCGTGCCAAGGTTTCGCTGCCGGGCGGCTGCGCCATCGGATCGCGGCCGGTCGACCAGCACATCAAGGGCCTGCAGGCCATGGGTGCCGAGATCGTGGTGGAGCACGGCTACATGATCGCCAGCCTGCCGGCCGGGCGCACCCGCCTGAAGGGCGCGCGCATCCTCACGGACATGGTCACCGTTACCGGCACCGAGAACTTCCTCATGGCCGCCGCGCTGGCCGAGGGCGAAACGCTTCTCGAAAACGCCGCCCAGGAGCCCGAGATCGTCGACCTGGCCGAGATGCTGATCCGCATGGGCGCGAAGGTCGAAGGCCACGGCACCAGCCACATCCGCATCCAGGGCGTCGAGAAGCTGCACGGCTGCGAGCACGCCGTGGTGGCCGACCGCATCGAGGCCGGCACCTTCCTGTGCGCTGTTGCGGCCACCGGCGGCGACGTGTTTTTGCGCCACGCCCGCGCCGACCACATGGACGCGGTGATCGACAAGTTGCGCGACGCCGGCTGCACGGTCGCCACGGAACAGGGCGGCGTGCGCATCAGCTCCAGGGCCCCGGCCAGCGAACACCTCAAGGCGCAGAGCTTCAGCACCACCGAATACCCGGGCTTCCCGACCGACATGCAGGCCCAGTTCATGGCGCTGAACGTGATCGCGCGCGGCGCCTCGATGGTCACCGAGACCATATTCGAGAACCGCTTCATGCACGTGAACGAGATGGTGCGCCTGGGCGCGACGATCCACGTCGAAGGCAAGGTCGCCATGGTCGAGGGCGTGCCGCAACTTTCGGGCGCCACCGTGATGGCCACCGACCTGCGCGCCTCGGCCAGCCTGGTCATCGCCGGCCTGGTGGCCGACGGCGAGACACTGGTCGACCGCATCTACCACCTGGACCGCGGCTACGACCGCATGGAGGCCAAGCTGCGCGGCATCGGGGCCGACATCGAGCGCGTGGCGGGAGCCGCCGCATGATGACGCTTGCATCACAGGAGTCGCAATCGTGATCACTCTTGCTCTGTCCAAAGGCCGCATCTTCGAAGAGACGATGCCCCTGCTGGCCGCCGCCGGCATCGAGGTCACCGAAGACCCAGAAAAATCGCGCAAGCTGATTCTTGCGACCACGCGGCCTGACGTGCGCGTGGTGCTCGTGCGCGCCTCCGACGTGCCCACCTATGTGCAGTACGGCGGCGCCGACCTGGGCGTGACTGGCTCCGACGTGCTGCTCGAGCACGGCAACCAGGGCCTCTATCAGCCGCTCGACCTGCGCATTGCGGCCTGCCGCCTCAGCGTGGCCGTGCGCGCCGACTACGACTACGCATCCGCCGTGAAGCAGGGCTCGCGCCTGCGGGTGGCCACCAAGTACGTGGGCCTGGCGCGCGACTTCTTCGCCAGCAAGGGCGTGCACGTCGACTTGATCAAGCTCTATGGCAGCATGGAGCTAGCGCCGCTCACGGGCCTGGCCGACGCCATCGTCGACCTGGTCTCGACCGGCAATACGCTGCGGGCCAATCACCTGGTCGAGGTCGAGCGCATCATGGACATCAGCGCGCGCCTCGTCGTCAACCAGGCCGCGCTCAAGCTCAAGCGCGAACCGATCCGCCGCATCATCGACGCCTTTGCTTCTGCTATTCCTGGGTCTTGAAAAGCGCATGTCCGAAGCAAACAAAAGAAGTTTTTTTTCGAAACTCGATAGCCACTACGCGGCAGTCGAGATGATCGGAGACGCCTCCAAGGCCCTCTGGATCATTGCGGCGTTGCAAGCCATCTCGGCGTTGATGGGCGACAAGATCGGGTTGGTGGATGCTGCGTTGAATGCCGTATGCGCATTTGGCATCGCTCGCTTCCGCAGTCGGGTTGCCGCAGGCATCGCTTTGGTGTTTGCGCTCGGGACCTTGATCTTTGCCGGCTATGGCATGGCGGCTGGCGGCCGGGTCAGCGGGGCGGGCGCGTTGATCGCGCTGTTCGCCGTCTGGGCGACGGCCCGCGCTCTTGAAGCGACCGCCAAGATAAGAGGTACCTTGGCCAACAAGCCCTCGCGTCTTTTGAGCGACCTCGAATGAACCGTCGCTCTGTTGGACATTTTTCTCGAAACACGTGATGAAACTGAAAGCAGCCCCCGCCCGTCTCTCCACGACTTCAGCCAGCTTCGATGCTGAATTCAAGGCGCGGCTGCATTGGTCTGCCGACGCGGACGCGGCCATCGAGAAGGTGGTGGCCGACATCCTGGCCGACGTGCAGAAGCGGGGCGACGATGCGGTGCTGGAGTACACCAACCGGTTCGACAAGCTCGGTGCCAAGACGCTGCCTGAACTGGAGTTGACGCAGGCCGAGCTGAAAGCTGCTTTCGAATCGTTGCCGGCCGCGCAACGCGATGCGCTCGAAGCCGCGGCGCGCCGCGTGCGCAGCTACCACGAGGCACAGAAGAAGGCGAGCGGCGAAAGCTGGAGCTACCGTGATGCCGACGGCACGCTGCTCGGCCAGAAGGTCACGCCGCTCGACCGCGTTGGCATCTACGTACCGGGCGGCAAGGCGGCCTATCCGTCGAGCGTGCTGATGAACGCGATTCCGGCGCATGTGGCCGGCGTGGCCGAAATCGTCATGGTGGTTCCGACGCCGCGTGGCGAGAAGAACCCGCTCGTGCTTGCCGCAGCCTACGTGGCCGGCGTGACGCGCGGCTTCACCATCGGCGGCGCGCAAGCCGTGGCCGCACTGGCCTACGGCACCGCCACCATTCCCGCGGTCGACAAGATCACCGGCCCCGGCAATGCGTACGTTGCGGCCGCCAAGCGCCGTGTGTTCGGCACCGTGGGGATCGACATGATCGCGGGCCCGAGCGAAATTCTCGTCCTGGCCGACGGCACCACGCCGCCCGACTGGGTGGCCATGGACCTGTTCAGCCAGGCCGAGCATGACGAACTTGCGCAGAGCATCTTGCTGTGCCCCGATGCGGCATACATCGACCGCGTGCAGGCCGAGATCGACCGCCTGCTGCCGGCCATGCCGCGGGCCGAGATCATCGCGGCCTCGCTCAACGGCCGTGGCGCTCTCATCCACACCAAGAGCATGGAAGAGGCCTGCGAGATCAGCAACCGCATTGCGCCCGAACACCTCGAAGTGAGCAGCAGCGAGCCGAACCGCTGGGAGCCGCTGCTGCGCCACGCGGGCGCGATCTTCCTTGGCGCGTTCACCAGCGAAAGCCTCGGCGACTACTGCGCCGGTCCGAATCACGTGCTGCCGACCAGCGGCACGGCGCGGTTTTCAAGCCCACTCGGCGTCTACGATTTCCAGAAGCGTTCGAGCCTCATCGAAGTGAGCGAAGCCGGTGCCCAGGTGCTCGGCCCCATTGCGGTGACGCTGGCTGAAGGCGAGGGCCTGCAGGCGCACGCCGAAGCGGCGCGGCTGCGCTTGCGCAAGATCTGAAGTTTCATAGATAGAAAACCGCTCGGGAGGAGCAAGCCAGATGATCCATCGTCTTCACAGGTCGCGTTTTTTCAGATTTGCAGCCGGCCTCGTAGCAGGCGCGGGCTTGCTCGTTGCCTGCAGCCAGATCCCGCAGGCGCCGCGCAACGAGTCGGCCGCCTTGTCCGCAACCCCCAGCGCCGCCGCTGCCGCACCCGCACAGCTCGGCACCCAGTGGGGCGAGGGGATCGAGTCGAAGACCCGCACGGTCAATGCGAAGCGGCTGTCGGCGCAGCCTGACGAAGTGGCCTTGCTGGGCTACAACGAGGCATCCACCGTGCGGCGCGAAGCCGGCAACAACCCCGAGCGCCGGCTCAACCTGCAACTGGCCCAAGGCGATGTCGAATGGTCGGTGCTCGATGAAAGCGGCCGTCCGTTGCCGATGCAGCGTGCACGCCGTAGCGGCAGCGACATGTTCCGCCTCGCAGGCATCGAAGGCGCGCGCTACACCCTACGCTTCCGCAACCTGAGCGACCGAGCCTACGAAGTGATCGCTACCGTCGACGGCCTTGACGTGCTGAACGGCAAGCCCGGCAGCCTGCGCAACGGCGGCTATGTGCTGGGCCCGCAGCAGGTGCTCGACATCGAGGGCTTCCGCAAGAGCCAGAGCGAGGTGGCGGCCTTCCGTTTCGCCGCTCCGGGCCGCGCCTATGCGGCGAACACCGAAGCAGGCGACGTGCGCAACATCGGCGTGATCGGCGCTGCGCTGTTCGAACTCGAGCTGCCGGAGGCATCGCGCCGTCCGCGCCGCAATGCCGCGCCAGTGCAGCCGAACGCCTTCCCGGCGGACGACGCGTACGCCCCGCCGCCGCGCTACCGCAAGTAATGCCATGAGGCCTGCCGTCGTGCCGCTGCTGCCGCGCCTTCTGGTGCTGTTGCTCGCGCTGGCGCCCGCCGCCGGTGCGCAGGCCATGAGCATCCGCGAACTGCGCACGCTGGAAGCCAACGAAAAGGACGGCAAGGCCTACGCGAGCTATTACCTCGTCGGCGTGCTCGAAGGCCTGCGCGAAGGCGTGGAGGCGTCGCAGCGCAACGGGCAAAAACCCATCTTCTGCGTTGAAGGCCGCCGCCTCGAGCCGTCGATGGCGCGCTCTCTTTATCAAACCGAGCTGACCCGCAATGCCGACAGCTATGAAGCCGACATGCCGGTGCAACTGGTGATGTCCGGCGCCCTCAAGAACAGCTACCGCTGCACCCGATGACCACTTCCCCTACCGCCCGCCCGATCGATCGCATCCGCTCCGACGTGCAGTCCATGCACGCCTATGCGGTGCAGGACGCGCGCGGCTTCGTCAAGCTCGACGCCATGGAGAACCCGTTCGGCCTGCCGCCGGCATTGCAGGCCGAGCTCGGCGCAAGGCTGGGCGCGCTGGCGCTCAACCGCTACCCGGGCGAGCGGGGCGGCGACCTGCAGCGCGCGCTGGCCGCGCATGCGCACATGCCCGAAGGCTTTGCGCTGATGCTGGGCAACGGCTCCGACGAGCTGATTTCGCTCTTGGCCATTGCCTGCGATGTGCCGGGCGCCACGCTGCTCGCGCCCGTGCCCGGCTTCGTGATGTACGCCATGAGCGCCCAGTTGCAGGGCCTGCGCTTCGCCGGCGTTCCGCTCACGGCCGATTTCGAGCTCGACGAGGCGGCAATGCTTGCAGCCATCGCACGCGAGAAGCCGGCCATCGTGTACCTGGCCTATCCGAACAACCCCACCGCCAACCTCTGGGACGATGCCGTCATCGAAAAGATCGTCGAGGCCCAGGGCGCGCAGGGCGGCCTGGTGGTGATCGACGAGGCTTACCAGCCCTTTGCCGCCAGGAGCTACATCGACCGCATCGCACGGCACGGCCATGTGCTGCTGATGCGCACGCTCAGCAAGTTCGGCCTGGCGGGCATCCGCCTCGGCTATCTCATGGGCCCGGCCGCGCTGGTCGCGCAGATCGACAAGGTGCGCCCGCCCTACAACATCAGCGTGCTCAACTGCGAATGCGCGCTGTTTGCGCTCGAGCACGCCGAAGTGTTCGAGGCCCAGGCCCGGCAAATCCGCGAGGAGCGCCATCGCCTCATGATGGGGCTGGGCCGGCTCGTGGGCGTGAAGGTGTGGCCGAGCGACGCCAACATGATCCTCGTGCGGGTGCCCGATGCCGCCAAGACCTTCGAGGGCATGAAGGCACACGGGATTCTGGTGAAGAACGTTTCTAAAATGCACGAAATGCTCGCAAATTGCCTGCGCCTCACCGTCGGAACGTCCGACGAGAATGCGCGGATGCTCGCGGCACTCGAAGCCTCACTATGACTACCGCCCAAACAGCCGACACGAGCACCGCCGCGCGCACCGCATCGGTCACCCGCAACACCGCCGAAACCAAGATCACCGTCAGCGTCAACCTGGACGGCACCGGCCGCGCCAAGCTCTCCACCGGCATCGGCTTTTTCGACCACATGCTCGACCAGATCGCCCGCCACGGCCTGATCGACCTCGACATCGACTGCCAGGGCGACCTGCACATCGACGGCCACCACACGGTGGAAGACGTGGGCATTACCCTCGGCCAGGCGGTGGCCAAGGCCGTGGGCGACAAGAAGGGCATTCGCCGCTACGGGCATGCCTATGTGCCGCTGGACGAGGCGCTGAGCCGTGTGGTCATCGATTTCTCGGGCCGCCCGGGGCTGGTGATGCACGTGCCGTTCACCAGCGGCATGATCGGCACCTTCGACAGCCAGCTCACCTACGAGTTCTTCCAGGGCTTCGTCAATCATGCGTTCGTCACGCTGCACATCGACAACCTGAAGGGCGTGAACGCGCACCACCAGTGCGAAACGGTGTTCAAGGCCTTTGCACGCGCAATGCGCGGCGCGCTGGAGCTCGATCCGCGCTCCGTGGGCGTCATTCCCTCGACCAAGGGTTCGCTCTGAAATTTTCCAGCGAACAGCTATGAAATCTGTAGCAAATACCGTCGCGGTCGTCGATTACGGCATGGGCAACCTGCATTCGGTGTCCCAAGCCGTGCGGCATGCGGCCGACCAGGTGGGTGTCGAGGTTTTCGTCACTTCCGATCCCGAAGTGGTGCGCAAGGCCTCCCGCGTGGTGCTGCCGGGCCAGGGCGCGATGCCCGACTGCATGCGCGAGCTGCACGACTCCGGCCTCCAGGAGTCGGTGCTCGAAGCCGCGGCAAACAAGCCGCTCTTCGGCGTGTGCGTGGGCATGCAGATGCTGCTGTCGCGCAGCGACGAGGGGCCGACCGACGGCCTTGGCCTGATTCCCGGCGAGGTCGTCAAGTTCGACCTGGCCGGCCGGCTGCAGCCCGACGGCAGCCGCTTCAAGGTGCCCCAGATGGGCTGGAACCAGGTGCGCCAGGCCCAACCGCACGCAGTGTGGGCGGGCATTCCCGACCAGAGCTACTTCTACTTCGTGCACAGCTTCTACGCGCGGCCGGCGGACGCCCGGCACAGCGTAGGCGAGGCGGATTACGGGGCATGCTTTACCGCGGCCATCGCACGCGATAACATTTTTGCCACCCAGTTCCACCCGGAGAAGAGTGCGGACCACGGGTTGCAGCTCTACCGAAACTTCCTCCACTGGAATCCCTGACCTTATATTTCCGACCGGGCCGAACCTTCCTCAGCCCGGATTCCGCACACTCGCGTCACTTCCATGCTCCTCATTCCCGCCATTGATCTCAAAGACGGCCACTGCGTTCGCCTCAAACAAGGCGACATGGACCAGTCCACCATCTTCAGCGAAGACCCCGCCGCCATGGCCCGCAAGTGGGTCGAGGCCGGCGCGCGGCGGCTGCACCTGGTCGATCTGAATGGCGCCTTCGCCGGAAAGCCGCAGAACCACGCGGCCATCAAGGCAATCCTGCGCGAGGTGGGCGACGACATTCCGGTGCAGCTGGGCGGCGGCATCCGCGACCTGGACACCATCGAGCGCTACATCGACGACGGGCTGCGCTACGTGATCATCGGCACCGCCGCGGTCAAGAACCCCGGCTTCCTGAAGGACGCCTGCGTGGCCTTCGGCGGCCACATCATCGTGGGGCTCGACGCCAAGGATGGCAAGGTGGCCACCGACGGCTGGAGCAAGCTCACGGGCCACGAGGTGGCCGACCTGGGCAAGAAGTTCGAAGACTACGGCGTCGAGTCGATCATCTACACGGACATCGGCCGCGACGGCATGCTCTCGGGCATCAACATCGATGCGACGGTGAAGCTCGCGCAGGCGCTGACCATTCCGGTGATCGCCTCGGGCGGCCTCTCGAACATGGCCGACATCGACCAGCTTTGCGCGGTCGAGTCCGAAGGCGTCGAAGGCGTGATCTGCGGCCGCGCCATCTATTCGGGCGACCTCGATTTCGCCGCTGCGCAAGCCCGCGCGGACGAACTCGCGGGCGTCTGAAACCTCCTGTGCAGCGCGGCGTGCTCTCCGCGCTTGCCATTGCCAACTACCGGTCGCTGCGCCAGCTGACGGTGCCGCTCGGCCGGCTCACCGTGGTCACGGGGCCCAACGGCAGCGGCAAATCCAGCGTCTACCGCGCGATGCGGCTTTTGGCCGACATTGCCAACGGGGGCGTGATCCGCTCGCTGGTGCGCGAAGGCGGGCTGTCTTCCACGCTGTGGGCCGGGCCCGAGCGTTTTTCGGCTGCCATGCTGCGCGGAGACACCCCGGTGCAGGGCACCGTGCGCAGCGAGCCCGTGAACCTGCGGCTCGGGTTCTCGGGCGTTGAAGCGAGCGATTTCGGCTACGCCATCGACATCGGCCTGCCACCGCCGGTTCCGCCAACGGCCTTTTCACGCGATCCCGAAATCAAGCGCGAGGCCATCTGGAGCGGCCCGGTGCTGCGGCCCGCCACTCAGCTGGTCGACCGCAAGGGCGCATCGCTGCGGCTGCGCGGCGAGCGCAGCGGAAGCTGGGACGCGGTGGGCCGGCCCATCGCCCAGTTCGCCAGCATGATGACCGAGTACGCCGATCCGCATGCCGCACCCGAGATGCTCTCTCTGCGCGAGCAGATGCGCTCCTGGCGCTTCTACGACCACTTTCGCTCCGACGCCGATGCGCCCGCTCGCCAGCCGCAGATCGGCACCTACACGCCGGTGCTCGCCAACGACGGGGCCGACCTGGCCGCCGCGCTGCAGACCATTCGCGAGATCGGCGACAGCGATGCACTCGACCGTGCCGTGGACGATGCGTTTCCCGGTGCCCGCATCCAGGTGCGTGTGAACGAAGACCGCTTCGAAACGCTGATGCACCAGCACGGCCTGCTTCGGCCGCTGACGGCGGCGGAGCTTTCGGACGGCACCCTGCGCTATCTGCTCTGGATTGCCGCGCTGCTGACGCCCCGGCCGCCGGCGCTGCTGGTGCTCAACGAGCCCGAGACCAGCCTGCATCCCGACCTGTTGCCCGCGCTCGGCCGTTTGATCGCGCAGGCCGCGCGCGAGTCGCAGATCATCGTCGTGTCGCATGCGCCGCGGCTGATTGCCGCGCTCGAAGACAGCGACGACCTGCAGTCGGTGGTGCTCGAAAAGCGCTTCGGCGAAACCCGCATCGCCAATCTCGACATGAGCGAGATTCCGCACTGGGCGTGGCCTGCGCGGTGAGCGCAGGCCCGGCTATTCCGCCTTTACCGCCATCGTCTGGATGATCGCCTCCAGCTGCGCGCTCATCGGCAGGTCGATGCTTTCTCCGGTGGGCAGCTTGCGCAGGAACCAGCGCTTGTACTGGCGCTCGATCTCGCCGTCCTGCGCAAGCACCTGGAACGCGTCGTTGATCACCTTGGCCAATTGCGCATCGCCCTTGCGGTACATGATGCCGTAGGGGTCATAGGAGAGATAGTCGCCGACCACCTCGTACTGGGCCTTGGCGGCTTCCCGCGCGATCAGGCCGTAGAGCAGCACGTCGTCGGTGGCAAAGGCGTCGGCCTGGCCGCTTTTCACCAGCCCGAACGAATCGGCGTGGTCGCGCGCCACCAGCAGGTCGATACCGAGCTTGAACTTCTGCGAAAGCTCGCGCAGCGTCTTCTCGTTGGTGGTGCCCGCGGTGACGGACACCCGCTTGCCGGCCAGGTCGCGGAACGACTTGATCGGCGAACTCTTCTTCACCAGCACCTTGGTGCCCGAGACGAAGATCGTGGGCGAAAAGCTCACGCGCTTCTGCCGCTCGAGATTGCTGGTGGTAGAGCCGCATTCGAGGTCGACCGCACCGCTCTCGACCGCGCCGATGCGTGAATCGGAGGTGACCGGCGCCCATTTGATCGCCAGGCTCTTGTTCACCGCGTCTTCAATGGCCGTCACCAATGCACGGCAAAGCTCGATCGAATAGCCGACCGGTTCTTGGCGTGCATTGAGAAACGAAAACGGCACCGAGGACTCGCGGTAGCCGATGGTGATGGCACCGCTCTCGCGCACTTTGGCGAGGGTGCCGGTCAGCGTCGCAGGCGCTTCCTGGGCCCGCGCGGTAGCGGCCGTGGCAACGGCAACAACCGCCAGCAGGCCGGCAATGAAAACCGGCAGCATGGCTTTGGGCTTCATGGCGGGCGCCTCACGCGTGAGCGGGGTGGGCGAGGGTGGCCGCGGCTTCTTCGTCCAGGGCCTTGGCATTGGCTGATGCGTCGCTTTCCGAAAGCAGCTCGCCTTCCCACTTGGCAACCACCGCGGTGGCAATGGAATTGCCCACCGCATTGGTGGCCGAGCGTCCCATGTCCAGGAAGGTGTCGACGCCCAGGATCAGCAGCAGGCCGGCTTCCGGAATGTCGAAGTGATTGAGCGTGGCGGCAATCACCACCAGCGAGGCGCGCGGCACGCCGGCCATGCCCTTGGAAGTGAGCATCAGGATGAGCAGCATGGTGATCTGCGTGCTGAGCGGCATGTGGATGTTGTAGGCCTGCGCGATGAAGAGCACCGCAAAGGTGCAATACATCATCGAGCCGTCGAGGTTGAACGAATAGCCCATGGGCATCACGAAGCTCGAGATCTTGCGCTTCACGCCGAAACGGTCGAGCGCCTGCAGGATCTTGGGGTAGGCCGCCTCCGAACTGGCGGTGGCAAAAGAAAGCAGAAAGGCTTCCTTGATGAGGACCATCAGCTTGAACACCCGCGGGCCCAGGAACGTAAGGCCCGCGAGGATCAGGACGCCCCACAGCACGAAAAGACCCAGGTAGAAGTCGCCCATGAAAACAGCAAACTTGAGCAGGATGCCCAGGCCGTTCGTTGCAACCGTGGCGGCCATGGCAGCCATGACAGCAAGGGGCGCCAGCTTCATCACGTAGCCAGTGATCTTGAGCATGGCATGCGAGAGTTCGTCGATGGCGGCCACCAGCGTCTTGGCCTTGTCGCCGAGCGACGCGAGCGCAACGCCGAAGAACATCGAGAACACCACGATCTGCAGGATCTCGTTGTTGGCCATGGCCTCGGCGAAGGACTTGGGCACCATGTGGCTCACGAAATCCTTGAGCGTGAATTTGGCAGTGGCCAGGTTGGCCGAAGCGCCGATGTCCGGCAACGGCAGGCCGAGGTTTTCGCCCGGCTTCAGCACGTTGGCCATTACCAGGCCGATCACCAGCGAGATCAACGAAGCCGTGAAGAACCAGCCGAGCGACTTGCCGAACACGCGGCCCACCGACTTGGCATCGCCCATGTGCGCAATGCCCACCACCAGCGTGGAGAACACGAGCGGGCCGATCAGCATCTTGATGAGGCGCAGAAATACGTCCGACACGATCGACACGTAGCCTGCAATCTGCGCAGCCGCCTTCTTGTCCGGAAAGCTCGTGAAGATCATGTAGCCGACAAAAATGCCGAGCACCATGGCGATGAGGATCCAGATGGCGGCCGGCAGTTTTTTCTTCATGCGTTTCTCTTCGATGTGTAGGTATGGTTTTAGGTTGCGCGCGGACCTGCCGGCGGCTCTTCTTTGTGCGGCGGCAAAAGGGTATCCAAGAAGGCCCCCTGCGTGCAACCAGCAGCACCACGCCTTCGATGAAGTCTTAAGTGTCCATTGCCGCTTTCGGCTGCGGGAATTTCCGCTGCCTACAATTCCCGCATGGACATCAATCCGATCGAGTTTCGCGGCCAGCCGGCGTTGCGCGCCAGCGGTGCCGACGGCAGTGCCTTCACCGTGTCTCTACACGGGGCGCAGCTGCTTTCATGGATCACGGCGGACGGCGCCGAACGGCTCTACCTGAGCCCGCGAGCCGTGTTCGACGGGGCTGCCGCCATCCGCGGCGGGATACCTATTTGCTGCCCCCAGTTCAACCAGCGCGGCATGTTGCCCAAGCATGGTTTCATGCGAAATCTGCCTTGGGAAAACCGTGGGATCGACGGCGCATCCGGCGAACTGACCTTGCGGCTGCGCGACAGCGAGGCCACGCGCAAGTTGTGGCCGCACGCTTTCGAGGCGCGGCTGCAGATCGGCATGGGTCCAGGACGGCTGCGCACCGCGCTCACGCTGCTCAATGTAGACCATGCGCCGTTCAGCTTTGCCGCGGCGTTGCATACCTACCTGCGCGTTGACGACATTGCCGATGTGCGGCTGGAGGGGCTGGAAGGCGCCAACCGCTGGGATTCGCTGCGCGACGACCGCCATGTGGAAACCGCGCCCGCGCTGCGTTTCGATGCCGAGTTCGACAGCGTCTATGCCGCTCCCGCGAAGCCGCTGCGCCTGGTGCAGCCGGGCGGCACGCTCGAAATCACGCAAAGCGCGAGCTGCAGCGAAACCGTGGTGTGGAACCCGGGTGCGGTGCTTGGTGCGAAACTCGCCGACATGCCTGAAGATGGCTACCGGCACATGCTGTGCGTGGAAGCCGCGCGCATCGACGAGCAGGTGCTGCTCTTGCCCGGTGCCCAGTGGCAGGGCTGGCAGCAGCTTCACGTTCTCTGATTTTTTCTTCCGACCCACCATGCTCGCAAAACGCATCATTCCCTGTCTCGACGTTACCGGCGGCCGTGTGGTCAAGGGCGTCAACTTTCTCGAACTGCGCGATGCGGGCGATCCCGTCGAGATTGCCGCGCGCTACAACGCACAGGGCGCCGACGAACTCACCTTTCTCGACATCACGGCCACCAGCGACGGCCGCGACCTGATCCTGCCGATCATCGAGGCCGTCGCCTCGCAGGTCTTCATTCCGTTGACCGTTGGCGGCGGCGTGCGCACCGTGGCCGACGTGCGCCGGCTGCTCAATGCGGGCGCAGACAAGACCAGCTTCAACTCGGCGGCCATTGCCGATCCGCGGGTAATCAACGATGCCTCGCAGAAATACGGTTCGCAGTGCATCGTCGTGGCGATCGACGCCAAGCGCCGCAGCCCCGAGGAAGCCGCCACGCGCGGCGCGGGCTGGGACGTGTACAGCCATGGCGGCCGCAAGAACACCGGCTTGGACGCCGTCGAATGGGCGACCGAGATGGTGCGCCGGGGCGCTGGCGAAATCCTGCTCACGAGCATGGACCGCGACGGCACCAAGAGCGGCTTCGACCTCGAACTCACCCGCGCGGTGAGTGACGCCGTGAACGTGCCGGTCATTGCATCGGGCGGCGTGGGCAACCTCGACGACCTGGCCGACGGCATCCAGACCGGCGGCGCCGACGCAGTGCTGGCCGCCAGCATCTTCCACTACGGCGAGCACACCGTAGGCGAGGCGAAAGCCCGCATGGCCGCGCGGGGCATTCCCGTGCGCACGTGACCCGCTTCAGGGCCGCTCGGGGGTGGGACAATACCCTTCATGAATTGGCTTGACGAAGTGAAATGGGACGCGAACGGCCTGGTGCCCGTGATCGCGCAGGAACAGGGCAGCAACGACGTGCTGATGTTCGCCTGGATGAACCGCGAGGCGCTCGAAAAGACCGCCGAGCTGGGCCGCGCCGTGTATTTCAGCCGCTCGCGCAACAAGCTGTGGTTCAAGGGCGAAGAATCCGGCCATGTGCAGACGGTGCATGAAATCCGCCTCGACTGCGACAACGACGTGGTGCTGCTCAAGGTCACCCAGCTCGGCCACGAGCCCGGCATTGCCTGCCATACCGGCCGTCACAGCTGCTTCTTCAGCAAATACGAAAACGGCCAATGGACCGCCGTGGAGCCGGTCTTGAAAGACCCGGAGTCGATCTACAAATGACGGCCACAGTGAACACCTCCGACGCCCTTGCGCGCCTCGCCGCCGTCATCGAAAGCCGCCTGCCCGCGCACGGCGGCGACCCGGAGAAGAGCTACGTGGCGCGCCTGCTGCACAAGGGCCCCGATGCCTTCCTCAAGAAGATCGGCGAGGAAGCCACCGAGGTCGTCATGGCGGCCAAGGACGCCGACCACGGCGGCGACCGCACGAAAATAGTGAACGAAGTGGCCGATTTATGGTTCCACACCATGGTGGCGCTGGCGCACTACGGTTTCTCGCCCGGCGAGGTCATTGCGGAGCTCGAGCGCCGCGAGGGCACCAGCGGCATCGAGGAAAAAGCCCTGCGCAAGGCGCAGGCCCGCGAGGCATCCAACGATTGAAAGGACATCGCCAATGGCCAACGACATCGTGAACGTGGAACCCGACGACTCCCTCAAGACCTGGGGCTGGGTCAGCTATATCCTGCACCTGATCGTGGCCATTTGCGCTGTATTGCCCGGCGCCCAGGCTTCGGTGGTGCTCTTGCTGGTTGCGCTGGTGATCGACTTCGTCAAGCGCGACAACGCGGCAGGCACCTGGCAGGCGTCGCATTTCAGCTGGCGCATCCGGTCGGTGGTGTGGGCCGGCCTGCTGTATGTGGTCACGTCATGGCTCTGGCTGCTGTTTCTGGTGCCGGGCTGGATTGCCTGGAGCCTGATTTCGTTGTGGTTCCTCTACCGGATCGTGAAAGGCATGATCCGCATGAACGACAACCGTCCCATGGAACCCAAAGATGTCATCTGATCCGAACTGCGTCTTCTGCAAAATCATCGAAGGCAAGATCCCCTCGCGCAAGGTCTACGAAGACGACGAACTGTTCGGTTTTCACGACATCGCGCCTTGGGCGCCGGTGCATTTCATGCTGGTACCCAAGAAGCACATCGCGTCGATGGCGCAGCTCACGCCCGACGATGCCGCGCTCATGGGCAAGATCATGACGCTGGCCCCCAAGCTGGCGGTGGAGCAGGGCTGCAGGCCTTATCCGGAGGGCGGCTGGCGCGTCGTCATCAATACCGGCGCCGAGGGCGGGCAGGAGGTGCACCATCTCCATGTCCATGTCATGGGCGGTCCCCGCCCATGGCTTCGCGGCTGAACATTAGGCCAAACTGTCACATTTCGCCCGACTAAAATCGGACACATTCTTAGGAGTCTTCCATGGGTTCATTTTCAATCTGGCACTGGCTGATCGTGCTGCTCGTCGTGGTCATGATCTTCGGCACCAAGAAGCTGCGGAACATGGGTTCCGACCTGGGCGGCGCTGTCAAGGGTTTCAAGGACGGCATGAAGGAAGGCGGCTCCTCCGATGCGCCCGCCGCTTCGTCGGCCCCCGCTGCCCAGGTGACCGGCCAGCCGGCCAACAGCGACAAGTCGGCAATCGACGTTGAAGCGCGTCAGAAGTCCTGAGCGCGGGTTCTAAGTGCTCGACCTCGGTATTGAGAAGCTGGCGCTGATCGGCGTCGTGGCGCTGATCGTCATCGGGCCCGAAAAGCTGCCCAGAGTGGCGCGCACGGTCGGCACCCTGCTGGGCAAGGCGCAGCGCTATGTGAACGACGTCAAGGCCGAGGTCAATCGCTCGATGGAACTCGAAGAGCTGCGCAAGATGAAGACCACCGTGGAGGATGCGGCGCGCGACGTCGAGCACAGCATCCATACCGGTGCGAGCGATCTGGAAAAGCAGTTCTCCGGTTCGGGCGAAACCCTCTCGGCCCTCGCCGAACCCGAGCCCTCGGTGCCCGAATACAGGCACCCGCGCAAGAACTGGCGCCTGAAGCAGGGCGCCACGCCGCAGTGGTACAAGGCCCGCAACGGCGTGCGCACCAAGGCGCTCTCGGGTGCCGCCCGCGTTGCTCGTTTCCGTCCCCACAAGATCAACTAGCGGCTTTTACAACCGCGTTCCTCGTGCGCCGCACGCCGGCCGAAGCCACGCTTTCTCCTGCTCTTTTTTCCTTCCAATGGCCGATTCCGACAACAAGAACAAAGACGCAGAAGACGAATTGGCGGGCACCGAACAGCCGTTCGTGCAGCATCTGGTCGAACTCCGCGACCGCCTGCTCTATTGCGTCTACGGCCTGGTGGTCGCGGGCGTGCTGCTGGCCATCTGGCCGGGTCCGGGCGGGCTGATCGACCTCATCGCCATGCCCATCCGCGCGCACATGCCGCCGGACGCCAAGCTCATTGCCATCGGTGTGTTCTCGCCATTCTTCGTGCCGCTCAAGGTGCTGATGATGACGGCCGTGCTGCTGGCATTGCCCTGGCTCATGTACCAGGCGTGGATGTTCATTGCACCCGGCCTCTACAGCCATGAAAAGCGCTTTGCGCTGCCGCTGATCTTCTTCGGCAGCCTGCTGGCCTATACGGGCATCGGCTTCGTTCAGTTCTTCGTGCTGGACAAGATGTTCAGCTTCATCCAGAAGTTCACGCCCGCGGCGGTGGCGGCCACGCCCGACATCTCGTCGTACGTGGAGGCCATTCTCTCGCTGTACATCGCGTTCGGGGTTGCGTTCCAGGTGCCCATCGTCGTGATGCTGCTGGTGCGCTTCGAAATGGTCACCATCGAAAAGCTGCGCTCTTTCCGCGGCTACTTCATTGTGGTGGCCTTCGTCATAGCCGCGGTGCTCACCCCGCCCGACGTGGTGTCGCAGCTCGCGCTGGCGGTGCCGATGTGCCTGCTCTACGAAGTCGGCATCATCGGTGCGCGCTACTTTGCAACGGGCACCAAGAAGCCGTCCGAAGAGGAGGAAAGCGCCGATTCCTCGGCGTCTTCCTGATCGAGCGGCCGCTGCCCCGGCTCCCGCTCCCGCTTGCCCGATTATTCGGGCTGGTTGGGCACCTGCCGCACAGGGCTCTTGGGCCGCAGGCCCGGCGTCACGTCCAGTTCCATCTTGTCGGTCCCGCGCTGCAGCGCAAAGCGTGCGGTGCTGCCCGGCTTCAGGCCGGCCACGGCGGTCAGCAGGGCCTGTACGTTGTCGGTCTTCTTCTCGCCGACCGAAGTGATCACGTCGCCTGGGCGAATGCCGGCCTTGGCCGCGGGTCCGTTCTGGAGCACGCCGGTGATGATGACGCCGGTATCCGCCTTCACGCCGAAGGTTTCGGCCAGTTCGGGCGAGAGCTCGTTCGGCTCGACGCCGATCCAGCCGCGGCGCACCTGGCCTTCCTTCACGATGCCTTCGAGCACGATCTTCGCCATGGATACCGGAATGGCGAAGCCGATGCCCATGCTGCCGCCCGAGCGCGAATAGATAGCCGTGTTGACGCCCTGCAGGTTGCCGTTGACGTCGATCAGCGCCCCGCCCGAATTGCCGGGGTTGATGGCCGCGTCGGTCTGGATGAAGTTCTCGAAGTTGTTGATGCCGAGCTGGTTGCGCCCCAGCGCCGAGACGATGCCGCTGGTCACCGTCTGGCCCACGCCGAACGGGTTGCCGATGGCCAGCACCTGGTCGCCCACCTGAAGCTCGTCCGAGTTGCCCAGCACGATGGCGGGCAGCTTGTCCATTTCGATCTTGAGCACGGCAAGATCGGTGTCCGGATCGGTGCCGATCACCTTGGCGCGCGTGTGACGGCTGTCGTTGAGCGTGATCTCGATTTCGTCGGCGCCTTCGACCACGTGGTTGTTGGTGAGGATGTAGCCCTCGGAGCTCACGATCACGCCGCTGCCCAGGCCGACCTGGGGCTGGTCGCCCTGGTCGCCGAAGAAAAACCGAAACCACGGGTCGTTGCTGCGCGGATGGCGCTGCGCCGCCTTGCTGGTGTTGATGCTCACCACCGCTGGAGAAGCCTTCTTGGCCGCCGCGCTCAGGCTGCCGGCGGGGGCCACCGCAGGCGCACCGGCTGGTGCCTCGATGATCGAGACCACGCCGCCGAGCGAGGTGGAGCGCCGGTTGATCCACTCGGGCTTGAGGGTCGCAACAACAAAGTAGGCCGCCAGGAGGACGGTCACGGCTTGGGCAAAGAGCAGCCAGGTGCGTTTCATGAAGTTTGTGAGCGGGTAAGCACGCCGTCCGGTGCGGCGCTACAGGGTCGATTGTCCCTCAACCCTTGGCTGCCGGAAAACCGCGCCGCCCGGTCGAGATTGGCCAAGGCTTCGGGCGCCAACAAGGGATAACCCTTAGCATCGCGAAGCGAGCCCACACGGCTCCCGACTCCGGCCTTCCGCCACGCCCATCCGGCGCACGCGGCCAGGTGTTTCGCCAGCGCGCTGCCTTTCCGCTTTCAATCCCTGGCGGTCCTGCGTGCGGCAACGACTTCCCTGCCAGCCATGACTTCTCAAGCCCTTTCCCCGGACGGCGCCCGGCCGGTTCCGGCCCGCACGCTCGACTCCCGCGACTACAAGACCCTTGCCCTGTCCGCCCTTGGCGGAACGCTGGAGTTCTACGACTTCGTCATCTACGTTTTCTTTGCCACTGTCCTCGGCGCGCTTTTCTTTCCGGCCGACATGCCCGATTGGCTGCGGCAACTGCAGACCTTCGGCATTTTTGCCGCCGGCTACCTGGCTCGGCCGGTGGGCGGCATCGTCATTGCACACTTCGGCGACCTGCTCGGCCGCAAGCGCATGTTCACGCTGTCGATCTTCCTGATGGCGGCGCCCACGCTGGTCATCGGTCTGCTGCCCACCTACGCCAGCATCGGCATTGCCGCACCCTTGCTGCTGCTGGCCATGCGCGTCCTGCAGGGCGCGGCCATCGGCGGCGAAATGCCCGGCGCGTGGGTGTTCGTCGGCGAGCACGTGCCGGCGCAGCGCTATGGCTTCGGCATCGGCACGCTGACCTCGGGCATCACCGGCGGCATCCTGCTCGGTTCGCTCGTGGCGGTGGGCATCAACCGCTACTACCTGCCGGTGGAGGTGAGCGACTTTGCCTGGCGCATTCCTTTCGTGCTGGGCGGCGTGTTCGGGCTCGTTTCCGTGTACCTGCGCCGGTTCCTGCACGAGACACCGGTCTTCAAGGAATTGGCAGACCGCAAGACCGTTGCGCGCGAACTGCCGCTGCGCACGGTGCTGCGCGAGCATCGTGCCGCAAGCATCTACGTGGGGCTGCTGACCTGGGTGCTGTCGGCCGCGATCGTCGTGGTGGTGCTGTACACGCCCACCTACCTGCAGAAGGTGCATCACATTCCGGCCGCACTGGCACTCGAAGCCAATGCGCTGGCCACGCTGACCCTGACCATCGGTTGCGTGCTGGTGGGCTGGGCGTGCGACCGCATCGGCACGCGCGCGGTCATGCTGATCGGCTGGGGCGGATTGTTCGCGACCGCGTACCTGTTCTACACGGGGCTGCCAGGTACGCCGGCCACGCTCTTCTGGCACTACGGCCTGGTGGGCCTTTTCGTGGGCACCATTGCCACGGTGCCGATTGCCGGCGTGCGCGCGTTCCCGGCCCCGGTGCGCTTCACCGGCCTTTCGTTTGCCTACAACATGTCGTATGCGGTGTTCGGCGGGCTGACGCCCGTGATCCTGACCGTCTGGCTCCAGCATGACACCATGGCCCCGGCGCATTACGTTGCAGTGCTGGCCGGGCTGGGTTTCCTGCTGGCGCTGTGGCCCCTGGCGGCACGCGGCCATGCCATGCGCGATGGAGGCGGGAGCGCGACAATGTCGCGATGAGCACCACCCGCCACGAACTGCTGCACGCCTTCGACCTGCTGCTTGCGCCTTCGCGCTTCAAGGACTACGGACCGAACGGCCTGCAGGTCGAGGGGCGCACCGTGGTGCGGAAAATCGTCTCCGGCGTCACGGCGAGCCGCGCGCTGATAGAAGCCGCCATTCACGCCGAGGCCGACGCCATCTTCGTTCACCACGGGCTGTTCTGGCGCGGCCAGGACAGCTGCGTTACCGGGTGGATGAAGCAGCGCCTGGGCCTCTTGCTCGGCGATGACGTCAATCTCTTCGCGTATCACCTCCCGCTCGACGCGCACCCCGAGCTCGGCAACAACGCCCAGCTGGGCCTGCAACTCGGACTGCTTGCACATGCCGGATCGACCGGGCGCTTTGGCGAGCAGGAACTCGGTTTTCTGGGCGGGCGCGAAAACGGCGAGAGCTTTGCCAGCGCCAAGGAGCTGGCAGTCCACGCCGAAAAAGTCCTCAAGCGGCCTGTCACGCTGGTGGATACCGCCCACAAAGCCATCAAGAACATCGCCTGGTGCACGGGCGGCGCGCAAGGCTACTTCGAGGCAGCCATTGCCGCCGGAGCCGATGCGTTCATCACCGGCGAGATCTCCGAACCCCAGGCCCACTACGCCCGTGAGATGGGCGTCGCCTTCCTGGCTTGCGGGCACCATGCCACCGAGCGCTACGGCGCTCAGGCCGTGGCGGCCCATGTGGCGGCCCAGCTCGGGCTGAAGCACGAGTTCATCGACATCGACAATCCCGCATGAGCGGCAAGGCTCCCATCGCTGCAGGCCCTCCCTTGGCGGTCACGCTCGGCGACCCCGCGGGCATCGGCCCGGAAATCATCGTCAAGGCCTTCCGTCAGGTGCCCAAGGCCGCGCACGGCGCTTTCGTGGCCGGCGACGTGGGCACCATGCGCCGCGCGTCCCAGGCCCTGGCGCTGCCCGGACAGCCGGCATGGCCGGTGGCGGAAATCGAGCACGCGGCGGACGCGGCCGCAATGCCGCCGGGCTGCATTCCCGTGTTGCAGGTGGTGGCGCCGCCCGCGCACATCGTGCCGGGGCAGATCAGCGCCGAGGCCGGCCGCGTGGCGGGCGAGTGCGTGGTCTGGGCCGCGCGCGCCGCATTGCGGGGCGACATTGCGGCCATCGTGACGGCACCGCTGCACAAGGAAGCGCTGGCCGCGGCGGGCTTTCCGTACCCGGGCCATACCGAACTGCTGCAGGCCGAGGCCGCCGCGCACGCAGGCGTTGCGGTCGAGGGCATGCCGGTGCGCATGATGCTGGCCAACGACGACCTGCGCACCGTGCTCGTCAGCATTCACATGTCGCTGCGCGACGCCATTACCGCGGTGAGCTTCGGCAATGTGCTGGAAACGCTGCGCATTACCCACCGTGCCTTGCACCGCATGCTCGGGCGGGCGCCGCGCATCGGCGTGGCCGGCCTTAATCCGCATGCCGGCGAGGGTGGTCTTTTCGGGAGCGAAGAGCGCGACATCATTGCGCCCGCGATTGCGGCGGCGCGCGCCGAAGGCATCGATGCCGGCGGTCCGCATGCGCCCGACACCGTCTTCATGCGTGCGCGGGCCAAGGCGGGCGTGCCAGGGAGCGGCGAATTCGACGTGGTGGTGGCGATGTACCACGACCAGGGGCTGATTCCGGTCAAGTACCTGGGCGTTGAAAAGGGCGTGAACGTAACCCTGGGCCTGCCGCTGGTGCGCACCAGCCCGGACCATGGCACCGCGTTCGACATCGCCGGCAAGGGCCTGGCCGACGCCTCGAGCCTCGTCGAGGCGCTGCGCATGGCCAGGACGCTGACGGGCGCCTAGGGGCGATTCTTCAGGCTGTCGCGAATCTCGCGCAGCAGCGCAATGTCTTCCGGCGGCGCCACCGGGGCCGCGGGGGCCTCGGCATGGACCTTGCGCAGCTTGTTGATCTGCTTGACCATCATGAAGATGATGAAGGCAAGGATGACGAAGTTGACCGCGATGGTGATGAAGTTGCCATAGGCCAGCACCGGTACGCCGGCCTTCTTCAGGTCGGCCAGGTTGTTGGCCACGCCCGTCGGCACGGAGCCCAGCACCAGGTACAGATTGGAGAAATCGAGCTTGCCGAACACCAGTCCGACCACCGGCATGATGATGTCGCCGACGAGCGAGTCCACGATCTTCCCGAACGCCGCGCCGATGATCACGCCCACTGCGAGATCGACGACATTGCCCTTGACGGCAAATTCCTTGAATTCACTGAGGATGCTCATGATTGCGATGTGCCGGGTGCACAGGTGTTGAAGATGGCCGGAGTATGCCTGTGGAATAATCCGCGCGCCCCGAACCGGATCGACACATGGCTGTAGTTCGAAAGATTTCCGGTCGGGCGGCCGGCTTTAATAATAACGATTCAATGGCCGGTCCCGCACCGAAAAGGCGCAATTCCATTTTAAATCGATGAATAGTTTCTGGTTAATGGTTACCGGGCTCGGTGACAGCGGATTTCTATTGCCCGCCGCATTGTGGATCGCAATTTGGCTGGCAGTCGACCGCGGTACGCGCCCGGCAGCGGTGCATTGGGCGCTCCTATTCGGCGGATGCGGCCTTGTTGTCATGCTGTCCAAGCTGGCTTTTCTGGGCTGGGGGATTGGTAGCGCCCGCTTCAATTTCACCGGCTTCAGTGGGCACACCGCATTGGCAACCAGCGTCTGGACGGTTGTCTTCTGGCTTGCGGCGCTGCGGTTTGCACCATTCTTGCGCATTGCTGCGGCTATTGTGGGATGGGCGTGGGGCGTCGCGGTCGGAGTATCGCGGCTGGCGCTTGAAGTGCACTCCACCGCAGAAGTCGCGACAGGCATTGTGCTCGGCACAATTGTGAGCGCCAGCTTTCTATGGCTGCAGCGCAACAGGCTGCCCGTCGTGTCGTTGCGAGCGCCTCGCTGGCTCGCAGCGGGTGTCGTGGTACCGCTGCTGCTTTTCGTCGTCGTGGGGCGGCCCGCACCCACTCAGTTCGCGCTGGAAGCCGTTGCCGCCTGGATGGCAGGCATCGAGCGCCCGTACAGGCGCAGCGATCTTCTGCATGGCCGCCAACCCGCCCGCGCCCCCGGCGGGAACTCACAGGTGCTTACAAAAGAGCAAACCTTTTAGCCGGCCAGCCAATACGCGCTAATTGTCGCCTGAATGAGACAATTGATCCTTCCAGCGGGTTAATTGATAGTTCACATTTGCAAACCGCTCGCGGCGGCTTTGCATGTCCACCGAAGGTCTTCATTTCCCAATGAAAACCGGCCTCTCGGCGTTGCGATCAAACATTCCCCTGTGCAGCCTCGGGATATTCGACAGATAGACACATTTTTTTCGTCTATTCAACGGAGAACAGGTGATGCGCGGGCAGCGACAATTCGGCCGGCGCGCCTGGCGACAGCGCGAAGGCTCGCTTTCACGAACCGTGACAAAAAGGTCGAGACCAAATGCGGATTGGGCTCGGGCCTTGCATATGAATCACGGGATGTCGAAAAAACCAATTTGTGCAATGGGGATCAATTTGACACGCTACGTGCTCCTGTCAGGGTGGGGTTTTGCCGTAGTCGGCGCGTTATTGCTGCAGGGTTGCGCACCGGGTTTCAGTTCTGTATCCGCCTACGAGGCCGACCAGAGCCTGCCCCCGGAGTTCCAGTACCTGCCGGCCGACGGCGCACCGGATGGGGTAATTACCTCGATTTCGCCTGCGCTCATCCGCGCAATGGCCGAGGCCCAGCCCACGGCCGTACCGTCCGACGTGAAGGCGCTATTCGGCGAGGCGCCGGTCTACACCATCGGACCGGGCGACGTCGTGGGCGTGATCGTGTACGACCATCCTGAATTGCTGCCCAACGCAGGCGCGGTGATCACGCAGCAGGCCGACCCGACGGGCATCAGCGTAGCACCCGGCTTCATCGTCGGCGCCGACGGGCAGATCACCTTTCCCTACATCGGGCGGGTCAAGCTCCAGGGGCTGACTGAAATCGAGGCTTCCGATCTCATTGCGAAGCGCATTGCGGTCTACATTAAGGATCCGCAGGTGACCGTGCGCATCCAGTCCTTCAGAAGCCGCCGGGCCTTTGTGGAAGGGGAGGTGCGAACCCCCGGGCTGCAGATCTTCACCGACGTGCCGATGACGCTGGCCGAAGCCATCAGCCGCGCTGGCGGCATCACCGCGAACGGCGACCGCTCTTTCGTGACGCTGCAGCGCGGCGGCAAGTCGACGCTCATCAACCTGACGAACCTCCAGGACCTGGGCGCCGACGCCAGCCAGATTCCGCTGCGCAACGGCGACGTGATCCAGGTGCGCAACCGCGACGAGAGCAAGGTGTTCGTGATGGGCGAAATCTCGCGCCCGTCGGCGCTGCTCATGCACAACGGGCGCCTCAGCCTGAACGAGGCGCTCGGCGAGGCGGGCGGGCCCAACCTGGCCTCGGCCAACGCCGGGCAGGTCTACGTCATCCGCAACAACGCCAGGGGCTTGCCGGCGATCTTTCACCTGAACGCAAAGAACCCGGCCGCCTTGGCGCTTGCCGAGCGCTTCCCGCTGCAGCCACGCGATGTGGTCTACATCGACTCCGTGCCGCTCGTGACATGGAACCGCCTGGCCAGCCTGATCCTGCCGGCGGCGCAGGTCATCAATGCCGGCGACGAGGTCTGGAGCCGCCACAGATGAAATCCATCCTGACCGTCTGCATCGGCAACATCTGCCGAAGCCCCATGGCGGAGGGCCTACTGGCCGCCGGGCTGCCGCATCTTCGCGTGGTGTCCGCCGGCACGGGCGCGCTCGTCGGCAAGCCGGCTGACGCCACGGCGCAAAGGCTCATGCAGCAGCGCGGCATCGACATCTCGGCCCACGTCGCGCAACAGGTGAGTCAGCTGCTGTGCCGGCAGGCCGACCTGATCCTGGTGATGGACATGGAGCAGCGCCGCTACCTCGAGGCGACCTACCCCTTCGTGCGCGGCAAGGTCTTTCGCATTGCAGAGGCCGCCAAGCAGGACGTGCCCGATCCCTATCGGAAAGACGAGGCGGCTTTCGAGCATGCCCTGGCCCTCATCGACGTGGGCGCCAGGACCTGGATCGATCGCATTCTGAAAATTACAAAACCCGAGCAGCAACCGACATGAACGCACCCCAGCAAGCCGCCCTGCCGATGCCAGCGCTGGAAGAAGAGGGCGAAGGAATCAACCTCGTCGAGTACCTCGACATCCTCGTCGACAACCGCTGGCTCATCGCCATCGTGACCGCGGTGGCCTTGTTCCTTGGCTTTGCCTATGCCTTCTTCGGCAAGCCCATGTACGAAGCCAACGTGGCGGTGCAGGTGGAAGACTCCGGCAACTCGGCGGGCAGCTTCCTGGGCGACGCAGCGTCTTCGTTGCTGAGCGTGAAGACCCCCGCCGCGGGCGAAATCGAAATCATCAAGTCGCGCGCCATCCTGGCGCAGGCGGTGGAAAACACCAAGCTCTACATCAGCGCGCAGCCTCGCTATGCACCCGTGGTGGGCAGCTGGCTTTCGCGGCGGGCCTCCGATCTTTCGGACCCCGGCTTCATGGGCCTGCCGGGCTACGTGACCGGCACGGAGAAGATCGTCGTTCCCCAGTTCGACGTGCCCGCCGATCTCGAAGAGCAACAGTTCTCTCTGACGGTACAAGCCGACAACCGCTACGAGCTGGCCCACCCCGGCATCGAAAGCCCGCTCAAGGGCGTCATCGGAACGCCGCTGGTCGCGAA
Source organism: Variovorax paradoxus (assembly GCF_009755665.1). Lineage (NCBI taxonomy): Bacteria > Pseudomonadati > Pseudomonadota > Betaproteobacteria > Burkholderiales > Comamonadaceae > Variovorax > Variovorax paradoxus. The sequence continues at coordinate 1,307,375 of NZ_CP046622.1, forward strand.
TCTTCCAGGCGGGAGCTTGCGGCTCCTGGTCAGCTCGGTCAGCGCCAAGCCCGGGGCCCAGTTCAGGCTGATCAGGTTCTCGAAGCAGTTGACGCTGCTGTCGTTGCAGGACGGCCTCAAGGTCGTCGAAAAGGGCAAGCAGTCGGGCGTGATCGACGTCAGCTGGAAGCACCCGAGCCCCGAAAAGCTCACGCAGCTGCTCAACGAGATCGGCCGCCTCTATGTGCGCCAGAACATCGAACGCAAGGCTGCCGAGGCCGAAAAGACCCTGGGCTTTCTCGATACCGCGCTGCCGCAGTTCAAGAAGCAGCTCGAGCAATCCGAAGACCTCTACAACCGCTACAGAAACGAGAACGGCACCGTCAGCCTGGACGACGAGGCAAAAAATGCCCTGACGCAGACGGTCGATCTGCAATCCAAGTTGCTCGAAGCACAGCAGAAGCGACGCGAGCTCTCCGCGCGCTTCACGGACAAGCATCCGAGCATCCAGACGCTGGACACGCAAATCTCGGCGTGGAAGGGCGAGATCGCCTCGGTCGATTCGCGCATCCGCAAGATGCCGCTGCTGCAGCAGAACACCGTGCAGATGCAGCGCGACATCAAGGTCAACACCGACCTGTATGTGTCGCTGCTCAACAGCTCGCTGCAGATGCGGCTGGCCAAGGAAGGCAAGGTCGGCAACGTGCGCCTGCTGGACGACGCCATCATCCCGGAAGAGCCCGTCTGGCCCAAGAGGCCGTTGATCCTCGCCCTTGCATTGCTGCTGGGGCTGATGGCCGGCGTGGCCGCTGCCATCGCTCGAAACTCGTTCTTCGGCGGCATCCGCAATCCGAGCGAGATCGAGATGCACACGGGGCTCAGCGTCTACAGCAGCATTCCCCTGAGCGGCGCCCAGCGGATGATCGACAGAAGCATCGAGAACAAGGCGCCCGGCTTGCACATCCTGGCGCTGCAGCACTCGGAAGACCCTGCGGTCGAGAGCCTGCGCAGCCTGCGAACCGCCCTGCAGTTCGCCATGCTGGAGGCGCCCAACAACCGCCTGCTCATCTCGGGTGCGACGCCCGGGGTCGGGAAGACTTTTGTTTCTGTCAATTTCGCGGCAATTACCGCCGCCTCCGGCAAAAGGGTTCTCCTGGTGGACGCCGATTTGCGCAAGGGCCGGGTTAATCAGTTCTTCTCAATGCCCCGATCTTCCGGTTTATCCGAATTGATTGCCGGCACATTGAGCCCGGAAAAAGCTGTTCGTCCGTCGGTTCTGCCAAATCTGGATGTGATAACGACCGGGGTGCTTCCGCCCAACCCGGCCGAATTGCTCCTGAGCGACTCTTTTTCGCAAATATTGGAAAAACTGTCGCCAAGCTATGACCTGGTGATCATCGATACGGCGCCGGTTCTGGTGGCCGCGGACACGGCTTCGGTAGCACCGCTCGCGGGCTCGCTTCTGCTGGTCGCCCGCGCCGAGAAAACCCAACTGGGCGAATTGAACGAGAGCGTACGGAGATTGGCGCACGCGGGCTGTACGGCCAATGGCGTTATTTTGAATGCTATGGACTTATCGCGGCGCCACGCGGGTAGCAGCAGCTATAAATACGGTGGTTACCGTTACATACACTATAAATATAAAAACAACAGGGATACCACCTAGTTGGCGAGACGATATCTGTGAAAATTAGGCCAGGGTGTGGAATTTATCACTCGCAGCACTAATCTGGTGCCTTTGCTCAAAGGCTAATAACAAAGGCCTAGGGTCAAGTGCTTCGTTCTTTTGTATTACGTGGTTGAGTCGCTGGGATTGCGCAATGGTTTTTGTGCGCAGCACCCTCCAAGGCTCCTGGGCCGGCCCGTATCGGGCCTCAAGCCCGAGCCGCAACTTATCACCGACCCGCCAGGGGCAAGCATTTGCTTGTAAGACGAAAGGTGCTCCAGAAATGAGAGTTCTTAAGCTAAAAACTTGCCTCCGCTTCAGATGTGAGAACGGAGCATTCCTATGACCAATTTCCGTCCCGAGGAATTGACCGCGCCCCGAAGCGAGGAAATGCATACCGAATTTTCGGACCCCGCTTGGGAAAAGGTCAATCATCCAGCCATGCTGCGCGCCGCTAAAAGAGCGGTGGATATTGCTGCGTCTCTTTTCTTTTTCACCGCTTTCGGCTGGCTTTATGTTTTGCTCGCCATCGGCGTTTTTCTGAGTTCCGGAGCTCCGGTCCTTTATTCGCAGCCGCGTTACGGACGGGGAGGGCGCGTCTTCAAGTTCTACAAGTTCCGCTCCATGCTGCCCAACTCCGCCCAGATCCTCGAGGAGCACCTCAAGAACGATCCGGTGGCGCGCCAGCAATGGGACGACTATCAAAAGCTCGAGAACGATCCCCGCATCACCCGCTTCGGCAAGTTCATCCGCAAGACCAGCCTGGACGAATTGCCGCAGTTCTGGAATGTGCTGGTAGGAGACATGAGCCTGGTCGGCCCCAGGCCGTGCATGCTCGATCAAAAGGGACTCTATGGCGCCGACTGGTCGTTCTATTGCGCGGTGCGGCCCGGAATCACGGGCCTGTGGCAAGTGAGCGGCCGCAATCAACTGAGCTACAAGAAACGCGTGGCGCTGGACGTGAGCTACGTTGAGACGCTTTCCGTCGGCAGGGACATCGGCATTTTCATCAGGACCATCTGGGTGGTGGCGGTGGGCCACGGTTCTCGGTGACGCTGATTCAAAGATGAAAAAGATTCTGATTTGCGCGGTGCCTTTCAGCGACAACCTGGGAGACGGGGTGATCGCGGCATCGTTGGCTCATATTGCGGGAATGAAGTACCCGCGGGCCACCGTCGAGTTTCTGGACATTGCCGGCCGGGTGGGGTTCGAAGAAGAAAATCTGCGAGGCGGGGGCGCTTTCCGGCTTTTCGCAAAACTGCCTTCCCTGCTTCGGTCGCTGATCGTTTTTCTTTACTGCCTCAAGGGCTACTTTCTCGTCTGGCGAAAGAACTGGAAAGCCGCGGTCAGCGATGCCGACCTGATCGTCATCGGGGGCGGTCAGTTGTTTTGCGATGTCGCGCTCAATTTCCCTGCCAAGCTTTTTCTACTGAGCCGCCTTTTGCGTGGAAAGCGGGTGGTCGTCGTGTCGGTCGGGGTCACGGCCCGGTGGTCGTTTCTGGGCCGGCTCCTCGTCAAGCGGTTCATCAGGAATGCAAGGCCGGTTTTCTACGCCACGCGCGACAAGGAATCCGCAAACAACCTGCATACGCATTTCAGAATTCCAAGGGGAAGCATCAGGGTGGTTCCCGATCCCGCGCTCCTTTGCGCCGATGCGTTCTCGCAGGAGCTCTCGCCGGAGAAGAACTGGGACATCGGCATTTGCGTCAGCAGCCTAGACGCGCTGGTCATGAACTCCGAGTACGCGAACGCCAACTCGACGGAGTCGGCCAAGTTCTTTTCAACGCTCGCCGAATCGCTGCGGGCCGAGGGAAAGCGGGTTCTCTATTTCACCAATGGCGCTGCTGAAGACAACAAGATCCTGAAGGAGATTTCTTCGGAATCGAATGCGCCGAAATCCAGTTTCCTGGTTCCGCGGCATCCCGATGAACTGGTGACCCTGATCAGTGCCTGCTCATGCATCGTGGCGCATCGGCTGCATGCAAACATCGTGGCCTACAGCCTGAACATTCCGTCCATAGGCATGAATTGGGACAAGAAGGTCGAATCCTTCTTCGAGCTGACGAAACGAAAGCGCTATCTCTTCGACCTGTCGCCTCGCGTGGAAAAACTCGAGGCCTCGGTGCTGGGCGTGCTGAACGAAAAAACTCCGGACCGGCAAACACTCGATCTGCTCAGGGGTGAGGTGGTGGCCGGAATTCATGCCTTGATCTGACTGCGCAGGCCATGAAAATATTGCACATTGCCGAAACCCTCAAAGGCGGGCTGGAAACCTATCTGCGGATGGTTTCCGGCTTTCAGCAGAACTCCCCCGTGATCACCCAGGCGAAATTCGTTCTGCCCGGGCCGGTGGAGTGGCTCAGTTCGCAAGACACCCACGTGGTGCCCACGGCGCGCAGCCCCTTGGCGCTTGCAGGCTACGCCGCAGAAGTCAGAAAGATCATCCGGACCGAGCGGCCCTCGGTTCTTCATCTCCACAGTTCGATTGCCGGCGGTGTTGTGCGCGCAATGGCGCTGCTCGGCCAGGTGCCGCAAGAGACAAAGATCGTCTATTGCTCGCACGGTTGGGCATTCGACCAGATCGGCCCTTCGTACAAGAAGTCGATCTATCGCTGGGCCGAATGGCTGCTTTCGTATTGGACCGACGCGATCATCTGCATCAGCGACCACGAACTGCGCATTGCGGAAAAATTCGGCATCAAGCGATGCAGGTGCATTCCGAACGGAATCACCCCCGCGGCGCTGGGCCATGAACAGGTTGCGGCGCTGAAAGAGATTGAGCCGCGGCAAAGACAAGTCCTCTTCGTTGGCCGGCTCGATCGGCAAAAGGGCATCGATGTATTGCTCGATTCCTATGCCCGGGTGCGGCCGAAATTCAAGCTGACCATCGTCGGCGGCGCCGTTCGAAACGATCTTGCCCTGGCCCCTTCCGGCGAAATCGAATTCAAGGGATGGCTCGAAAAGGACGAACTCGATGCCGCATACCGGTCTTGCGACGCGGTCATCGTGCCGTCGAGATGGGAAGGCTTCGGCTTTGTGGCCGTCGAGGCAATGGCACGCAGCAAACCGGTTTTTGCCTCCGCCGTGGGCGGCTTGGTCGACATTGTCGAAGACACGAAGAACGGGCGGCTGTTTCCGCTCGAGCGCCTGGACGAAATGCTGCGCGAGATCGACCAGATCCCGAATGAGGACCTGGTGCGAATGGGGCAGAACGGGCGGGAGATCTTTGAAAAGAAGTACACCGCGGACCGAATGAACTCGGCCATTGTCGATCTCTACAAGGAATCGGTACTTTGATGAGATATTCACCCCTGTCCGGATTCATCAAGCTGTTCTGCGCAGTGATGATGTTTGCCGCAATCTCTCTCGCAGCCCAGGCCAGGGGTGTCAGCGAGCTGGGCACCGAATATCCGACCGCGCTGAGCGTGCAGATCGACCCGAGCGACATATCGGACGAAGACCTGAACGAGATCAGGGCGGCGGGCTTCGAGTTCGTCCGGTTCGGCGTGCGGCCGCCGCTGAAAAGCGTCAACCCGGCAATGATCGATTACTCGAAGCTGATCCGGCGCGTACGCGCCGCCAGGCTCGAAGCCATCGTGACGCTGTTCGGCGGCAGGGAGATCTGGGGGCACGCCCCGTCGGACCAACAGGCCGGCGGGCAAAAGGAAAAACAGTTTGCAAACTTCGCAGCCGAATTCATGAACGCACATGCCGCCGACGTGGCGGTGTGGGAGCTGTGGAACGAGCCGGATCACAAGACTTTTTTGAACCCGGCTCTCTTTTCGAACTTCGAAACCGCCACCGCCGAGTTCTGCCGCAGCATTGCGCAACTGAAGAATCCGCCGAAGATCGTCATGGGATTCGGCTTTGCGAAGCTGCCGTTCAACCAAGGCCAGGTTCCGCAGCAGCTCGAAAATGCTTTTGTTTCGGGGGCCAAGGCCAACTGCCTGACGGACATCTCGATTCATCCTTACCGCTCGATCCCCGAGACGGCGATTGCCGACTACGGAAAGCTGCGCGCAAAGCTCGACCAGCTGCAACTCGGCAAGGTCGGCATCGTTGCTTCGGAGTGGGGCTATGCGTCTTACCTGCCGGTGCGTGACCGCAATGCGCAAGCTTCGCTGATCTTGCGCGAGTACCTCACCAATGTGGCTGCCGGCATCAAGCTCTTGAATCTCTATGCCTGGAAGGACCGGGGAACCTCCGTTGTTTCGAGAGAAGACAACTTCGGCCTCAAGTCCAAAGGGGGCGAAAAAAAGGAAGCCTTCTCCAGCCTTTCTGAATTCCTCAAGATCGCCAGAAACTCCAGGAAGGTTTCTTACGACAGCGCCTCGGGCCTGAACAAGCTGGTGCTGAGCCGCGGAAATTCATTGCTGCATGTGGTGTGGACACAAAGCTCGGAGCAGAACGCTCTGGTGACGGCCGACAAGGGAAAGAAGTGCACACGCGTCGACTTCTTTCCGCAGGTGCGCCACGGGAGTTGCGGCAGTCCGGTCGAAGGGGGCTTTGCCGTCAAGGCAACCGCTTATCCGGTCCTGTTCTCCCTGTCGGATCAGTGAATGGCGTCGTTCGCCGGAATTCGAAAACGCCTGGGAGGTCCGATCTATGCAGTTGCAGACCAGTGCATCTATAGCGCGAGCCAATTGCTGCTGAGCTTTGCGCTCGCGCGGGCGTTGTCGCCTTCGGACTTCGGCATTGCTTCGGCTTTTCTTGCGATCGTCAGCTTCCAGTACATCCTGCATACCGCGGTGGTGCATGAACCGCTGCTGATCAAGCGCTATTACGCCGATCGCTCCGCCGCCTGGTGGAGCTGGGCGCTGGTTGCCGCGGTGTCGATTGCGGGCTTTCTGGTGTGGCAGTTCACCGGTTTTCCAGGGCCGCTGAACTGGGCCGGAGTCGCGTTGATCATCGGCTATGAAATCTTCTGGATTTCTCGCAGCATCCTGCTCGTGGGGCGCCGGTTCGCGGTGCTCTGCACATCGGGCATCCTGATCAGCATCGGCTATGTGGCGGTGCTGATCGGCCTGAAGCCCGCTTCATGGACGCAGGCCCTGTTGTGGATTGCCGTCATCCAGCTGCCGTTCTCGATCCTGATCGCTGCGGGCCTGAAGAACGTGATTGCGCCGCTACCGGCGCCGGTCGGCGCGCAGACCCTTACCCTCAAGGAAGCCTCGGCCTATGGCTGGAAGGCAAGCCTGTCGCAGCTCATGAGCTGGATCATGACGGGCGGCGCCATATTGCTGCTGGGCTCTTCGGCCGATTCGGCGCAGGGCGGCTTGCTGAAGATCTACATCACCTTCTTGCTGCCCATGCAGTATGTGCTGCTCGCGCTGGGCTATTACATCCTGCCGAAGCTGGCGGCCAGCTGGAAATCCGACCGTCGGAAAGACGCTTTTCGCCTGTTCATCAAGTTCGTCGTCTTCGGATTCGTGGTTGCGGAAATCGGAGGCGTGTTGCTGGGCCTGCTGGGGCCTTACCTGGTGGTGCTGGCCTTCGGCAAGAACTACGGTGGAATGGACTTCTCGCCGTTTTTCTACGCGCCCGCAATCTTCGGTCTAACGATGTGCCTGCGGACGGGCTTCAGGGCCGCGGGCCGGCCCGGCGCTCTGTTGTGGTGCTCGATCTTCGGTGCGCTGGTGTTCGGGGCCTGCATGGTCATGGCCAAACCCCCGGTCTCCTACATCCAGACCATCAATGCCATGACGCTGGGCTTTGCCTGCATGGCGGTCGCAATGATGGCCTGGCTGTTCTTCATCATGCGCGCCCCCGCTGCGCCGCAGGCTCGCTGAACCTGGCGACACACGGGGGCGGAAGGGCGCGAGCCTTAGCGCCGTTCGAACTTCAGGATGTTGTCGCCCGTGCCCGGGGCACCGCTGTCCGGCGGGCCGAACTTGAAGGCGCTCGGGTCGCGCGCTGACGTCATTTCGTACAGCGGGTGGATGCGGCCCAGGCGCGCACCGCCGTCGCGCACCAGCGGCGCCCAGGCGAAGTTGGCGGTGAACTTGTTCGAGCGCGGCAGCAGCGCATCGAAGGGCACCGAGATGTAGATGCCCTTGTCGAAGCTGCCTTCGCCGAACTGCCTTGCCGAGATGTTGGTCTTGGTGGCATAGGCGCCGAGCACCACGCCATTGTCGAAGCGGCGGCTGATGTCGATGGTGACCCCGCGATCGCCCGCCAGGTACTGGCCCGCGCTGATCTTGGCCAGGATGCCGTTCCAGCCGGTGTCCCAATAGAGCGTGGCATGGCCGGTGTTGACCTTGTAGTCGCGCAGGCCGAAGTCCTGGTCGAAGTCGCGTTGGCGCACATGGTTGAAGTCGACGCCGACGGCCAGCCGGCTGCGCCATGGCCGGTAGAGCCACTCCGCGCCGACGCCTGCATACATGCTTTCGAGCGCACCGCCGTACACGCTGTAGTACTGGTTGTCCGTGAGCCTGCCGACGTGCGTCAGTTGCAGCACTGGCATGGTCAGGCGCTTGGCGGTAACGAACTCGCGCTGCAGGGTTCGCACGCGGGGCAGGTTGCTGGGCGCCGTGTAGGTGAACTTGTCGAAGTTGTCGAGCAGGCGCAGGTTCAGCGCACCGTTGACCCAGGTGCTCGGCGTGAAGCGGTATTCGGCAACCGCCTGCACGCCGATCTGGTAGAGCACGAACGCATTCGGGCCGCCCAGGATCTGGCCGAGGCTGGGTGTCAGGCCGATGCTGAACTTGGAGGTGCGGCGCTCCCACGGCGCGAGCGCCTTGTTGTCGTCCGCAATGCCGGGGGCGTCCCTCGATGCGATGGCCGCATTGGTATTCGAAATGTTCGGGGGCTGGAAGTCCGCGCCGATCGGCGGGGGCGCATAGTCGCGCTGGCTGGCCGCGCGCGCTTCGCTCGGCGTTTGCGCCTGGTAGTGCGCCGTGACCCATTCGTTCCGGTCGACCACTTGCGCATGCATGGGCAAGCCGCGTTCCGAATAGTGGATCACGAAGTTCTTGATCGATCCCGGCGCATCGCGGTGCAGCACCGCAATGATCTGCTCGACGCGCGCGTTGCGGTAAACGGTGGCGCTTTCGGTGATCCACACGTGCAGCATCTGGCCTTGCGGCGCAATGCGCTGGACGGTCCACTCGGTGCGGCTTTCGATGTCGGCCGCGGTGGCGGCCCAGCCTGGCGAAGTGGCCGGAGGCGTCGGCGAAAAGCGCGGCGCCGGCGGATCCACCGTCTTGGCCATCTGCATGTTCGCAAGGTTGGTTTGCAGCGTGAGGCCCACCATCACCTTGTTGCCGCGCTCCAGGCCGGCCGAGAAGGTCACGCCGGGGGCGTAGCGGTATTCCAGGCCGATATTGATAGGCGAGCGCCGCGGCTGGTCGTTGTTGAGCGGCTCGTTCTTGTAGTTGTTGCCCTCGAACTCGAGCTTGAGCGTGAGCGGGTCCCAGGGCGTGCGCCATTGCACGCCGCCAAAGAGTGCGGTGGGCCCGCGAAAGAGCCGGCCGAAGTTGGCGCCGCCCCACGTCGTCTCGCTGACGCGTGTCTTGAAGCGGCTGCTCAGAACACCGAACGGGTTGCTGATGTTGCCGCTGCTGCCCATGTAGCCCCAGCCGATGCCGAGGTTGAAATCCAGATCGCCGTGGCGCTTGCTCGCCACCAGGTACTCGGACGAAAAGAGGCCGGTACCGCCAATGTCGCGAAAGCCCAGCGCCACCTCGGGGAGGTAGGCGGACTCTTTCCACAGCCGCGCCTTGAAGTCGATGCTCTTGTCCTTGTAGTCCTGGTTGCTCAGGCCGATGCCGTAGATGCGGTTGCCGATGGACGTGTAGCGGAAGCCGGCTTCCAGCCAATCCAGCGGCTGGAACATCACGTTCAGCCGCGTGTAGGGCGAGACATGCGTGATGGAGGTGCGCATGTCGCCCGTTTGGCCCATGCGGGCGGAGGGCGTTTGCAGCAAGCCGGTTTCGCCCCAGTCATTACCGCTGGGCTGCAGCGGGCGGTACTGCGGTGCCGCCTCGGGGCGCACCGAAACCGTGGTGGGCTGGAACGGGGTGGCCGGCGGAGAGGGCTCCGCCGCCAATGGAATGGCCGCAGATGCCGCAGGAACGCTGGTGGCAAGGGCGCCAGCCGCGGTGGGCGTTTCTGCCACCGTATTGCCCTGCGGCGATGGACCTTGCGTGGCGAGGAACTTGATGAGCCCTTCGGAAACCGCCTCCAAGTCGTCCATGCCTCGAGGTGCCGCCCATATCCAGGCGCCGGGTGCCGGCTCGTCCGACGGATGTGCATTCCACTTCGCCATGCCGACCCGCGCGGTGCGGCCGTCGGGCTGCGCCACCCAGGCCCAGTCGTGCTTGCCTTCGGGATCGCAGGCCGCCACATAGTCCCATGCCGTGCGGCCGGGTTCGTGCGCCACCTGGCAGAGCCGCCCGTCGGGCTGCACCACCGAAATGGTGTTCAGGACCGGCGGAGGCGCAATGAGTTGCTGGCCTGCCGTGAGCACCGGATCTTCTTCGGGGTGCGCCTCGAGCCAGCGCGGATCCACGATGCCGAGCGCAACCCGGCCTGTGACAGGAAGGTTCTGCAGCCATGCGATCAGCTGCTGGCGCTGAGCCTGTTCAGCGCGGGGCGCGCGCCGCTTGGCGGCCTCGAGCCGCAGCAGCACCTGGTTCTTCAGGAATTGCTGCGCCAGCCGCTCCTGCGGAACGCGCCAGGACAAGCCGGACGCCGCTGTTTCGGCCGGCTGCCGCAGCAGCCAGGCACTCAGGCGCTCGCCCGGGCGAATGTCGGCATCGTTGGCCGGCGTCTTGTTGTCGACGGGGCCGTTGCCCAGGGGCTGGGCCGCCGCGGCGCAACTGGCCGCGAGCGCGCAGGCCACCACCGCACGAAGAGGCCAGGGTTGTCTGCCGGAGCCACGAAGAAGCAAACGGCTCATGTACCAGCGCTCGCCGCTGCGACGGGTGCTGGGGAAGAAGGCGTCCACTGCTCGAAACTCATACACAGATCATTGGAAATACATTGCTCGGAATAAACGACCCGAGGGGTACCGCCCGCTTGCGAAACGCCGAAGCGCGCGGGGGGCAGCGAAGCGCTTGCCGGCCGGGAAACGCTGCGCTCCTCGTACCAGCGCAGGGAAGCAGCCGCCGTGCCAGCCAGGGCGACTTGTTGCGGCGCGGCAATCGGCGCCAGCACGATCTCGTCGCGAATGCCGAAACGGTAGCCCGGCATCATGTCGCGCTGGCGTTGATAGGTCTTTGCGGAAGGCGTGCTGGCCGCGTCGGCGGTCCAGGCGGGCAGGCCCGAAAACCGCACCTCGCGCCAATCGATGGAAAGCCCGGTGGTTCCCACCAAGCGTCCATCGAGCAGCCTGACGACCTCGCCGCTGCCGCTGTACCAGACTTCGACCGCACCTTCGGGGCGCTTGTCGATATAGCCGAGCACCATGAACACCGTTTGATTGCCGGTGGCCACGCGCAAATAGCGGTAATTAGGATTAAAGGTCGGCGGGGGCGCCGAAGAGGTGCCGTTATATATATGCCGCGCCGTTGCCAGCATGGCAGAAGAGCCGGAAGAACAGCCGCCAACGCCCAAAAGAAATGCCGCCAAAAGACAGCATTCAACAAGTCGCGTGGCGTGGCCAACGCGCGGACTTTTCAGCGAATGCCCTCCCGTCAGGAGGGCCCGCACGATCAATTCGTGCCGGTGGTACCTGTGCCGGTGCCGCCCGTCCCGCCGGTGCCGCTGCCGCCACCGCTGTTGCCCCCGTTGCCACTGGCCACGGCAGCTGCCAGGCCGACGCTGGCTGCTACGCCGCCAGCTTGCCCGGCGGTGATGCGGCCGAACGCGGAGTTGGTTGCGCCGGTGGCACTAGCGGGCTGGGCTACGGGTGTTTGAACGGGTGGCGTCGGGGTCGGGGCCTGTGCCAGAGCTGAAGAAATGCTCAAGGCTGCAATGGCAGTTGCGAACACCAATGGCTTAATTCTCATGGCAAATATCCTCTCAAATTGACGATTAACAGTTGAGAGAAGATTAGCAGCTAGCGAAGTGTGCCGCAACTAATTTAGCCTTTTGCAACCATTTGATTGCGCAAATCGTTGTGACGAAATGTCGTCTAATTAAGTTGCAAATAAATACTAATTAATTGTTCTTAGTCGATCTTCCAGAGTGTCTGGCGGCAGCGGATTCGCACGTGCTCCGGGCTGGCGGCGTTGAATATGCCCGCAACAGCCCGCTACAATCGCCGGTTGACCCTGCTCCAGCGAAGAAGACTTAGAGGATCCCCATGAGTGACATGACCTCCGGTTCCCCCCGGATCGACACAAGCAAGCGGACGTGGTTAATCGCATCCAGCTGTGCCGGCGTAGCGGGAGGCGTGGCCACCGCGATTCCCTTCGTAAGTACTTTCCAGCCTTCCGAAAAGGCCAAGGCCGCGGGCGCTGCGGTCGAGGTGGACATCGCGGGCCTCAAGGTCGGCGAGAAGATCACCGTCGAATGGCGCGGCAAGCCCGTCTGGATCCTCAAGCGCTCGCCCGAGCAGGTGGCCGAGCTCGCCAAGCTCGACGGCCAGCTGGCCGATCCGCTCTCCAAGCGGCACCCCGACGAGTTCACCCCCGAATACGCACAAAACCAGCACCGCTCCATCAAGCCCGACGTGCTGGTGGTCGTGGGTATCTGCACCCACCTCGGCTGTTCGCCGGTCGACCGGCTCCAGGCCGGTCCGCAGCCTTCGCTGCCGAACGACTGGGAAGGCGGTTTCCTGTGCCCTTGCCATGGCTCCACCTTCGACCTGGCCGGCCGCGTCTTCAAGAACAAGCCCGCGCCTGACAACCTGCCGGTGCCCCCGCACATGTACGTGTCGGACACCAAGTTGCTCATCGGCGAAGACAAGAAGGCCTGAGGCAGAAGAAGAACATGGCTGAATTCCACGAAATTTCCCCCAACGCGCCCGCCGGCGAGAAGCTGCTCAACTGGGTAGACAACCGCTTCCCGCTGACCAAGCTCTGGAACGACCAGTGGGGCAAGTACTACGCGCCGAAGAACTTCAACTTCTGGTACATCTTCGGCTCGCTCGCGATGCTGGTCCTCGTGATCCAGATCGTGACCGGCATCTTCCTGGTGATGCACTACAAGCCCGACGCGAACCAGGCGTTCGCATCGGTCGAGTACATCATGCGCGACGTGCCCTGGGGCTGGCTCATCCGCTACATCCACTCGACGGGCGCCTCGGCGTTCTTCATCGTGGTGTACCTGCACATGTTCCGCGGCCTCATGTACGGCAGCTACCGCAAGCCGCGCGAGCTGATCTGGGTGTTCGGCTGCGCGATCTTCCTGTGCCTGATGGCCGAAGCCTTCATGGGCTACCTGCTGCCGTGGGGCCAGATGAGCTACTGGGGCGCCCAGGTGATCGTGAACCTGTTCGCCGCCATTCCGTTCATCGGCCCTGACCTGGCGCTGCTGATCCGCGGCGACTACGTGGTGAGCGACGCCACGCTCAACCGCTTCTTCAGCTTCCACGTGATTGCCGTGCCGCTGGTGCTGCTCGGCCTCGTGGTCGCCCACCTGATCGCGCTGCACGAAGTGGGTTCCAACAATCCCGACGGCATCGAGATCAAGGCCAACCGCGGCCCTGACGGCCATCCGCTCGACGGTATCCCGTCGCATCCGTACTACACGGTGCACGACATCTTCGGCGTGGTGGTGTTCCTCACGATCTTCTCGGCCGTGATCTTCTTCGCGCCTGAAGCCGGTGGGTACTTCCTCGAGTACAACAACTTCATTCCGGCCGACTCGCTCAAGACGCCCAACCACATTGCGCCGGTCTGGTACTTCACGCCGTTCTATTCGATGCTGCGTGCAACCACCGACGACATGGTCAACGTGTTCGCGTTGATCATCGGCTTGGCCGCCATCCTGAACTTCATCAAGGGCAAGTCGGGCACCGCGCTGAAAATCGCGGTCGTCGTGGTGGCGGCCGTGGCGATCTTCCTGCTCAAGGCGTTCGATGCCAAGTTCTGGGGCGTGGTCGTGATGGGCGGTTCGGTCATCATCCTGTTCTTCCTGCCCTGGCTGGACCACAGCGAAGTCAAGTCGATCCGCTATCGTCCGGGCTGGCACAAGTATGTCTACGGCGTCTTCGTGTTCTTCTTCCTGATCCTGGGCTACCTGGGCATCCAGGCGCCCGGCGTCTGGGGCAACCTGGTCATCGGTTCGTTCGCGCTCGACATCGCGCAGACCATCTCGCAGATCGGCACGCTTTTCTACTTCGGTTTCTTCCTGCTCATGCCCTGGTGGAGCAGCAAGGGCGAGTTCAAGCCCGTGCCCGAACGCGTGACCTTCGCCGCCCATTGAGAAGCCCAAGAGAGCTCGAGAGAAACACGATGAAGAAAAGCATTTCTGGCTGGCTCGCGGTTGTGGGTCTGGCACTGGGCCTGACCTTTTCCGCAGCCGCGTCGGCCGAATCCGGCGGTATCGCGTGGGACAAGGCGCCCAACAAGACCACCGACGTCGCCTCCCTTCAAAACGGCGCCAAGCTGTTCGTCAACTACTGCCTGAACTGCCACTCCGCGGCCTTCATGCGCTACAACCGCCTGCAGGACATCGGCATTTCCGAGCAGCAGATCAAGGACAACCTGCTGTTCTCGACCGACAAGGTCGGCGAGACCATGAAGGCCAACATCGACGCACGCCAGGCCAAGGACTGGTTCGGCACCACGCCGCCCGACCTGACCCTGGTCGCGCGCTCGCGCGCCGGCCACGGCGGCACCGGTGCCGACTACCTGTACACCTACCTGCGCACCTACTACCGCGACGACACCAAGGCCACCGGCTGGAACAACCTGGTGTTCCCGAGCGTTGCCATGCCCAACCCGCTGTGGGAGCTGCAAGGCGAGCGCCGTCCGGTCTACACCAAGGTCGAGCAGCACGGCCACGCAACCGAAGTGTTCAAGGGCTGGGAGCAAGTCACCCCCGGCACCATGACGCCGCTGCAGTTCGACAATGCCGTGGGTGACCTGGTTAACTACCTGCAATGGATGGCCGAACCGGCACAGAACACGCGCATCCGCATCGGCGTGTGGGTGCTGCTGTTCCTGGCGCTGTCGTTGGTTTTCGTGTGGCGACTGAACGCCTCGTACTGGAAAGACGTCAAGTAGTTCCGTCCACGCCGACCGGGCGCCCCGTGCGTCCGGTCCCACAGAGTGGGTTGCCAACGCGACCCACTCTTTTTGATTTTTAGGAGTCTCTCGCCATGATGGTCTTGTATTCAGGAACGACCTGCCCCTTTTCCCACCGCTGCCGGTTCGTGTTGTTCGAAAAGGGCATGGATTTCGAAATCCGCGACGTCGACCTCTACAACAAGCCCGAAGACATCAGCGTGATGAATCCGTACGGCCAGGTGCCGATCCTGGTCGAGCGCGACCTGATCCTGTACGAATCGAACATCATCAACGAGTACATCGACGAGCGCTTTCCGCATCCCCAACTGATGCCGGGCGACCCGGTCGACCGCGCTCGCGTGCGCCTGTTCCTGCTCAACTTCGAGAAGGAGCTCTTCGTGCACGTGGCCACGCTCGAGAACCGCACCGCCAAGGGCAACGAGAAGGCGCTCGAAAAGGCGCGCTCGCACATCCGCGACCGGCTCACCCAGCTCGCACCCGTGTTCCTCAAGAACAAGTACATGCTGGGCGACAACTTCTCTATGCTCGACGTGGCCATTGCGCCGCTGCTCTGGCGCCTCGACTACTACGGCATTGACCTCAGCAAGAACGCGGCGCCGCTTCTGAAGTACGCTGAGCGCATCTTCTCGCGCCCGGCCTATATCGAAGCGCTCACCCCGTCCGAAAAGGTCATGCGCAAATAACTAGGCTCTCCCCCAGGCTTCGCGCACTTCGTGTCGCTTCTCCAACCCCCTCGCCGGGGGCAACACCGGCGGCCCGGCAAAGCCGGTTCCGCGGTGTTCTGCGAAGAGTCGAAGCCAGAGATTGCACGGTAGAAAATTCATGATCAACGCGCTCGAGTCGTCCTCCACCCGCCCGTACCTCATTCGGGCGCTGTACGAATGGTGCACCGACAACGGGTTCACGCCCTATGTCGCGGTGCAGGTCGACGACACCGTCCAAGTGCCGCGCGAGTACGTGAAGAACGGCGAGATCGTGCTGAACATCAGCTTCGACGCGACCAGCTCGCTCAAGCTCGGCAACGACTTCATCGAGTTCAAGGCCCGTTTTGCCGGCAGCGCGCGTGAAATCATCGTGCCCGTGGGCCGGGTGATCGCGATCTATGCGCGCGAGAACGGGCAGGGCATGGCCTTTCCGGCTCCCGTGCCTGCGGGCAGCGGCGCCGAGGGCGGTGCTTCTGCCGGAGCGCCTTCGCCACAGGGGCCTGCGCGCATGCCGCTGCGCGATGCCTCGCGCGGCACCGAAGGCGATGCCGGCAAGATCGTGCACCTGGTTACGGGGGAAGACGCGGATGAAATGGTCGATGTCGGTGACGATTCCGGCTCCTCCACCGATCCGCACGACGAGCCGCCGCGCCCTCCGGCCGGTGGCGGCAGCCGCCCCTCGCTCAAGCGCGTGAAGTAGGCGCGTTTCGCACCGCTAAAATCCCAGGATTCGTGCCGCTTTAGCTCAGTTGGTAGAGCACCCGCCTTGTAAGCGGAAGGTCGTCAGTTCGATTCCGACAAGCGGCACCATATCGAAGATCCCGGAAAGGCATTCGCCTCGGCCGGCAAGCAAAAAAAGGGGCGATTTCTCGCCCCTTTTTTCATTTCCGGCGGCTGACAGAGATCAGCAACGACCTTTCTTGGCTTGCCCCGGTGGGCAGTGCTGGTGCCTGCCGCCGCCGTGGTCGTCGCCATGGTCGGCGTGGCGAGGCCTCTCCGCCCGGCGCCAGTTGCCTTCCTTCCACCGCCATCCGCCGTCCGCCTGAACCCAGCGGCCGGGCGCATATGCGTAGTCCGGCCGTGCAGCCTGCCAGAAGCCGGCGCGCCAGACATAGGCGCGCTGGTTCCATTGCCAGTGCCCTGGCACCCACACCTGGCGGGCCCTGGGGCCCGGCATGGGCTCATAGCGAGGCGCGGGAGGCGCCACCTGGACCAGGGGCAGGTTGATGTTGACGGAAACCTGTGCGACGGCGGGCAGGGCAGACGCGGCAAGCGCGGCGGCCACCAGAAGAGCGGAGACGGAGACTTTCATTGGAACCTTGGAACATGTGAACACGCATGCACAACGCAAGCCGGTGCACAGTGTAGTCAGCACATTCCTCAGGACGGCTTGCATCGAAACCGTGCTACGTCGTCTCGGCAGTTCAAACCGCGCCCACACTGCCCGTGATCGGCAGCACGATGCCGGTGATGTAGCTGGCGCAACTCGGCGCGGCCAGGAACACATACGCGGGGGAGAGCTCCTCGGGCTGTGCCGGCCTTTGCATGTCGGTGTTCTTGCCGAAGTCTTTTACCTTTTCAGGGGGGCTGTCCGCCGGGTTCAAGGGCGTCCACACCGGGCCGGGCGCTACCGCATTCACGCGAATGCCCTTCGGCAGCAGGTTGCTCGCCAGCGACTTGGTGAAGGCGTGGATGGCACCCTTGGTGGTCGAGTAGTCGAGCAGGTGTGCGCTTCCCTCCAGGCCGGTGACCGAGCCGGTGTTGATGATCGACGAGCCCTGGCCCAGGTGCGGTACCGCGGCGCGCGCCATCTGGAAATAGCCGAACACGTTGGTCCTGAGCGTCAGGTCGAAGCGCTCATCGGTAATGTCCTCGATCGACGCCGCATGCAGCTGGAAGGCCGCGTTGTTCACCAGGATGTCGAGCTTGCCGAAGGCTTCGATGGTCTTGTCGACCGCTTCGCGGCAGAACGCCGGATCGCAGACGTCGCCCTTGATCACGATGCAGCGCGCGCCTTCGTCCTCCACGTGCCGCCGGGTTTCGTCCGCGTCATCGTCTTCGTCGAGATGCACGATCGCCACGTCGGCGCCTTCGCGCGCATAGAGCAGCGCCACGGCGCGTCCAATGCCCGAGTCGCCGCCGGTGATCAGTGCCGTCATGCCCTCTAGCTTGCCGCTGCCCTGGTAGTCCGGCGCCTCGAAGCGGGGGCGCAGCGCCATGTCCGCTTCTTGGCCGGGCTTGCTCAGGTGCTGTGCCGGCATGGGGTTGGCCGGCTGTGGGCGAGAGCCTGCCTGTGCGGGCTGGCTGGACTTCTTGGCGGCGGGTTTCGCGCTGTCCTTTTCATCTTGCGCACGCTGGACTTCCCGATGCTTGGCTGCCGTCTCGGCTGGTCCCGCTGACTTGGATGACTTGGTGGATTTGGGAGGTGATGCAGTGGTCGATTTCATGGTGCCTGGGCTCCTCATGCAAATGACCACCGTAGAACGCTCCGGCCCGGTCCGCGTAGGAATCCGTCCCGACCGCATGCCCGCCGTGTCGCGCGAGCTGAAGGGCGCGTTAGATCTCTGCTCCTTCGACCAGGAAGCGCACGCGGCGCACCCCCTGCCACTCATCGGCATCGAGCCTGAAGGCGAGCTTCACGCGCGCGGGCAGCGGGTCGGTATGGCCGAACCAGATGCCGTCGACCGGGTGGCCCTGGTGCCGCAGCTTGAGCGCCAGGTGCTTTTCGCCCACGAGGCGTTGCGACACCACCTCCACTTCCTCGCTGAAGGTGGGCGGCGCAAAGCCCTGGCCCCAGACCTCGCGGTGCAGCGTGTCGACGAGGTCGATGCGCATGTACTCGCGTTCCAGCGGGCCGTCGGTGTCGAGGCGCCGGGTTAGCGTGGCTGCGTCGAGCCACTCGTGCGCCACCTCGGCCAGGGCGCGCTCGAACACCTCGAACTTCTCGCGCGCCACGGTGCAGCCCGCCGCCATTGCATGGCCGCCGAAGCGCAGCAGCACGCCCGGATGCCGCTTGGCCACCAGGTCGAGCGCATCCCGCAGGTGAAAGCCCGGAATCGACCGGCCCGAGCCCTTGAGCTCATGCTCCTTGCCCGGTGCGCCGCTCGCGGCAAAAACGAAGGTCGGGCGATGGAAGCGGTCTTTCAGGCGCGAGGCCACGATGCCGACCACACCCTCGTGAAATTCGGCGTCGAACACGCTGATGGCGGCCGGCGGCGCTTCGCCGCCCTTGGCATCGGGGCCGAACAGCGACTCGGCCAGCATCAGCGCCTGGTCGCGCATGCCGCCCTCGATGTCGCGCCGCTCGCGGTTGATGCCGTCGAGCATGCGCGCGAGTTCGTCGGCGCGGCCCGTGTCGTCGGTCAGCAGGCATTCGATGCCCAGCGTCATGTCGGCGAGCCGGCCGGCCGCATTGATGCGGGGGCCGAGCGCAAAGCCGAAATCGAAAGTGGTGGCCACTGCGGCGTTGCGCCCGGCGGCCTTGAACAGCGCTGCAATGCCCGCCGGCAGCGCGCCGGCGCGAATGCGCCGAAGGCCCTGTGCAACGAGGCGGCGGTTGTTGGCGTCGAGCTTCACCACGTCGGCCACCGTGCCCAGCGCCACCAGCGGAAGCAGCACGTCGAGCTTGGGCTGCGTGGCCGCCGTGAAGATGCCGCGCGTGCGCAATTCGGAGCGCAGCGCCAGCAGCACATAGAACATCACGCCCACGCCGGCAATGCTCTTGCTCTCGAAGCCGCAGCACGGCTGGTTGGGGTTCACCAGCACATCGGCAGCGGGCAATTCCGGGCCGGGCAGGTGGTGGTCGGTCACCAGCACCTGCAGGCCGCGCGCCTTGGCAGCGGCCACGCCTTCAACGCTGGCAATGCCGTTGTCCACGGTAATCAGCATGTCGGCGCCGCTGTTCGCCACGCGCTCGGCAATGGGCGGCGTGAGGCCATAGCCGTCGACCACGCGATCGGGCACCAGGTAGCTCACGTTCCTTGCGCCAAGCAGGCGCAGGCCTCGCACCGCGACGGCGCAGGCCGTGGCGCCGTCGCAGTCGTAGTCGGCCACGATGCACAGGCGCTTGTCCTGCGCCATGGCGTCGGCGAGCAGCACCGCGGCCTCGCGCGTACCGTGCAGCGTGTCGGGCGGCAGCAGGCGCGCCAGGCCGTCGTCGAGCTCGTCCTTGGCCAGCACGCCGCGCGCTGCAAAAAGGCGGGCCAGCAAGGGGTGCACGCCGGCCTGCTCCAGCGCCCAGACGGTGCGGGGCGGAATTTCCCTGGCGATGATTTTCATAGGCCCTCGAGCACGTTGGCGGCGCGCGGCCGGTCGAACAGGCTCTTGGCCCAACCCACCAGGCCGCGCTGCTGCAATGCATAGCGCTGCGCCGCACGGTCGCCGCACAGCGTGAGCGCGATGTCGGCGCCGGCGGTGTAGTCGGCCAGCAGGCTGGCGATGGCACCCGCATCCAGTGCTTGCCAGGCCTGTGCCCAGCCGGGCCCGTCGTCGCGCAATGCGGCCACGCGCAGCGCGTCGCTCACGGTGGGCGCGGGCGCGGCGGGCGAAAGCGTGTCCGCCTGCAGCGCGCCAGTGCCGCTGAGCCAGAAAGAGTTGATCGGCGGCACGCCGCGGGCGGCGCGGTCGTCGTTCACGCGCTGGGTGTAGAGCAGCATCTGCATTTCATTCTGGAGGCGGCGCAGCGGCCGTGCGGCTTCGGCCAGCGGCGACCACTGCGAAATCGGGTGGCCCACCGCACGGTCGATCGATGCCGTTGCCAGGCCGTCGAAGATTCGCGCGCGCGCCAGCCAGCGGCCGGGGGTGGAAGAGGGGTGCAGCGCAATGCCGTCTTCCTCGAAGAAAGGATGTGCGGCAGCCAGCAGCGCGGCCGACTCGGTGGCGTCGATCTCGATGGCGGCCGGGTCGCCCAGCACCACGTCGTCGATGCCCACCTGCCAGTTGCACAGCGACACCACACCCCAGCCTTCGCGGTCGCCGGGCTCGGCAACGCCGATTTGCCTGGCTTCGAGCGCGGCCCAGGGAATGCAGCCGTCGGCTGCGGAAATGCCCAGCGCCGCGGCCAGCGCCCGTTCATGGGGCGGTGAGCGCGTGCTTTCGTCTTGCGTATCGGTCTCCACCAGCGAGAGCCGGAAGAGCAGGGACTCGAGGTTGGGCAGCCAAAGCGATGGCAGGGCCGCGCGGCATGCAGGGGAACCGCGGCCGGCAAAGGGAATCAACAGATGACGTGGGAGAGGTTCGGCCATTCCCCTATTGTCCGGGAATGCCACAATCCCGGGGATGCAACGCCCCGAAGCGCCCTTGGCGCCGGAAGCGCGTCAAACAACTGAAAATATGCGACTTCCTTATGAACTGCAGCTCGGCTGGCGCTACACGCGCGCAGGCCGGGCGACACGGCGCAACGGCTTCATCTCTTTCATCTCGGGCGTGTCGATGCTCGGCATCGCGTTGGGGGTGGCGGCGCTGATCATCGTGCTCAGCGTGATGAACGGCTTCCAGAAGGAAGTGCGCGACCGCATGCTCGGCGTGGTGTCGCACATCGAAATCCTTTCGCGCGACGGCCAGGCCCTGCCCGACATCGACGCCATCATGGCTGCCGCGCGCAAGAACCTCGAGGTGGTCGGCGCGGCTCCCTTCATTGCCACGCAGGCGCTCATCGCGCGCGGCGAGGACATGAAGGGCACGCTGGTGCGCGGCATCGTGCCCAAGCTCGAACCCGAGGTCACCGACATTGCCACCACCGCGCAAAAGGGCACGCTCGACAAGCTGGTGCCGGGTGAATTCGGCATCGTGCTCGGCGGCGAGCTGGCGCGGTCGCTCTTCGTGCAGCCCGGCGACCAGGTCACGCTGGTGGCACCCGGCGGTCAGGTCACGCCGGCGGGCGTGGTGCCGCGGCTCAAGCAGTTCACCGTGGTGGGCACCTTCGATTCGGGCCACTACGAATACGACTCGGCGCTGGCCATGATTCACGCGGAAGATGCCCAGCGCGTGTTCCGGCTCGACGGGCCCACCGGCATACGCATCAAGCTCAAGGACCTGAACGAGGCACGCGACGTGGCCGACCAGATGGCTGTGACGCTGCCGGGGCAGTTTCTCATTCGCGACTGGACGCGCCAGAACAAGACATGGTTTGCGGCCGTGCAGGTCGAGAAGCGCATGATGTTCATCATCCTCACGCTCATCGTGGCGGTGGCGGCCTTCAACCTGGTTTCCACGCTGGTAATGACCGTGACCGACAAGCGGGCGGACATTGCCATCTTGCGCACGCTGGGCAGCTCGCCGCGCAGCATCATGGGCATCTTCGTGGTGCAGGGCGCCATGGTCGGCGTGATCGGCACCGTGGCCGGGCTGCTGCTGGGGCTGGGCATTGCCTACAACATCGACGTGATCGTGCCCGCGCTCGAGCAGCTTTTTCATGCGAGCTTCCTGCCCAAGGACATCTACCTGATCAGCAAGATGCCGAGCGATCCGCAGCGCAGCGACATCATGCCGATTGCAATCATTTCCCTTGTCCTGGCCTTCCTGGCCACGCTGTATCCGAGCTGGCGCGCGAGCCGCGTCAACCCCGCCGAGGCCCTGCGCTATGAGTGAACGGACCCCCACGCTCGGCACTGACGTGTCCTCTCTGCCCCCTGAGGCGGCCGCCAATGGCTTGGGGCGGCCCGGCGCCAATGATGGCGTCGTCCTGAAGGCCCGCGGCCTCACCAAGCGCTTTCACGAGGGGCGCATCGACCTCACCGTGCTGCACGGCGTCGACCTGGACGTGCGCGCCGGCGAAACGCTGGCCATCGTCGGCGCCTCGGGCTCCGGCAAGAGCACGCTGCTGCACCTGATGGGCGGGCTCGACGCGCCCACCTCCGGAAAGGTCGAGCTGCTCGGCAAGGACATCGCGCACGCCGATGCGGCCGAGCAGGGGCGCCTGCGCAACCAGCACCTGGGTTTCGTCTACCAGTTTCACCACCTGCTGCCCGAATTCAGCGCGCTCGACAACGTGGCGATGCCGCTGAAAATCCGTCGCACCGAGCCCGCGCAAGCGGCAGCCGCCGCCACCCGGATTCTCGAAAGCGTGGGCCTTGGCGGCCGACTGCATCACCGGCCGGCCGAGCTTTCCGGCGGCGAGCGCCAGCGCGTGGCCATTGCGCGCGCACTGGTCACGCAGCCGGCGTGCGTGCTGGCCGACGAGCCCACGGGCAACCTCGACCGCAACACCGCCGACACCGTGTTTGCGCTGATGATCGAACTCGCGCACAAGCACCGCACGGCCTTCGTGATGGTCACGCACGACCAGGAGCTTGCAAAGCGCTGTGACCGCGTGCTGCAGCTGGTGGCAGGGCGGCTGGCCGGCTGACCGGCCGGGTTTTTCGGTGCCGCTTGCCACGGCCCATGCAATGTCGCGAAACTGTTCGCCTGTCCGGCAAGATGCCGTTCAACTACAGGAGTGCTTCTTCATCATGGAAACCGACGACGACACCACGCCCGCTGCCACTGCAGAGCCGCGCAACTCCTATCTGGAAGAAAAAGCCTTCAAGTCGCGCACGCTGCTGATCTTCGGCAGCATCACCGATTCGGTGGCCGCCGACGTGACGCGCAGGCTCATTGCGCTGGACGCCGACAGCACCGACAAACCCATCGACATTCTGGTGAGCTCGCCCGGCGGCCACCTGGAATCGGGCGATGCGATTCACGACATCGTGCGTTTCATTTCCGCGCCGGTGAACATGATCGGCACCGGCTGGGTTGGCAGCGCGGCCACGCACCTGTACCTGGCCGCGCCGAAGGAACGGCGCGTGTGCCTGCCCAACACGCGCTTCCTGATCCACCAGCCCAGCGGCGGCGCGGGCGGGCAGGCGACCGACATCGCCATCCAGGCGCAAGAGATCATCAAGGCCCGACACCGCATCGCGCACGAGATTGCGCGCGAAACCGGCAAGCCGATCGACGTGGTGCTGGCCGACATCGAGCGCGACCGCTGGCTCTCGGCCGAAGAAGCGGTTGCCTACGGCCTGGTCTCGCGCATCATCCAGCGCAAGACCGAGCTGCTGTAGCGCTGACTGGCGCCGCTTACTTGGGCTTGTAGGCCACCACGTCGATCTCGACCTTGGCGTCGACCATCAGGCGCGCCTCGGTGGTCGAGCGCGCCGGCTTGTTTTCACCGAAATAGCTCATGTAGATGCGGTTGAAGGCACCAAAGTCGCGCGCGTCCTGCAGCCACACGGTGCTCTTGCACACGTCGTCGAGCGTGGCGCCGGCCAGTGCGAGCACCTTCTTCAGGTTTTCCATCACCTGGCGCGTCTGCGCCTCGATGCCGCCCACCACGATTTCGCCCTCGGCATTGGCGGGCACCTGGCCCGACACATAGATGAAATCGCCCGCGCGCACGGCCGGGGAGAAGGGGCGGGCCTGGCGGTCCGAGGCGACGGGCGGGGCGCCGAGGTATTCGAGCGGCATGGGAAAACTCCTGAAGTGAGAAAGAAGAAAAGAGGATCGCGAGTATCGATCCAATCTGAAAATTAGTTTCAGAAAACCCTTCGAACGAGGGTTAACACGGATGATTTGGCATGGATACTGCTTCAAAGTCCGGGCCGAAAAGAAAATTTCTTTCAAACCCTGCTCGCCCCATGAAGGAGTTCCCCATGCCTCACGCCGGTCTTGTCCAGCGCCTGCCGCACCTGTCCAAGCGCAGCCTGCTGGGCGCTTCCCTGCTTGCGCTGCTGTGCGCCGCGCTGCCCCAACAGCAGGCGCAGGCCCAGGGGCCGCGCAACTTTGCCACGCTGGCCATGGTGGCCGAGCCGCAGACGCTCGACCCGATGGCGTCGACTGCCGATTTGGTCGGAACCATCATGCAGCACGTGTACGAAACGCTCTACACCTTCGACGCCAAGTGGAACGTCGTGCCGATGCTGGCCGAGAGCAGCCCCAAGATCTCTGCCGACGGCAAGACCTACGCCATTACCCTGCGCAAGGGCGTGATGCTGCACAACGGCCGCGAACTCACGGCCGACGACGTGGTGGCCAGCCTGCAGCGCTGGATGGACCAGTCGCCGCGCGGCAAGGCCGTGGGCAAGGAAATCGAGAGCCTCAAGGCCAAGGGCCCGCTGGGCGTGGAGATCGTGCTGAAGGCGCCGTATGCGCCGCTGCTGTCGCAGCTCGCGCTGCCGAGCGGCATGGCCGCCATCATGGCCAAGGATTCCATCGCCTCGCCGCTGAAGGAGTTCGTTGGCACCGGCCCCTACAAGTTCAAGGAGCGCCGGCCCGACCAGTTCGTGCTGCTCACGCGCTTCGACAAATACACCGCGCGCAAGGAGCCCGCGAACGGCTACGGCGGCAAGCGCGAAGCGGCGATTGAAGAACTGCGCTTCGTCCCGGTGCCCAACGCCAGCACGCGCGTCGAAGGCGCCCTGGCCGGCCAGTACGACTTTGCCGACCTGCTGCCTGTCGAGGCGCTGCCCCGGCTGGAGAAGGCGGGCGGAAAGACCGTGCCGATCATGACGCCGTCTTTCGGCTTTCCGTACCTGGTGCTCAACACCAAGGAAGGCGTTGCCTCCAACCAGGCCATCCGCCAGGCCATTCAAACGGCGCTCGGCGAGGGCGAGATGCTCGCGGCCGGCTTCGGCGACACGCGCTTCTTCGTGGCCGAGGGCAACCACTTTCCGAAGGGCTCGCCGTTCTATTCGGCGGCCGGCGCCACGCTGTACAACGAACGCAACGCGCCCAAGGCCAAGGAGGCCGCGGCCAAGGCCGGCTACAAGGGCGAGCCGATCCGCGTGCTCACCAGCCGCCAGTACGACTTTCACTACAACATGTCGCTCTTGATGGCCGAGCAGCTCAAGCGCGCCGGGTTCAAGGTCGACCTCAACGTGGTCGACTGGGCCACGCTGGTGCAGCGCCGCAACGACCCCAAGCTCTGGGACATCTACGTTACCCATTCGGGCCAGTTCCCCGAGCCGATGCTCTCGCCTCCGCAGCTCGGCGACGGTGCACCCGGCTGGTGGGACACGCCCGCCAAGAAGGCGGCGCTGCAGGCCTTCAACGTCGAAAGCGACCCTGCCAAGCGCGGCGCGCTGTGGGGCAAGGTGCAGCAGGTGGTGTACGAAGAGGTGCCGTACATCAATGTCGGCAAGTTCAACGGCCTCTCGGCCAAGAGCCCGGCACTGGACAACTACCAGCCCGCGACCTGGCCGTTCTTCTGGAACGCCCGGATCAAGTAATGGGGCCGTCCGCTTTCGCATTGCCCTGCCCGGGGTGCATTCGATGATCCGCTACATCGCTTCCCGCGCCGCCGGCATGCTGGTCGTGCTTGCCATCGTGGCGGTGCTCGTCTTCGTGCTCACGCGCGCGGCATCGGGCGACCCGGTCTCGGTGCTGCTGGGCGACCAGGCCACGGCCGCCGACATTGCGCGCGTGCAGAAGGAATACGGCCTGGACAAGCCGCTGCCCGTGCAGTTCGGCTACTGGCTGCGCGAGGTGCTGCAGGGCAACCTCGGCACTTCGATTTTTCTGCAGCGGCCGGTCACGCAGGCGCTGTGGGAGCGTGCCGAGCCAACCACGCTGCTCGCGCTCCTGGCCGTAGCCATTGCTGCGCTGATCGGCGTGCCCTGCGGCATCGTGTCCGCGGTGTTCCGCGGGCGCGTGGTCGACCAGCTCTTCACCGGCATCGC
This sequence comes from Variovorax paradoxus, assembly GCF_009755665.1. Classification (NCBI taxonomy): domain Bacteria; kingdom Pseudomonadati; phylum Pseudomonadota; class Betaproteobacteria; order Burkholderiales; family Comamonadaceae; genus Variovorax; species Variovorax paradoxus. Next base: position 1,333,518 of record NZ_CP046622.1, read on the forward strand.
CATGCTCGGCGCCAGCATTCCGAGCTTCTGGCTCGGCATTGTGCTGATCCAGATCTTTGCGGTGTCGTTCGGCTGGTTTCCGGTGTCGGGCTATGGCGCGCCCGATGCGCCGTTTGCCGAGCGGCTGCACGCACTGGTATTGCCGGCCACGGTGCTCGGCCTCTTGAACTCGGCGCTCATCATCCGCTTCACGCGCGCTTCGATGCTCGACGTGCTCGGCGAAGACTATGTGCGCACCGCGCGCTCCAAGGGCCTGAGCGAGAGCGTGGTCGTGCTCAAGCATGCGCTGCGCAATGCGCTGGTGCCCATCGTCACGGTGATCGGCCTTACGGTCGCGCTGATGATCGGCGGCGCCGTGATTACCGAAACGGTGTTTGGCCTGCCGGGCGTCGGCAACCTGGTGGTAAGCGCGGTGCTGCGGCGCGACTACCCGGTGATCCAGGGCGCTCTGCTCGTGATTGCGGCGATCTACGTGCTGATCAATTTCTCCATCGACCTGCTCTATGCGGTGGTCGATCCGCGCGTGAAGGTTTGAGAGAAAAAATGCAAATGCCCCGAATGCTCCGCCAGCTGATGCACCGCCGTATCGTGATGGTCTCCGCGCTGGTGCTGCTGGTCATCGCGGTCATGGCCGTCGGCGCGCCGCTGTTTGCCTCCATCGATCCCAACGACACGGCCGTGCTGCAACGCCTGAAGGGGCCGAGTGCGGAGCACCTGCTGGGCACCGACGAGCTCGGCCGCGACATGTATTCGCGCATCGTGCACGGTGCGCGCTACTCGCTGGCCATAGCGGCGCTCACCGCGCTTGGCGCCGTCGTCGCCGGCACGGTGCTGGGCCTCATGGCCGGTTTCTTTCGACGGCTCGACGCACCGCTGATGCGCGTGGTGGACGCGATGATGTCGTTCCCTGACATCCTTCTGGCCATCGCGCTCGTCGCCATCCTCGGCCCTTCGCTCATCAACACCGTGCTGGCGCTGGTGCTGGTGTACACACCGCGCGTGGCACGGGTGGTGCGGGCCTCGACGCTGGTCGTGCGTGAGCTGCTGTTCGTCGAAGCGGTGCGCGCGCTGGGCGTGCGCACCTCGCGCATCCTGTGGCGGCACATCTTGCCCAACCTGATGTCGCCGATCCTTGTGCAGGTGTCGTTCATCTTTGCGTATGCCATCTTGGCCGAGGCGGGGCTCTCCTTTCTAGGGGTGGGCGTGCCGCCCGAAATTCCCACCTGGGGCACCATGGTTGCGGGCAGCCAGCAGTACGCGCACCAGGCCTTCTGGGTGGTGCTGTTTCCGGGGCTCGCCATCATCTTCACCGCGCTCTCGCTGCAGCTGCTGGGTGACGGCGTGCGCGACCTGCTCGACCCCAAGCTCAAGAAGACGCTGTGATGACGACCCCCACGAACACACCGCGTCTCCGGGTCAGCAACCTGAGCACCAGCTTTCCCACCGAAGACGGCCTCATCCGCTCGGTGGCCGACGTGAGCTTTTCGATCCAGCCCGGCAAGACGACGGCGCTGGTGGGCGAATCGGGCTCGGGCAAGTCGGTCACCAGCCTCACGCTGATGCGCCTTCTGCCAAAAACCGCGAATGCGCAGGTCAGCGGCTCGGCCTCTTTCGTCACGCGCGAAGGCAAGTCGCTCGACCTGCTGCAGATCGGCGAGCGCGAAATGCGCAGCCTGCGCGGCAACCAGCTGTCGATGATCTTCCAGGAGCCGATGACCAGCCTGAACCCGGTCTTCACCATTGGCGAGCAGATTGCGGAGAGCGTGCGGCTGCACAAGGGGCTCGACCGCAAGGCCGCGCTCGCGCATGCGTTGCGCATGCTGGAGCTGGTGGAAATTCCCGCGGCGGCGCAGCGCATTCACGAATACCCGCACCAGCTGTCGGGCGGCATGCGCCAGCGCGTGATGATTGCGCTGGCCATGGCCTGCGACCCGACGCTGCTGATTGCCGACGAGCCCACCACCGCGCTCGACGTGACCATCCAGGCGCAGATCCTCGAGCTCATGCGCCGGCTGCAGGCCGAGACGGGCATGAGCATTCTCTTCATCACTCACAACCTCGGCGTGGTCGCGCACCATGCGGACGACGTGGTGGTGCTCTATGCAGGCCGCGTGGTCGAGAGCGCGCCGGTGCGGCCGCTGTTCGCGCAACCCGAGCATCCGTATACGCAGGGCCTCCTGGCCTGCTTGCCGGGCAAGGCGCGCCTGCCGGGGCAGCCCAAGCCCAAGCGGCTGTTCGCCATTCGCGGCCAGGTGTCGAGTCCGCTCGCGCCGCCGCCCGGCTGTGCCTTCGAGCCGCGCTGCGACCATGCGCTGGCGGGGTGCAAGGAGGCGATGCCGCCGCTCATCGATATCCGACAGGACCGCCAGGCGCGCTGCATTCGCGTGCAGCCGGATGCGCAACTTGCGAGGGTTGCATGAGGCGCCCGCTGCCGCCCCTGTCTTGCTCCCTCCCCTTCCGGGGGGGGTCGGGGTGGGGGCACGCGGCCGTTGCATTGCTGTGGCGGTCTCCACCGCACGGAGCCCCCACCCCAGCCCTCCCCGGAAGGGGAGGGAGAAAGTCCACAATGACCACCGCCGCCCCCCTCATCGAAGTCCGCAGCCTCAAAAAATACTTCGGCAGCAGCGACCGCCCGGTGCGCGCGGTCGACGACGTGTCGTTCGCCATCCGCCCCGGCGAAACGCTGGGCCTTGTCGGCGAATCGGGTTCGGGCAAGAGCACCATCGGCCGCACCGTGCTGCGGCTGGTCGAGCGCACCGATGGCCAGGTGCTCTACCGCGGCGACGACATCGGTGCACTCTCCGGCGAGCGCATGCGCAAGCTGCGCAGCAAGCTGCAGATCATTTTTCAGGATCCGTATGCAAGCCTGAATCCGAAGATGCGAATCAGCGCCATCCTCGGAGAGGCGCTGTCCACGCATGGTTTGCACAAGGGCGCCGCCGCGCGCGACAGGCGCATTGCCGAGCTGCTCGAAACCGTGGGCCTGCGCGCCGAGCATGCAAGCCGCTTTCCGCACGAGTTCTCGGGCGGGCAGCGCCAGCGCATCGGCGTGGCGCGCGCGCTTGCGGTGGAGCCCGAGTTCATCGTGGCCGACGAGCCGCTGTCGGCGCTCGACGTCTCGATCCAGTCGCAGGTCATCAACCTCCTGGCCGACCTGCGCGAGCGTCTCGGGCTCACCATGCTTTTCATCTCGCACGACCTCGACGTGGTCGAATACCTGTGCGACCGGGTGGTGGTGCTATACCTGGGCAAGGTGATGGAGGTGGCCACTACAGACGAGCTGTTCGCGCGGCCCTCGCATCCCTACACCCAGGCATTGCTGGCCGCGAGCCCGAAGCCAGATCCGACCCTGGCCACCGAGCGCATCGCACTCAAGGGCGACATTCCCAGCCCCATCTCGCCGCCATCGGGCTGCGTGTTCCGCACCCGCTGCCCGCACGCCATCGAGGCTTGCGCGCAGACCGTGCCGCCGCTCGATGAAATATCTCCTGGACACTACAGCGCCTGCATCCGAAAAGAGCTGCTCTCCAACATTGCCGCATGACCATGACCGACATCACCGCCGCCGCCGACAACAACGATTTCAACGACCCGCTCCTGGGCAGCAACTTCAAGGGCTACCCGCGTACCCAGCCGCCGCGCCGCCGCAGCGAGGTTGGCGCCGCGGGCTGGAACGTGCTCGCCGGCGACCTGCCGCTGCCGCTGGCCGTGCTCAAGCGCGAGGCGCTCGAGCACAACCTGGCCTGGATGCAGTCGCGCGTGCGCGAGTGGGGCATCGACCTGGCGCCGCACGGCAAGACCACCATGTCGCCGCAGCTCTTTCAGCGCCAGCTCGATGCCGGCGCCTGGGGCCTGACCTTTGCCACGGTAACGCAGCTTGCCGTGGGCGTTGCGGCCGGCGCGCGCCGCACGCTCATCGCCAACCAGGTGGTCAGCGACGAAGACCTGGCCGGCATCCAGCTGCTGCTGCACGCGCACGCAGACCTGCGCGTGGTGTTCCTGGTCGATTCGCTGGCGCAGCTTGCGCTGATCGAAGACTGGTCGAAGCGTCACCCCGAGAGCGTGCCTTTCGACGTGATGCTGGAGATCGGCGTCGAAGGCGCGCGCACCGGTTGCCGCACGCATGAGGAAGCCGTGGCGCTTGCCACGCGGCTGAGCGCGAGCGACGCGGTCAAGCTCGTGGGCATCGAAACCTACGAAGGGCAGGGCGCCACCGGCGCCAGCGAACCCGACGCGGCGTACGCCACCACGCTGATGGACCGCGTGGAAGCCATTGCGCGCCATTGCGACGCGCAGCAGCTGTTCGAAACCAACGAAGTGCTGGTTTCCGCCGGCGGCTCGGCCATCTTCGACCTGGTGGCCGGCCGGTTGAAGCCCGCGCTGGGTTCGCCTGTGCGCGGCCTGCTGCGTTCTGGCTGCTATGTCACGCACGACCACGGCTTTTACAAGCGCATGGTGAGCGCGGTCGACGAGCGGCTGGGCTGCGATTGCGGCGAGAGCCTGCGCCCCGCCATGGAGGTGTGGGCCACGGTGCAGTCGCGGCCCGAACCAGGCCTGGCGATTCTTGCAGTGGGCAAGCGCGACATTTCCTTCGATCTCTCGATGCCGGTGCCGATCGCACGCGCGCCCCGCGGCATGCTCGAGGCGCAGGCCGTGCCCGCCGGATGGAAGATCACCGCGCTGAACGACCAGCATGCCTACCTGCGCTGGGACGCGTCGGAAGAGGCGCAGGCACCCGTGGTGGGAGACCGCGTCGGCCTGGGCATTTCGCACCCCTGCACCACCTTCGACAAATGGCACTGGATGCCGGTGGTCGAAGAGAACTACCGCGTGAGCGACGCCGTCGCCATGCACTTCTGAGCCACGCCAGCCGATGACCCCCTCATTGCTTCAGAAGATCGGCGAGATCCGCAGCAGCGCGCCTGCCACGCGCCGCGCGATTCTCGACCTGATCCTCGAAGACCCCGACCGCGCGCTCGAGGAGAGCTTCGAGCAGCTGGCCGAGCGCTCGGGCAGCTCGGTGCCCACCATCATGCGCACTTGCCGCGACCTGGGCTTTGCCGGGCTGCGCGAGTTCAAGCTCGCACTTGCACAAGAGCTTGCGCTGGGCGGCTCGCCGCTGCACCGGCGCGTGAACATCGAGGACGCGGCCGACGAAGTCGTCAGCAAGATCGCGCGCAGCGCGGCGGCTTCGGTCTCGGGCGTGCGTGGGCAGCTCGATATGCAGGTGCTCGAGGGAGCGGTAGCTGCCATTGCGGCCGCGCCGCATGTCGACTTGTACGGCGCGGGCGCCACCTCGTGGTTCATGGCCAATGACCTGCAGGCGCGACTCTTCAGGCTCGGCCTTTCGGCCAATGCCTGGGCCGACTACCACCTGCAGCAGGTGGCGGGTGCGGCGCAGCGGCCGGGCGGCGTGGTCATCGCCATTTCGCACGTGGGCGGCATGCCTTCGCTGCTCGACGCGGTGGACATCGCGCGCGGGCAGGGCGCCAAGGTGGTTGCGCTCACGCGCCCAGACACCGCGCTGGCGGCCAAGGCCGACTTTCTGCTGGGCCTTTCGGTGCCCGACGACGCGGTGATGCACGTGGGCATCGATGCCTACCTGACGCACCTCACGGCCATCGAGATTCTCACGGTGCTGGTGGCGCAGCGGCGCGGCGAGCCCGCGGTACAGCGCCTGCAGCGTGCGCGCGAAGCCTTTCAGCGCCACGGCATTGACGCGGCCACGCACCCGCTGCAAAGCTGGGACGGCGGCGGCATCAACACCGGAGGCCGCGCATCGTGAGTGGAGAAGCCAAAGCCATATTGCTCGAAGCCGGCCTCGTGGTCGACGGCTCGGGCGGGCCTTCATGGACGGGTGACGTGCTGCTGCAGGGCGACCGAATCGTTGCGCTCGGCGAAGGCCTGCGTGAGCGGCTGCCAGAAGGCCTTACGCTGGCCGACATCGAGATCGTCGACTGCCGAAAGAAGGTGATAGCCCCCGGCTTCATCGACGCGCACACGCACGACGACGCCATCGTGCTGCGCGACCCGCTCTGCCTGCCCAAGGTGTCGCAGGGCATCACCACGGTGGTGACAGGCAACTGCGGCATTTCGCTTGCGCCATACCGTACCGCGCAATCCAAGCCGCCGCTCACGCTGTTGGGCGCGGAGTCGTTCAAGCACGCCACCATGGCCGAGTACCGCGCGGCTGTCGATGCGACTCAGCCCGCCCTCAACGTCGCTGCGCTGGTGGGCCACACCACCTTGCGCTTCGCGGCAATGGAAGCGCTCGACCGCCCCGCGAGCGGCGACGAACTGGCGCGCATGGCGGCGCTGCTCGACAGCAGCATGGCGGAGGGCGCGCATGGCATGTCGTCGGGTCTGTTCTACGAAGAAGCGTTTGCCGCTCCCGCCGAGGAAGTGACGGCGCTCGCACGCGTCGTGGCAAGGCATGGCGGCGTCTACGCGACGCATCTGCGCAGCGAAATGCAGCAGATCATCGAGGCGCTGCATGAAGCGGGCGACACGGCCTTCAGCGCCGGCGTGCCGCTCGTCATTTCGCACCACAAGTGCGCCGGCCCCGCCAACTGGGGCCGCACGAAGGAAACGCTGCCGCTGATCGAGGCGCTCGCGGAGCGGCAGAAAATTTCGATGGACGTGTACCCCTACGTGGCCGGCTCCACCGTGCTGCGCGAAGACCTGGTCGACGGCGTCATCGACGTGCTGCTGACCTGGTCCGACCCGCATCCCGAGATGACCGGCCGCCTGATCTCCGACATTGCGCGTGAGTGGGGCACCACCGAACAGGAGGCGTGCCTCCGCCTGAAGCCCGGCGGTGCCTGCTACTTCCAGATGCAGGAAGAGGACGTGGAGCGTGTCATTGCGCATCCGCTCACCATGATCGGCAGCGACGGCCTGCCGCACGATCGCCATCCGCATCCCCGTCTGTGGGGCGCGTTCCCGCGCGTGTTCGCGCGCTACTGGCGCCAGCGCCGGCTGTTCACGCTGGAGCAGGCCGTGCACAAGATGACGGGCATGACCGCGCGGAACCTCCGCATCGCCGACCGCGGGTTGCTGCGCGTGGGTGCGATGGCCGACGTGGTGGTGTTCGACCCGGAGACCATTGCCGACACTGCCACCTACGACAAGCCGCACGGCGTGAGCCTGGGGGTGGAGCGGGTGTTCGTGAATGGGGTGCTCGCGTATCGCGGCGGTGGCGCCGAGGCGAAGGTGCTGGCTCGGGCGGGGCGGATGCTTAGCCGGGGGCTGAGGGCGTAATTCATCCGAGGCGCGTGCAAAGGCCACCGGGTACTCCCCTCCGCGAATGTCCCCCGGGGCTGCGCCCCTCCTCCTTTATTTCGCTGCGCGGAGCACCCGATGCCCTGTGCACTTGGGCATGCTGCTGGTGCAACGCCGATCAACGACCGCCGCTCATAACGCTCCCGCTGATGGGGTGCCTTGCGCAGCGAAATAAAGGAGGAGGCCGCAGGCCGGGGGACATTCGCGGAGTAAGGTACCCCGTCGGCGGGTGCGCCGCCCTGAACAGCGGCGCCACGAGAACAACCGAAGTCAGAACGGATAGTGCCGCGGCGTAGTCTGCACAGTCATCCAGCGCAATTCGGTAAAAGCTTCGACACCCGCCCTGCCGCCGAACCGCCCATAGCCTGACGACTTCACGCCGCCAAAGGGCATCTGCGCCTCGTCGTGCACCGTCGGTCCATTGACATGGCAGATGCCGGCTTCGATACGGCGCGCCACGTTCCAGGCCCGCGCCACATCGCGGCCGAACACGGCGGACGAGAGGCCGAACTCGTTGTCGTTTGCCACCGCCACCGCTTCTTCCACGCCATTGACGCGCACGACCGCCTTCACCGGTCCGAAGGATTCCTCGCGGTAGATTCCCATTGCCGGCGTTACGTGGTCGAGCACCGTTGCCGGCATCAGGGTGCTGTCGGCCTTGCCGCCGCAGACCAGCCTGGCGCCCTTGGCGAGCGCATCGTCGATCAGTGCGTTGCATCGCGTCACCGTGCTCATGTCGACCACCGAGCCGAGCACCACCGGGCCTTCGCGCGGATCGCCGAGCGGCAGGCTCTGCGCCCTTGCCGCGAACTTGGCGACAAATTCGTCGCCAATGGCGTCGTCCACCACGATCCGTTCGGTGGACATGCAGATCTGCCCGGAGTTGGCGAAGGCGCCGAAGATCGCGCCGTTCACCGCCGCGTCGATGTCGGCATCGTCCAGAACCAGCAGCGGGGCCTTGCCGCCGAGTTCGAGCACGGCGGGCTTCAGGTATTTGGCGCAGGTCTGCGCGATAAGCCGGCCCACGCGAGTCGAGCCGGTGAAGTTGACACGGCGCACCGCAGGGTGCGCCACCATGGCCTCGACCACGGCGCCTGCATCGGCGGGCGCATTGGTCACGAAGTTCACCACTCCTTTCGGAAGGCCCGCTTCGCTCAGCGCCTCGATGATGAGCGCATGCGTTTCGGGGCACAGCTCGGAACCCTTCAGCACCACCGTGTTGCCGCAGGCGAGCGGCGTTGCGACGGCCCGCGTGGCGAGGATTACCGGCGCGTTCCACGGCGCGATGCCCAGCACCACGCCGGCCGCCTGCCGTACGCCCATGGCCAGGCTGCCGGGCACATCGGAAGGAATCACCTCGCCGCTGATTTGCGTGGAGAGCGAAGCCGCCTCGGTGAGCAGGCCAGCCGCGAGGTGGACGTTGAAGCCCGCCCACTGGGCCGAAGCGCCGGTTTCGCGCGCCATGGCCTGGACGAATGCATCGGTGCGCGCCTCCAGCGCGTGCGCCGCCTTCAGCAGCAGGCTGCGGCGCTCGCCGGGGCCGGTCTGCGACCAGGTTGCGAAGGCGCGCTGCGCCGCGTCGACAGCCGCCACCGCATCGGCCGGCGTGCAAGAGGGCGCACGCGTGGCCACGCCGCCGTCCAGCGGGTTGCGGCGCTCGAAGGTCGCGCCGCCCGACGCGGAGCGGTGCTCGCCGTCGATGAACATGAAAACGTCGATCATGGAAGTGTCCTTGGGAGAAAGAAGAGGGTGGAGGTGTCTCAGGCCGCGCCCAGGTAGGCCTGCCGCACCACGTCGGAGTCGAGCAGCGCGCGCGCCTCGCCCGCGGCAACCACGCGTCCGCGCTCCAGCACATAGCCGCGATCGGCGGCCTGCAGCGCCTTGCGCACGTTCTGTTCGACCATCAGCACCGTGACGCCCTGCGAGGCGATGCGGCGCACGATAAAAAGGAGCTCGTCGACCATGCGCGGCGCAAGGCCGAGCGAGGGCTCGTCGAGCATCAGGAGGCGGGGACCGCTCATCATCGCGCGAGCGACGGCCACCATCTGCTGCTCGCCGCCGCTCATGGTGCCGGCCAGCTGCGCGGCGCGTTCTTTCAGGCGCGGAAAATCGTCGAAGGCGCGCGCGAGGCGCTCGGCGCGCAGCCGGGCGGGAACGAGCCAGCCGCCGAGTTCGAGGTTCTCGGCAACGGTCATCTGCGGAAAGAGCTGGCGGCCCTCCGCAACCAGCGCAAGGCCCCGGCGCACGCATGCCGTGGCATCGCCCGATGGCAGCGCCGCGTCGTCGAGCACGGCATCGCCCGTGCGCGGCAGCAGTCCGGCGAGCGCCTTCAGCAGCGTGGTCTTGCCCGCGCCGTTGGGGCCGAGCACGACGGTGATGCCGGGCAGCACGTCGAGGTTCATGTCCTGGATCACCTGGAAGCCGTGATAGCCCGCGCACAAGCCGCGCACGGTGAGTTGCGCGGTGCTCAAGCCATGGCCTCCATCTCGTCGCCCAGGTAGGCCTCGACCACCTCGGCGTTGCGCACCACCTCGGCCGGCGTGCCGTCGGCAATCTTGCGGCCCTGGTGCAGCACCAGCACGCGCTCGACGTACTTCAGCAGCGTGGTTACTGCGTGCTCGATCCACACCACCGCAAGGCCATGGTCGTCGCGCAGCCTGCGGATGCGCCTTGCCATTGCGTCGACCTCCGCTTCGGTGAGGCCGGCCGCCACTTCGTCGAGCAGCAGCACGCGCGGCCGGGTGCCCAGGGCCATGCCGATCTCGAGCAGCCGCTGCTGCGAAGGCGTCACGTCGGCCGCGATGTTCTGCGCGAGGCGGCCCAGGCCCAGCATATCCAGGATTTCGCCCGTGCTGCCCAGCCCGGCAATGGGCGTTCGATGCCGCCCCGCGAACTGCATGCCGAAGCGCACGTTGTCCTCGAGCGTCATGCCGCCCATCACGCGCGGCGTCTGGAAGGTGCGCGCAATGCCGTGCGCGGCATACAGGTGGGGGCCCCGCCGCGTGAGGTCGACACCGCCCTCGACCAGCAGCTGCCCCGAGGTCGGCATGACCACGCCCGAGATCGCGTTGAAGAAGGTCGTCTTGCCCGCGCCGTTCGGGCCGATGATGCCGACCAGCTCGCCCGCATGCAGCGTGGCGCTCACGGCATCGACCGCGGTGAGCCCGCCGAAGCGCACCGTGAGCTCGCGGGCTTCGAGAAGAGGCGTGCGGTCAGTCATTTCCGTGCCCCCGCAATGCCACTACCTTGCGTTGCCAAAGCGACGCGAGGCCATTGGGCAGGTACATCACGCATAGGATCAGCAAGAGCCCGAGCACCATCATGTAGCCGTAGGGCAACTGCAGCCGCAGCGTCTCCGACAGCAGGCTGAAGACGATGGCCGCGGTCACCGGCCCGCCGATGCTGGCGGCGCCGCCGATCATCGCGATGAGCACGGTCTGGAAGCCGATGAAGGGACTGAACACGGCGGGCGGGTCGATGTAGGTCCAGCGTACCGCCATTGCAGCGCCAACGGCTCCCGCGAAGGCGGCGGTGAGCGCGAAGCCCGCGATCTTCATGCGCCGGGTGTCCACGCCCAGGGTCTGCGCGCGCTGCTCGTCGGCACCGATGCCTGCCAGCGCAAGCCCGAAGCGGCTGCGTTTCACGAGCAGCGCTGTCGCGATTGCGGCTGCCGCGATCGCCAGCACCGTCAGGTACACCGTCTCGTTGGACGGCACCACGGTGAGCACGCGGCCCACCGTGCCCGACACCTGCTTCTCGACAAAGGTGACGGCGTGGCGGATCAGCTCCGTCATGCCGAAGGTCAGCACAGCGAAGTAGGTGCCGCGCAGGTGCAGCACGGCCGCGCCCATCAGTACTGCCACCGCGCTTGCAATGGCCGCGCCGCTGAGGATGACCAGGGGCCATGGCAGCACCTCGAGCAGCGTGGCGCTCGCATACGCACCAAGCCCGAAGAACGCCGAGGTTGCAAGCGACAGATACCGCGTCGCGCCGCAGAACAGCGACCAGCTGGTGGCGAGCGCGATGTACATCAGGCAGCCGAGTGCCACTGAGGCAACGAATTCGGACGCGACCCATGGCACCGCGGCAGCCAGCACAATGCCGGCTGCCAGCACCCACCAGGATCTGTTTTGAAAGAAGGAAGTCATTTGCGGGAGAACAGTCCGTTGGGCCGCCAGATCAGCACGCCGATGAACACGGCATACGACAGCAGCATCTTGAGCGAGGGGCTTGTGTAGTGCATGCCCAGTGCTTCGACCACGCCCAGCAACAGGCCGCCGACCAGGCTGCCCGCGACGCTGCCGAAGCCGCCAAGGGTGATGACGATCAACGCCGTCACGGTGTAGGGCTCGCCCATCGAGGGAGAGATCTCGTAGGTCATCGACAGCAGCGCGCCGGCCACGCCGGAGAGCCCCAGGCCGATGCCGAACATCAGCGGGTGCAGCCGCTTGGTGTTGATGCCCACGAGCTGTGCGCCGGTGGGCGACTGCATCAGCGCGCGCACCGCCTTGCCCAGCAGCGTGAGCTTGAGCAACGCGATGAGTGCAATGCTCAACGCCAGCGCCACGCCGAAGAGCACCAGCTTGTTGGCCGTGAAGCGCATCTCGCCCAGCTGCACCGGCTCGGCCAGGTAGTCGTAGCCGCGCAGGTCGCCGCCCCAGACGAGCAGGGCCGTGTTCTGCACGAAGAACATCAGGCCGAAACCCACCATCAGGCTGCGCGCCTCGAACACATCGACATTCGGCGCGCGCGCCGCCACCTGGCGGAAGCACAGCCAGTGCACCGCCATGCCCAGCACCATCAGCAGCGCGAAGGCGACCGGCATGAACACCAGCGGCGAGATGCCCAGCGCCGTGTGCGCCCACCAGGTGAGAAAGGCGCCGAGCATCAGGAACTCGCCGTGCGAGATGTTCATGATGCGCATCAGCCCGTACTGCAGGTTCAGCCCGATGGCCACCAGCGCGTAGATGCCACCCGAAATCAATCCGCCGGCAAGGAGCTCGGCCCATCCAGAGAACGACACGCTGTTATTTCCAGGCCGGCTTGGGCATCAGTTGCGCGGTGGCCCGGTCCTTGGGCCACACCACCTCGAAGTCGCCGCCTTGCCACTGCGCCACCGTGCCGGGAATCGACGCGTTCTCGCTCCCCTCGAAGCGGATCGGCCCCAGGATGGTCTTGAACTCGTTCTTCGCGATCTGGTCGCGCAGCGCCTTGCGGTCCAGGCCCGCTTTCTCGACCGCCTGCTGCAGGATCTGCAGGCCTGCCCATGCATGGCCGCTGGCCCAGCGGTCGGGCTCCTTGCCGAATTTCTTCGTGTGCGCATCGAAGTACGCCTTGGCCTCGGCGCTGGTCTTGCCGTTCCACGAGCCCATGCCGATCACGCCCTCGGTATTGGCTGCCATCACATTCTTGTAGAGCTGGAAGGCCGTGCCCACCGAGGCGTAGAAGTACTTCGGGTTGAAACCCACCTCGCGCGCCTGGCGGCTTGCCAGGATGGTGTCCGGCGGATAGGTGATGCCGATGAAGGCGTCGGGGTTCAGGTCCTTCATCGTGCGCAGCACGGGCGCCAGGTCTTTCACGCCCAGGGGGTAGCTCTTGCGGTCGAGCACCTGAATCTGGGTTTTCTTCAGCGCATTGTTCAGCGCGGCAAAGTTCTCCAGGCCGAACAGGTCGTCCATGTAGACGATGGTGATGGTCTTCACGTTCTGGGCCACCAGCATGTCGACCAGCGCGCCCATCATCTTGTCCGGCTGCTGCAGCAGCGAGAAGAAGAACGGCAGGCGCATGTCGATGAGCTTGCGCGAAAGCGCGGTAGGCGCCAGCAGCGGGTAGCCGAAGCGGTTGGCCAGCGGTGCCACGGCAAAGTTGGCGCCCGAACCCCAGGGCGGCAGCACCAGGTCGACCTTGTCGCTGCCCATCAGCTTCTCGAAGGTTCGCACGCAGGTCTCGGTCTCGCTGCGGTCGTCGTAGCCGATCAGTTCGATGGGGCGCCTGGCACCCTTTACCGACAGTCCGCCCGCGGCGTTGACCTGCTCGGCCCACAGCAGGTAGTTGGGTTCCTGGCTGACCTGTGCGCCGGCCGCCCATGGGCCGGTGCGTGCGATGGCGTAGCCGATGCGGACGGGGCCGCTTTGCGCAAGCAGGCGCGGTGCGACGGCGGCGGTGCCCAGGGCGGTGGCGGCGCCCTGGATCCAGCGGCGGCGGGTGGCGTGAAGCATGACAAGTCTCCTCCGGGCATCGGTATGCGCCCGCTGCCGGGATCGTAGAAACAGCGGCCTTGCGGTGCTGTTCCGGCCGCGCAGAAAAGGCTTGACGCAGCGTGCACGGCGCTAGTGGTTAACCCGTGGGTCCGTGCGCCGGCAAGGCGGCTCACAATGAAAGGCACCCCGGCCCTTGCAATCTTTTGTTTTCGCCATGACTGCGTCCCTGCTCCTGTCCACCGACGAAATTCCGCCGCGCGAGCGCGGGCCGCTGTGGTGCGAGTGGGTGTGGCGCCACTTCGGCGGGCTGGGTTCCGACCTGTACGGCGACAGCGATTTCGACGGGCATATCGCGGCTTCGCATGCGGGCGACGTGATCCTCACCCGGCTCGAAGCCAACCGCCACCGCGTGCTGCGCACCCCGCAGATGGCACGCCTGAGCGACGCGCCCTACCTGAAGATCGTCGCGCCCTGGCAAGGCTCGGCCGAGGTCACGCAGCGCGGACGCGCGGCGGCGGTGCGCGCGGGCGGGTGGACGCTCTACGACACCACCCTGGACTACACCGTGGCCAACCCCGAGCGCAGCGACCACCTGATCGTGATGCTGCCGAAGGACCAGGTCGCTTCGCCCGCGCTGCCGCTGGGCGACCTGGTGGCCCGCCGCATCGGCGGCGACAGCGGCATCTCGCGCGTGGCCCTGGAGACCATGCGCAACACCTACCTCGAGCTGCCCTTCATGAGCGAGGCGGCGGCACGTGGCGCGGGCGAACTTCTGATCCAGTTGGTGCGGCTTTCATTGATGGAACTTGCGGGCCAGAACACGCCGCGCACCCAGCGGGAAGCACTGAAGGACCGCATCTTGCGCTACGTGGCGCAGAACCTGCACGACCCGGCGCTGTCGATCGACGGCATGGCACTGGCCCTGCGCTGCAGCAAACGCCTGCTGCACAACGCGTTCGCGGGTGACGACGACACGTTGACGGGCTACATCCTTCACCAGCGCCTAGCGGCCAGCATCCGCGCGCTGCTCGACCCGGCGAACGCGAGCCGCTCCATCACCGACATCGCACTGGCCTCGGGTTTCAGCAATCTCTCGCACTTCAGCCGTGTCTTCCGCGACCACACGGGCGGCAGCCCGAGTGAGTTCAGGCGGCAGGCCACGCGCGCTGAATGACTAGCCGGGTGGGCGGACAAATGCGAAGCGCCGCAAGGCGTGGCATGCTGGCCGCATGACCCCTTCCTCGTCCGACACTTCCAAGGCTTCATCGTCTTCGCACCGCCTGCCGGTTCCCCTGGCCAAGGCCTACCGCCTGATCAACCACGGCCCCACGGTTCTCGTGAGCGCGGCGCACGGCGGCCAGCGCAACATCATGGCCGCGGCCTGGGCCATGCCGCTGGACTTCGACCCGCCGAAGGTGGCGGTGGTGCTCGACAAGAGCACCTGGACCCGCAAGCTGATCGAAGGCGCGGGTACCTTTGCACTGCAGGTGCCCGCGCGCGCCCAGCTCGATTTGACGGAAGCGCTGGGCAACAGCTCGGGCCGCGAGATCGTCGAGCGCGACGGGCGCGACAAGTTCGCGGCCTACGGGCTGCAGACTTTTGCCGGCACCGCCGGTACGGCGCCCCTGCTGGAAGGCTGCGTGGCGTGGCTCGAATGCCGGCTGTTGCCGGAGCCGCACATCCAGCAGCGCTACGACCTGCTCCTGGGCGAGGTGATCGCTGCGCAGGCCGACTCGCGCGTGTTTGCCGATGGGCGCTGGAACTTCACCGGGCATGACGAACTGCGCACGCTGCACCATGTGGCAGGCGGTCACTTCATCGTCGATGGCGACGCGGTGGATGCGCGGCCGCTCGCGCCCGTGAAAACCTAGTTTCTTGAGAGGCGGTGGCCGGGGTCAGGGCGCGGGCCTGCGCGCGATGGGCGCCACCAGCATGTGCCGCAGGGCCAGCGCGCCGCACACCGTTGCCAGCACAATCGCGAGCAGGGCCAGCGCGGCGTCCGCGGCCGAAATCGTTTCGGGCAGGTCATTCAAAAAAACCGTGCCGGTGTTGTAGGCCGCATGCAGCGCGATGCAGGGAATGAGCGAGCGTGTGCGTTCATAGAGCCATCCCAGCACCGTGCCCAATACCAGCCCGACGAGAAACTGGTAAATGTTCATGTGCGCCACCCCGAAGAGCAACGCCGAGCCCAGGATGGCCTGCCAACGGGAATAACGCTGCAAGAACCCGCGCAGCACGATGCCGCGGAACAGCATTTCCTCGAGCAGGGGTGCCATCACGCACACCGCCAGCGTGGCCGCAACGCTGCCGTCGGCCATGCGGCTGAACATTGATTCTTCCCAGGCTGAAAGCGGCGCGACCCACACCAGCAGGTTCATTGCCGTCACCACCACCACCATCAGCCCCGGCACCAGCAGCAGCACTGGCGGCACGATCAGCACCAGTGTGGCCCTGGCGGAGGCCGGGGATTGGTGGAACAGCTCGCGATAGGTGAGCTGCTGAAAGTGCATGACCCCGGCGAATACGCAGCCGTTGCCCAGCACGGCGGCAAGCACGCCAAGCTGCATGTCGTTGAGTCCAAGCCAGCGGTTGGCGTCGCGCAGTGCAACGGCAATGACGAACTCGCAGAGGAACAGCGCCAGGAACAGGAGGGCTGCTTGCGGCCCGCTGGGAAAGCCCTGGCTTGTCTTCACAGCAGAAACGGAATGAAACGCCGCGTGCGGCGCATGTAGTCGCGGTAGGCATCGCCGAAATGCGCGATGCACTCCTTTTCGTCGCTGCGTGCCGTCAGAAACAACAGCACCGTGGCCGCCAGCACCAGCGCAAGGGTGAGCCAGGTGAACTGCTTCAGGAAGGCGCCCCAGGCCAGCAGCATCAGCGCCGTGTACATGGGGTGGCGAATGTAGCGAAAGGCGCCGGTGCTCACGATGGAAGACGTCTTCTCGAAACCATAGAGCGCCGGGTCGTCATTGCGCGCCTCGGTCGGCTTGCCATGGGCCTTGAGCAGCCTTACCGCATGGATCGGAAGCCAGATCGACAGCGCCAGCAACACGCAGGAGAGCAGCTGGGTGAACGACAGCGGGTCGACATGCCACACCGGCAGGTTCACGATGATCAGCACCAGCATGCACTCCCACGCGAAGAAGCGATAGAAGCCGTGCGAGCCCGGCTGGCGCAGCGGCCCGCGCGAAACGTAGAGCAGCGCGGCCGTGCCGGCAATAAAAAGAAAGATCTGGAACCAGAAGAGCATGGCGGCCGAATTTACACGGCCCGCCCGACTTCAGCCAGAGATGGAGAAGCCCCCGTCCACGGGAATGGCCGTGCCGGTCACGTAGTCGGAGGCCTGGCTCGCGAGAAACACCGCCGTGCCGGCAATGTCGGCCGGCTTGCCCCAGCGGCCGGCGGCGGCCCGGGCTACCACCCGGTCGTACAGGCCCGGAATCTGGCTGCGGGCGCCATCGGTCAGCTCGGTTTCGAACCAGCCGGGAAGAATTGCGTTGACCTGGATGTTGTCGGCCGCCCACGAAAGCGCGGTCGACTTGGTGAGCTGAACGATGCCCGCCTTGCTCGCGGCATAGGCCGGGGCATACGGCGCGCCGAAGATCGACATCATCGAGCCGATGTTGATGATCTTGCCGCCGCCTGCCTTCTTCAAATGAGGATGCGCGGCCCGGCTGCACAGGAAGGCGCTGGTCAGGTTGGTGTCCATCACCTTGTGCCACTCGTCCAACGCCAGTTGGTCGACCGGCTTGCGCACCGTGGTGCCGGCGTTGTTGATGAGGATGTCGAGCCTGCCGCAGCGTGCGGCCGCCTCGTCGAAGGCCTTCTGCACCGAGGTTTCATTGGCCACATCGACTTCGAGCGCAAAGCTGTCGCTGCCCAGCGCCTTCAGGGCTTCGACGGCGGCGGCCGATTTCTGGGCGTTGCGGGCGGCAACGATGACGCGGGCGCCGGCTTGCGCAAGGCCCTGGGCCATGCCCAGGCCGATGCCGCCATTGCCGCCGGTGACGAGTGCTGTTTTTCCGGTGAGATCGAACATCAGGTGGATTCTGGTTTCTTGGAGACGAGGGTCAGGATATCGTAGCTCGCGACCAGGTCGCCGTCCTGGTTCGTCACCTCCACGTCCCAGGCCACCACGCCCTGGCCCTGGCCGCTCGCGTCCTTCTTGTTGCGGTCGATCTTGCGCTTGCAGGTAAGGCGCGCGCGAATGGTGTCGCCAATGCCCACCGGCTTGACGAAGCGCAGCGTGTCGAGCCCGTAGTTGGCGAGCACCGGGCCCGGCGCGGGGGATACGAAGAGGCCCGCCGCCGCCGACAGCACGAAGTACCCGTGCGCGATGCGCTTGCCAAAGGGCGACTCCTTCGCCGCCACCTCGTCGAAGTGCATGTAGAAATAGTCGCCCGAGATGCCGCCGAAGGCCACGATGTCGGCCTCGCCGACCGTGCGGCGATGGGTAAGCAATGAGTCGCCGATGCGCAGGTCTTCGAAATGGCGGCGGAAGGGGTGCACCTCGCTCTCGCGCACCGCCGCGCCGCGTACGTGCTCGCCGGTGATCGCGGCCAGCATGGTGGGCGAGCCCTGCACCGCGGCGCGCTGCAGGTAGTGCTTGACTGCGCGCAGCCCGCCGAGCTCTTCGCCGCCGCCCGCGCGGCCGGGGCCGCCGTGCTTGAGTTGCGGCAGCGGAGAGCCGTGGCCGGTCGATTCGGCGGCGGCCTCGCGGTCGAGCACCAGCAGGCGGCCGTGCCATGCGGCAGCGACCGGAATGGCCTTGGCTGCAATGGCCGCATCGCGCGTGACCAGCGTGCCGACGAGGCTGCCGCGGCCGCGCGCGGCCAATGCCAGCGCTTCGTCGATGCCGTCGTAGGGCATCAGCGTGCTGACGGGGCCGAAGGCTTCGACATCGTGCGCGGCGCCATGTTCGAGGGGCTTGCGGCTCAACAGCAGCGTGGGCGCGAAGAACGCGCCTTCGCTCACGCCGTCGCCAACGGGCGAGAAGCCGTCGCGCTCGCCGTAGACCAGTTCGGCGCCCTGCAGCAGCGTGGCCACGCGGTCGGCCACGTCGGACTTTTGCGCATGCGAGGCGAGGGCGCCCATTCGCACCTCGTCGCGCGACGGATCGCCGATGACTGTCTTTGCGAGCCGGGCGCGCAGGCGCTCGGCCAGCGCATCCAGGTGCTGGCGCGGCACGATCGCGCGGCGGATGGCGGTGCACTTCTGGCCGGCCTTGATGGTCATTTCGCGCGCCACTTCTTTCACGAAGAGGTCGAACTCCTCGTCGTCGGGCGTCACGTCGGGCGCGAGGATTGCGCAGTTCAGCGAGTCGGCCTCGGCGTTGAACGGGATCGACTGGCGCACCAGGTTCGGGTGCACGCGCAGCTTGGCAGCGGTCTCGGCCGAGCCGGTGAAGGTGACCACGTCGGCACCCTCGAGCCGGTCGAGCAGGTCGCCCGTGCCGCCGACCACGAGTTGCAGGCTGCCTTCCGGCAGGATGCCCGATGCAACGATGAGCCGCACCAGTGCCTCGGTCAGATAGCTCGTTGCGGTCGCCGGCTTGCCGATGCACGGCATGCCCGCCAGAAAGCTGGGCGCAAACTTTTCGAGCAGGCCCCACACCGGAAAGTTGAACGCATTGATGTGCACCGCCACGCCGCCGCGCGGCACCAGGATGTGCGTGCCCGCGAAACCGCCCTTCTTGCCGAGCGCAAAGGCCGGGCCTTCATGCACAAGGTTGCCGGAGGGCAGCTCGTTGGTGCCGATGCCCGCATAGGCGCTGAGCGTGCCGGCGCCGCCTTCGATGTCGATCCAGCTGTCGGCGCGGGTCGCACCGGTGTGGGCCGAAATGGCGTAGAGCGTTTCCTTGTTTGCGGCGAGGTACTTGGCCAGTGCCTTCAGGCGTTCGGAGCGCCGCTGGAAGTCCAGCGCCATCAGCGCGGGCAGGCCGACTTTGCGTGCGTGGTTCAGCGCCTCGGCGAAGTCGATGGCCTCGGCATGCGTGCTCGCGACGGGCTGGCCGTTGACGGCGCTGCGCAGCTGCTGCGCGCTTTCCTTGCCGATCCAGCGGCCGGCGATGTAGCTTTGAAGGGTGGTCATGTGAGAGTCCTTGAGGCGGGTCAATGTTTGTTGCCGATGCCCAGGTAGGTATCGATGATTCGCTGGTCGTGCAGCAGGTCGCCTGCTTTGCCTTCAAGCGCCACTGCGCCCATCTCGAGCACATAGGCCCGATCGGCCACTTGCAGCGCGGCGCGTGCGTTCTGCTCCACCAGCAGCACCGAGACGCCGTGGCTGCGCAGTTGCGACACCACGCGCAGCACTTCGCGCACCACCAGCGGCGCCAGGCCGAGCGAGGGTTCATCAAGCATCAGCAGACGCGGGCGCGCCATCAGCGCGCGGCCGATGGCGAGCATCTGGCGCTCGCCGCCCGAAAGCGTCGAAGCCAGCTGCGGCTTGCGCTCGCGCAGGCGCGGAAAGATCTCGAACACTTCTTCCATGCGCGCACGCTGGTCGCGCTTGCCCTTGCGCCATTGGTAGAAGCCGCCGAGCAGCAGGTTGTCTTCGACCGACATGTCGCCGAACAGCTCGCGCCGCTCGGGCACCAGCGCCACGCCGCGCGCCACCATGGTCTCGACACCCGGGCGCGCAATGCGTTCGCCATGCAGCGAGAGGCTTCCGGTGGAAGGAAGCAGCCCCATGGCCGCACACAGCAGCGTGGTCTTGCCGGCGCCGTTGGGCCCGATGACGGTGACGATCTCGCCTTCGTTCACATGCAGGCGCACGCTGTGCACCGCCTCCACGGTGCGGTAGGCAACGCAGAAACCGTCGAGCTGAAGGAGCGGATGGCTCATCGTGCATCCTCCAGCAGCTGGTCGTCGGCGCCGCCGAGGTACGCCTCGAGCACGCGCGGGTTGGCTTGCACTTCGGCCGGCGTGCCGGTTGCGATGACCGTGCCGAACTCCAGCACGGTGATGCGGTCGGCAAGGTTCATCACAAATTCCATGTCATGTTCCACCACGAGGATGCCCAGGCCTTCGGCGCGCAGCTGGCTCAGCAGCACGGAAAGCGCGCGCTTCTCCAGATGGCGCAGCCCGGCGGCGGGTTCGTCGAGCAGCAGAACCGAGGGCTGGCCGGCCAGCGCGCGCGCAATCTCGACCACGCGCTGCTGGCCGAGCGAGAGCGATGCGGCGGGCGTATCGGCATGCGCGCCAAGGCCGCAGCGCTCGATCTGACAGCGGGCTTCGGCCGTCAGCGCGGCTTCTTCCGCGCGGTCCAGCCGAAGCATGGCGGCGAGCCAGCCGCGCCTGGCACGCAGGTGCGCGCCCAGCGCCACGTTCTCGACCACGCTGCGTTGCCCGAGCAGGCGCACATGCTGGAAGGTGCGGCCCAGGCCGAGCGCGGCAAACACGCGCGAGGGCTTGGCGGCCATCGGCTGGCCGGCGAGCCGCACTTCGCCCGAGCTCGGATCGTCGACGCCCGAGATCATGTTGAAGAAGGTGCTCTTGCCCGCGCCGTTCGGCCCGATCAGCGCGTGGATCTCGCCAGCTTTCAGCGTCATCGAGATGTCGTTGTTGGCCACGAGGCCGCCGAAGCGCTTGCTGACGTTGGTGGCCTGCAGCATGACCTCGCCCTTCGCGGGCAGGTTGCGCTGTGCCAGTTGCACCGCAGTCGCCGAGGGCTGCGAAGCATTGATTTCAGCACCGGCATGCGGGCGTACCCAGCGCCTCGCAATGCGCGCCAGCGTCGGCCACAGGCCATCCGCAAAGCGCTGCAGCACAAAGAGCATGAGCAGGCCGAACACGATCACCTCGAAGTTCCCGCTGCTGCCGAGCAGAGAGGGCAGCACGTCCTGCAGCTTTTCCTTCAGCAGCGTGATGAGCGCAGCGCCCAGAACCGCGCCCCACAGGTGTCCCGCACCGCCGACCACTGCCATGAACAGCAGCTCGATGCCGATGTTCAGGTTGAAAGGCGTGGGGTTGACGAAGCGCTGCAGGTGCGCATAGAGCCAGCCCGATACGGCCGCCAGAAGGGCCGCAAGCACGAAGAGCTTCACGCGGTGGCGGGCGGTGTCCACGCCCATCGACTCGGCCATGAGCCGGCCGCCCTTGAGCGCACGAATGGCGCGGCCTTCGCGTGAATCGAGCAGGTTGTGCATGGCCCAGAGCGCGAGCAGCAACACCGCCCAGATCACCACGCCGAGCGCGCGCGGCGTGGCCAGCGAGAAGCCGGCAATCACCAGCGGCGGCACGCCGGTGATGCCTGTTTGCCCGCCGAGGAAATCCATGTTGCCGAACAGGTAGTACAGGCTCAGGCCCCAGGCAATGGTGCACAGCGGCAGGTAGTGCCCCTGCAGCTTGAGCGTGACCGCGCCGAGCGCCCATGCCAGCGCGAAAGTCAGCAGCAGGCCCAGCAGCAGGCCGGCCCATGGCAACAGGGCGGGACCGAAGACGTTTCCCATCCAGGCCGCCGCCGTAGGCGAAGTGCAGATCCACGCAGTCGCGTATGAGCCCACGCCCACGAACGCGGCCTGACCGAATGATGTCATGCCACCCACGCCCGTCAGCATGACCAGCCCGACCGCAACCAGCGCATAGAGCCCGATGTTGCTGAGCACCGAGACCGTGAACTCCGGAAGGAAGCCCCAGGCCGCTGCAAGCAGCACGACAAAGCCGAGCGTGAGCTGCCGCGGCGTGACCAGCGCGCGGCCGGTGGACGGCGGCGCGGCGCCGGCGGTGTTGTTGGCGGAGGTGTCGTTCATTCCTCGTCCTCCACATGATGGCTGTGCAGCGAACGCCACCACAGCACCGGAATGATCAGCGTGAAGACCAGAACCTCCTTGAACGGGCTGGCCCAGAACGAAGCGAAGGCTTCGAGCTGCCCGACCAGCAATGCACCGGCCAGCGCCAGCGGATAGCTCGCGAGCCCACCCACGATGGCCGCGACAAAGCCCTTGAGGCCGATCAGGAAGCCGGTGTCGTAATACAC
Source organism: Variovorax paradoxus (assembly GCF_009755665.1). NCBI lineage: Bacteria > Pseudomonadati > Pseudomonadota > Betaproteobacteria > Burkholderiales > Comamonadaceae > Variovorax > Variovorax paradoxus. Next base: position 1,355,975 of record NZ_CP046622.1, read on the forward strand.
CGTTGTGAGGGGCGCAATCAGCAGGCCCGAAATTGCGCCGATGAGCGCCGCGAGCGCAAAGCTCAAGTCACCCGAGAGCTCGGTCGGAATGCCCGACAGGCGAGCGCCCACGCGGTTGATGGCGGTGGCGCGCAGCGCCTTACCGATCATCGAGCGGCCGAAGAAAAGGAACATTGCAATCACCAGCAGCAGCGTGACGCCCACCACCACCAGCGACTGTCCGCTGACGGGAATGCCGCCCAGGTCGAAGCGCGCTTCGGAAAACGGCGCGGTGCGATAGCCCTCGGCGCCGAAGAAGAGCAGGCCCAGCCCCACCAGCACGCCGTGCAGCGCGACCGAGACGATCAGCAGCATCAGCACGCTGGCATCGGCCAATGGCCGGTAGGCAAGGCGATAGAGCAGCGGTCCCAATGGCGTAATCAACACCAGCGTGGTGACGGCTTGAGCCGCCATCGAGGTGGGCTTGAGCAGCAATACCAGTGCGGCGGCGGCCATCGGCAACACGACGCACCACGCAACTGCGGAAGCCCAGTCGACGACCGCGCCACGCCTCCAGCGCCAGAACTCGACCACCAGCACCATGGCCGCGAGCGCAATCAGCAGCCACAGCGTGGCCGGCACCCGCCCCGTTTGCAGCATTGCCATCGACAGCGCCCCGAAGGCGACGAACTCGCCCTGGGGAATGAAGATGACGCGCGTGACCGAGAACACCAGCACAAGAGCGAGCGCCATCAATCCATAGACGGCACCGTTCACGATGCCGTCCTGCCCCAGAAGCAGGGCGATCTGCAGATCCATACGAAAACTTTCGATCGGGCTCGGCCCGCTTGTCAACGAGTCAGGTCAGGCCGGATCGGCCGCAGGATCAGGGCTGGTATTTCCAGGCGCCGTTTTCGATCTTGACCATGACGCGGGCACGCTGGTCCAGGCCCAGGTGGTCGTTAGCGGTCATGTTGAATACGCCGTGAGCGCCTGCCACGTCCTTTACCTGTTCGAGCGCATCGCGCAGCGCGGCGCGGAATTCGGGCGTGCCCGGCTGCGCCTTTTTCAGGGCAACGGGAACGGCCGACGTCATCAGCAGGCCTGCGTCCCATGCATGCGCGCCGAAGGTCGACACCGTGTTCTTGCCGTTCGCGCCCTCGTAGGCAGTCACGTAGGCCATGGCCGATTTCTTCACCGGATGGCTGGCCGGCAGTTGCTCGGCCACCAGCACCGGGCCTGCAGGCAGGAAGGTGCCTTCCACGTCCTTGCCACCGACGCGCAGAAAGTCGGCGTTGGCGACGCCGTGCGTCTGGTACATCTTGCCGGTGTAGCCGCGCTCTTTGAGCGTTTTTTGCGGCAGCGCGGCCGGCGTGCCCGAACCCGCGACCAGCACCGCGTCGGCCTTGGCCGCCATGATCTTCAGGGCTTGGCCGGTCACGGAAGTGTCGGTGCGCGCATAGCGCTCGTTGGCCACGATCTTGAGCTTCTTCAGCTCGGCCGCCTTCGCGAACTCTTGCGACCAGCCTTCGCCGTACGCGTCGGAAAAGCCGATGAACGCCACCGTCTTCACGCCGCTGGTGGCCATGTGCTCGGCAATGGCCAGCGACATCATGATGTCGTTCTGTGGGGTCTTGAAGACCCACTGCTTCTTGGCATCCATCGGCTCGACGATGCGGGCCGAGGCGGCGATGGAAATCATCGGCGTCTTGGCTTCGCTCACCACGTCGATCATTGCGAGCGAGTTGGGCGTGGTGGTGGAGCCCAGCACGATATCGACCTTGTTCTCGGCGATGAGCTTGCGCGTGTTGGCGACGGCGGCCGTGGTGTCGGAGGCGTCGTCCAGCACGATGTAGTTGATCTTCTGGCCGCCGATGGTCTTGGGCATCAGCGCGATGGTGTTCTTCTCGGGAATGCCGAGCGAGGCGGCCGGGCCGGTGGCCGAGAGCGTCACGCCGACGTTCACATCGGCCCATGCCACGGCGGCTGTGGCGCACAGCGCGGCAATCACCAGGGGCTTGAAGAATTTCATTTTGGTTTGTCTCCGGGTTGAAAAATCGTTGTTGTGTCAGCGCTCGTCGAACGACAGGGTGACGCGTTCGGTGAGGGGGTGCGCCTGGCAGGTCAGCACGAATCCTGCCGCCACTTCATTCTTGTCGAGCGCAAAATTTCTTTCCATGCGGACTTCCCCCTCCACCAGCTTGGCGCGGCAGGTGCCGCACACGCCGGAGGTGCATGAGAAGGGCACTTCGAGGCCCGCTGCCGAGGCCGCATCGAGAATGCTCGGCTGGCCTTCGGTAAAGGCGATTTCGCGCTGCAGGCCGTCCCGCACGATGGTGATGCGCGCCTGCTTGGCATCGCCGGGCAAGGCCTCATGCACCACCGCGCCCACCTGGCCCGCCGACGTGGCGGAGGGCAGCGCAACACCAAAGCGCTCGATGTGGATTCGCTCCTCGGGCACGCCCGCGGCGAGCAGCGCCGCCTCGGCCTCGTCGTTCATCTGGAACGGCCCGCAAACGTAGACATGGCCGATGCCCTTGGCGGGAACTACTGTCTGCAGAAACTCGCCGATCTTTTCGCGGTTCATCACGCCGTGGCCCAGCGGCGAATCGGTGTGCTCGTCGGAGAACACATGGTGCAGCACGAGCCGAGTCATATAGCGGTTCTTCAGGTCCTCGATTTCTTCCTTGAACATCGTGGATTGCAGCTGCCGGTTGCCGTAGATCAGGGTGAAGCGGCTCAAGGGCTCGCGCGCCAGCACGGTCTTCATGATGGAGAGAATCGGCGTGATGCCGCTGCCGCCCGCAATGCCGACATGGTGGCGCGCGGCGCCGGGTTCGATGGGCACGAAGAAGCGGCCCTGCGGCGCCATCACCTGCACGGTGTCGCCGGGCTGCAGATGCGCGTTGATCCAGTTGGAGAAAACGCCGCCGCGCACCTTGCGCACGCCGACGCGCAGCTCGCCGTCGTCGAGCCCGGCGCAGATCGAATACGAGCGGCGCAGGTCCTGCCCGTCGATGTCGCGGCGCAGCGTGAGGTATTGGCCCTGGGTGAAGCCGAAGGTTTCCCGCAGGTCGGCCGGTACCTCGAACGAGACGATGACGGCCTCGGCCGTGTCGGGCTCGATGGCCTTCACGCGCAGCGGGTGGAAGAGGGTGCTCATCGCTTTGTCAGATCGGCTTGAAATGTTCGAAGGGTTCGCGGCAGGCCATGCAGCGGTAGAGCGCCTTGCAAGCGGTGGAGCCGAAGGCGGAGAGGCGTTCGGTGCGTTCGCTCGCGCAGCGTGGGCAGGCGATGCGTTCGCCGCCGGCCATGCGACCGAAGAGGCGGATGGGCATTGCGGTATTGGCTGCTGCCTCCGGCGTGAGATGCGCAGGCGGCGCGATGCCGTAGGCCTTGAGCTTGGCGCGGCCTTCGTCGCTGATCCAGTCGCTGCTCCATGCCGGCGCTCGGCGCAGCGTGGCGCGTGCGTGGCCAAGGCCTGCCTGTTCGATGGCTGCGAGCACGTCGTGCTCGATCGCTTCGGTGGCGGGGCAGCCGGAGTAGGTGGGCGTGAGCACGATCTCCAGTCCATCGTCATGCTCGATCACCTCGCGCACGATGCCAAGGTCGCAGACCGACACGGCCGGTACTTCGGGGTCAAGCACCGTGTGCAGCACGGCCCACGCCGCATCGACGCGCGATGCGACGGCGTTCACCACACGCCTCCCGGATAAGAGCGCTGCAGGTGCTGCATCTCGGCCAGGATGTAGCCCATGTGCTCGCTGTGCACGCCCTGCTTGCCGGTGCTGCGAAAGGCGGCTTCCTGCGGCATTGCGAGGCCGGCGGCATCGAGCACCTGCTGCATCTCGGAGAGCCACGGCTCGCGCAATTCACTCCACGCCGGGCCAAGGCCGCTGGCACTGGCTGCTTCGTCGACCGCGTCGCTTTCGAACAGCTCGGGCATGTAGAGCCAGAGCTGTTTCAAGGCGCGCTCGGTGCGGCGGCGCGATTCCTCGGTGCCGTCGCCGAGCCGAACCACCCAGTCGCCCGAATGCTGTTGGTGATAGCGTGCCTCCTTCACGGCTTTGCCGGCGATGGCGGCCACCTCGGCATCGCTCGAAGCGGCAAGGCGTTGCCAAAGCAGCTTGAGCAGCGTGGCGACCATGGTGTTGCGCACCACGGCAAAGGCGAAGTCGCCGCGCGGCAGTTCGACCAGCGTGAGATTGAAGTAGTCGCGTTCGTCGCGCAGGTAGGCAAGCTGGTCTTCGTCGTGTTCTCGGCCTTGTCCTTCGAGCTTGCCGGCATGCGTGAGCAGCGCGCGGGCCTGGCCGACCAGGTCGAGCGCGATGTTGGCCATGGCAATGTCCTCTTCCAGCACGGGCGCATGACCGCACCATTCGCCGAGGCGTTGCGCGAGCACCAGGCAGGTGTCGCCGATGCGCAGCAGGTATTGCACCGTGGGGGTGCGGTTCAGTTCTATGGATGCTTGCATCGCGGCCGCCTACATGTGGTCCACGGATTTCGGCAGCGCATAGAAGGTGGGATGCCGATACACCTTGTCCTCCGCCGGGTCGAAGAACATGTCCTTGTCCCCGGGGTCGCTCGCCACGATCTGGTCCGAGCGCACCACCCAGATGCTGCTGCCTTCCTGCCGGCGCGTGTACACGTCGCGGGCCATCTGTATCGCCATCTTCGGATCGGCCGCGTGCAGGCTGCCGCAATGCTTGTGGTCGAGGCCGGCCTTGCTGCGCACAAACACTTCCCAAAGGGGCCACTCTTGTTTCTGTTCGGCGCTCATGCGGCCTCCTTCATCGGTTGCTTGTTGGCGTGGGCCATGGCGGCTTCGCGCACCCAGGCGCCTTCTTCCCAGGCATCGACGCGGGCCTGCAGGCGCTCGCGGTTGCAGGGGCCGTCGCCGCCCACCACGCGCCAGAATTCGCTCCAGTCGATCTTTCCGAAGTCGTGCGCCTGGCGCTCTTCGTTCCACTTCAGGTCGGGGTCGGGCAGGGTCACGCCGAGAATGCGCGCCTGCTCCACGGCGGCGTCGATGAACTTCTGGCGCAGCTCGTCGTTGCTGAAGCGCTTGATTCCCCAGCGCATCGACTGCGCCGAGTTGGGCGACTGGTCGTCCGGTGGGCCGAACATCATGATGGAGGGCCACCACCAGCGGTTGACCGCGTCCTGCACCATCGCCTTTTGCGCCTCCGTGCCATGCGTCATCATGGTCAGCAGGGCTTCGTAGCCCTGGCGCTGGTGAAAGCTCTCCTCGCGGCAGATGCGCACCATGGCGCGTGCATAAGGCGCATACGAGCAGCGGCAGATCGGCACCTGGTTCATGATGGCCGCGCCGTCGACCAGCCAGCCGATGGTGCCCATGTCGGCCCAGGTGAGCGTGGGGTAGTTGAAGATCGAGCTGTACTTGGCCTTGCCGCTGTGCAGCGCATCGAACATCTGGTCGCGCGAGGTGCCCAGCGTTTCGGCGGCGGCGTACAGGTAGAGGCCGTGGCCGCCTTCGTCCTGCACCTTGGCCAGCAGGATCGCCTTGCGCTTGAGGGTGGGCGCGCGGCCGATCCAGTTGCCTTCGGGCAGCATTCCGACGATTTCGGAGTGCGCGTGCTGGCTGATCTGGCGCACCAGCGTCTTGCGGTAGTGCTCGGGCATCCAGTCTTTTGCCTCGATGAAGTCGCCGGCATCGATATGGGCGTCGAAGCGTTCCTCGAGCCGCATCTCGTCGGCGGAGCGCACGGCCTTTTTCTTGCCGTCGTCGCCCGCGTCTTTGCCCATGGTGTCCATTGCCTGGGTGTACATGTGCGTGTCCTTTGCAAAGAGGTTTGAAACGGCGCGCGTTCAGCGCGGCCGTGTGTCGATCACGCGGCGAGCCTTGCCCGTCTGCGTGCGTTCGATGGAATCGGGGTCGAACACGCGCACCGTGGTCGAAATGCCGACCAGGGTCTTCACGCGGTCCTGCACCCAGCCTGCGATGGCCTTGCGTTCGGCCTCGTCAATGGCGGCGTTGCGGTGGTCGAGCTCGCAATGCACCTCGACCTCGTCGAGCAGGCCTTCGCGGCGCACATGCACTTGGTAGAGGCCGGAGAGGCGCTCGTGTGCCAGCACGACTTCTTCGACCTGCGTGGGAAACACGTTCACGCCGCGGATGATCATCATGTCGTCGCTGCGCCCGACGATCTTGCCCATGCGGCGGAACGACCGCGAGGTGGGCGGCAGCAGGCGCGTGAGGTCGCGTGTGCGATAGCGCACGATGGGCATGGCCTCTTTGCTGAGCGAGGTGAAGACCAGTTCGCCTTCTTCGCCGTCGGCCTTGAGCTCGCCGGTGTCGGGGTCGATGATCTCGGGGTAGAAGTGGTCTTCCCAGATCACCGGGCCGTCTTTGCTCTCGACGCATTCGCTGGCCACGCCGGGGCCCATCACTTCGGAAAGGCCGTAGATGTCGACCGCGTCCAGCCCGGCCTTGCCCTCGATGTCGCGGCGCATGGCCTCGGTCCAGGGCTCGGCGCCGAAGATGCCGATCTTGAGCGAACTGTTTTTCGCATCGAGGCCCTGGCGCTCGAACTGCTCGATGATCACCTGCATGTAGCTGGGCGTGACCATGATGATGTCGGGCTTGAAGTCCTGGATCAACTGCACCTGCTTTTCGGTTTGCCCACCGGACATGGGGATGACGGTGCAGCCCGCGCGCTCGGCGCCGTAGTGGGCGCCCAGGCCGCCGGTGAAGAGGCCGTAGCCGTAGGACACATGCACCATGTCGCCCGGCCGGCCGCCCGCGGCGCGGATCGAGCGTGCGACGAGGTCGGCCCAGGTGTCGATGTCTTTCAGCGTGTAGCCCACCACGGTCGGCTTGCCGGTGGTGCCCGACGAGGCATGGATGCGCGCTACCTGCGCGCGCGGCACCGCAAACATGCCGAAGGGATAGTTGTCGCGCAGGTCGCTCTTTACGGTGAACGGAAACTTCGACAGGTCGGCGAGGGACTTCAGATCATCCGGATGCACGCCCTTGGCATCGAAGACCTTGCGGTAGTGCGGCACGTTGTCATACGCGCGTTGCAGCGTGGCGCGCAGGCGGCTGAGCTGCAGGGCGGCAATTTCATCGCGGCTGGCGGTTTCGATGGGCTCGAGCTCGCCGGGAGCGGGGTGTCTGGCTGTCATGGTGCTTGTGTCTCCTCAGGCTGCAACGGCGGGGCGGCCCTTGGCGGTGTATGAACGTCCGCGAAAAATGGCGACGCGCTCGCCACGCTGGTTGGTGATTTCGGTGTCGTAGACGCCGGTGCGCCCAGCCTTCGAAACCTCGAAGCAGCGCGCGGTGAGCACATCGCCTTCGTGTGCCGGTGCGATGAAGTCGATCGAAAAGCCCGAGGCCACCGTAAGCTCGTTGTACGAGTTGCAGGCGAAGGCAAAGGTGGAATCGGCCAGCGTGGCCATGAAGCCGCCGTGACAGATGGCATGGCCGTTGAGCATGTCTTGGCGCACCTGCATCTGCAGGGTCGCTTGGCCGGGGGCGACTTCGACGATGCGCATGCCGAGAGCCTTGGTGGCGTTGTCGTTCGCGAACATGCCGTCGCGGACGTATTCGGCTGTTTGTTGGGGGGTGCGGGTGGTGTCGGTCATCTCAGCGATCCTTGAACACCGGTGCACGCTTGGCACGAAAAGCGTCCACGCCTTCGCGGTAGTCGGCGGCGTTGCCTAGCTCGCGCTGGATGCGTGCTTCTTCGGCGAGCGCAGTGTCCAGGTCCATGTTCTGCGCCGAAGCCATGGCTTGCCGCGTCGCGACCAGGGCGCGGGTGGGCATTGCGGCGAGTTTCGATGCGAGTGAGGCCGTTGTGTCGGCCAGTGCCGCGTCGTCCACGCACTGCCATATCAGCCCGATGCGCGCGGCTTCCTCGGCAGGGAGCTTGTCGCCCAGCATCGCGATGCCGAGCGCCCGCGCCGAGCCCACGAGCCGGGGCAGCAACCACGTGCCGCCCGTGTCGGGCACGAGGCCGATCTTGGTGAAGGCCTGGATGAAGCTCGCCGAGCGCGCGGCCACTACCAGGTCGCAGCACAGCGCAAGGTTGGCGCCCGCTCCGGCGGCCACGCCGTTGACGGCTGCGATCACCGGCACCGGCATCGAGCGCAGGCGCTCGACCAGCGGGGCGTAATAAGTGGAGATGACGTGGCCCAGGTCCTTGGGAGCGGCGCCAGGCGTCGGGTCGGGTGCGACCGAGGGATCGGCCAGGTCCTGCCCGGCGCAGAACGCACGGCCGGCGCCCGTGAGCACCACGCAGCGCACGCTGTCGTCCTGGGCTGCGAGTTCCAGTGCGGCCATCAGCTCGGCATGCATTTCCGTCGTGAAGCTGTTGAGCGCAGCGGGGCGATTGAGGCTCAACGTGCGGACGGCGCCGGCATCACTGGTGAGAACTAAAGGTTCTGGCATGGGCTTGTCTCTCATCCTTGTTTTGGCGAAATCGGCGTGCAAACACTATTGACCGACCGGACGGTAGATTTTAGGATCGACCTTGAATCCGGCACAAGCGGGGTTGATTAAGGGCAAACCCTGAGCCCCTGGAAAAAAAGGAGACCGACCGAATGCCAAGCTATTCCATCGACGGCGTGATACCCGTCGTCGACCCCACGGCCTATGTGCATCCGAGTGCCGTGTTGATCGGTGACGTGATCGTGGGTGCCAACTGCTATGTGGGGCCCTGCGCGAGCCTGCGCGGGGACTTCGGGCGCATCGTGCTGGAGGAGGGCTCCAACGTGCAGGACCATTGCTGCATCCACGGCTTTCCGGACCAGGACACGGTGGTCGAGGTCAACGGCCACATCGGCCACGGCGCAATCCTGCACAGCTGCATCGTGCGGCGTGACGCGCTCGTGGGCATGAACGCGGTGGTGATGGACGAAGCCGAAATCGGCGAGCAGGCGATCGTGGCGGCCTGCGCCTTTGTGCCGGCCGGCATGAAGGTGCCCGCGCGGTCGCTGGTCGCGGGCATTCCCGCCAAGGTGAAGAAGATGCTGAGCGAGGAGGAAATTGCCTGGAAGCTCGAGGGCACGCAGACCTACCAGGCGCTGACGGTTCGCAGCCTGGCCAGCCTGCACGAGGTGGCACCGCTGCGGCAGATGGAGCCCGGCAGGCCGCGGCTACCGGCCTCCGATGTGCGTTCGCTGATTGCGACCCGGCGCGGCTAGCGGCGCGCTTCATGCAAGATCGCGGGTTGCCCGCAACTCCAATCAAGGAAGAAAGAAGACCCGATGCCGCGTGGAAGATCCGCCACCTACGACGACCAGCGCGAGTTCATCCTTGCGCAGGCCGCCCAACTGTTCGCGCGCCGCGGCTATCCCGCCACCTCGATGAACCAGGTGGCCGAAGCCTGCAACCTCTCCAAGGCCACGCTCTATCACTATTACAAGGACAAGAGCAGCCTATTGATCAGCATCGCCGAGACGCACGTGTCGAAGCTCGCGGCGCTGGTGGCCGAGGAAGAAGCGTCGACGCACACCGATGAAGAGCGGCTGCGCCGCTTCATCTACCGCATCGTCGAGGAATACGCCGGCGCGCAGGACGCGCACCGGGTGCTGACCGACGACGTGCGCTTTCTCGAAGAGGAAGACCGCGAGCGCGTGCTCGACAAGGAGCGCGAGGTGGTCGCGGGCTTTGCGCGCGCCGTCTCGGCGCTCCGGCCCGGCGCGCCGAGCGACGACCTCGCCAAGCCGCTGACCATGCTGCTGTTCGGCATGATCAATTGGATGTTCACCTGGATGAAGCCCGGCGGAAAGCTCGACCACGCAGCGATTGCGCCGATCGTGGCCGACTTGTTCCTTGGGGGCATCGGCGCGGTGAAGTCGCCGGACCAGGCGGCGATGCCCGCGCAGGCCGATCAGGCTGTCGCCAGGTAGCGCGCGGCCGGCTTGCTGGTCTGCGAAGCGCCGAACAGCTTGGCGCTCGCATCGGTAAAGCCGGTGAGCAGGGCGGCGTCGTTCACCGACGGCAGCGTGATCGCTTCGCCCAGGTCAAGGCCGGCCAGCGCGGCGTCCACACATTCTTCGGCCTGCATGACCGTGCCCTCGGCCAGCGCCGACACCGGCACGCCTGAAAGCTCCCAGATGTCGGTGGCCGTGGCTGCCGGCAGCACCAGTTGCACCTTCACGCCGGTGCCCGCCACCTCTTCCTGCAGCCCGCGCGTGAACGCGACCACGAAGGCCTTGGTGCCGCTGTAGATGCTGCTGATCGGCAGCGTGTAGAAGCCGAGCACCGAGCCGATGTTCACCAGCGTGCCGCGGTTGCGCGCCTTGAATGCGGTCAGTGCGGCATGGCTCAGGTGAGCGAGGGCATTGATGTTCACGTCGAGCATGCTCTGCAGCTGCGCGCTCGTGGTCAGCGCGACCGGTGCAAGCGTGGAGAGGCCGGCGTTGTTGATCAGCAGCGTGACCGACGGATCGGTGGCAACGGCCTTGGACACGCGCTCCAGGTCGCCGGCGGTGGCCAGGTCGGCTGCGAGCGTTTGCACCTTGACGCCGTACTTGGCGCGCAGCCCGGCCGCGACTTCCTCCAGCAGGTCGGCGCGGCGCGCCACCAGCAGCAGGTCGTGGCCGCGGCGGGCCAGGCGGTCTGCGTAGATCTTGCCGAGGCCGGCGGAGGCGCCGGTGACGACGGCGGTGCCAAGGGTTGCTTGTTCGCTCATTTCGAATCCGTTCAAAAGGTAGGTTGGAAAGCCATTTCTACTGCAAGCATGATGACCATCATGTTTGAGGTGTCGAAGCATGATGGGTATCATGCTTAGCGTCAAGCCATGCCTTGAAGTACCCCGGAACAGAAAGAGGTCACATGCGATACCCCGCAGCGGAAACCGCCGAAAAGCACCAGAAGATCCTTGCCGAGGCCTCGCGCCTCTTCAAGGAGCGCGGCTTCGACGGCGTGAGCGTGAGCGAGATCATGAAAGCCACCGGGCTCACGCACGGGCCGTTCTACAACCACTTCGACTCGAAGGAAGCGCTGATGGCGGAGTGCATCGCCTACTCCGGGGATGCCGCGCTCGCCTATCTGGAGGAGGCCGGCAAGACGCCCGAAGGCATGCGCGCCTATGTGCGGAGCTACCTGAGCCCTGAGCATCGCGACAGCCGCGCCGGTGGTTGCCTCGTGGCGGCGTTTGCCGCGCATGCGGGCCAGCCGGGGAGCGAGCAAGCCATTGGGGCGCCGCTGACCGCCTACTTCAAGGTGCTGATCGACCGGTTCGCCAGCAAGTTTCCGTGGCGGTCGAAGAAGACCGCCCGCGGCGACGCGATTCGCATCCTGGCGTCGATGTACGGCGGCGTGGTGCTGGCCCGCGCCATGGACGACGAGGCCTTGTCCGAGGAAATTTTGCGCGAGGTGCTCGCCGGCCTGCCGGCCACCGCCAGGGCCGGAGCTAAAGAATCCGATTGAACCAGAGCAGCGAGAGACCCGCCGACAGCAGCGTGAGAATGGCCGCGCCCAATGCAAAGAGCGCCGAGACCTCGGTTTCCTTCTTCTCGACCGTGAGCTTGGAACTCAGCGTCTCGTACACCTTCTTCAGGTCGGCGGCGGTGCCCGCATAGAAGTACTCGGCATTGGTCTTGTTGGCCACGGCCTTGAGCGTTTCCTCGTCGAGCCGCACGCGCATCGACCAGCCTTCGAAGCCGATGGTTTCGCCGTCGACCGTGCCCACGCCCACCGTGTAGATGCGCACGCCGCGGTCGGCCGCCGCCTTGGCGGCATCGAGCGGATCGACGCCGGTGGTGCGCTGGCCGTCGGTCAGCATGATGACCGCGGCCGAGGTGTAGGAGCCCGGCGCCACGGGTGTGAACTCCTTGGCCTGCTTTTCGGTCTGGTCGATGGGCGTGCCGCGCTGGCGGCTGGGTGCGCTGAACTGCGAAACGTCGATGCCCGCATCAGGGAACAGCGTGGCAAGCGACACCACGATGGCATTGCCCGTGGCCGTGGCGCGCTGCAGCTGGAAGCTGTCGATCGCGGTGATCAGGTCGTCATGGTTGGTGGTGGGCAACTGCGCCACCTGGGCACTGCCCGCGAATGCCACGATGCCCACCTTCACATGGCGCGGCAGGTCCTTGATGAAGCTCTTGGCGGCTTCCTGCGCGGCAACCAGCCGGTTGGGCAGCACGTCGGCAGCCCGCATGCTGCCGGACACGTCCATCGCGAGGATGATGGTCTGCTGGTTGGAGGGCAGCAGCACCACCGCCATCGGCCGGGCGGCGGCCACCAGCATTGCCGCCATGGCCAGCAGAAAGAGGAACGGCGGAATATGCCGCCTGACGCTCTGGCCGGCGCCCATGGCCTCGCGCACGATCGAGAGGCTGGCATAGCGCACCGCAAGCTTCTTCTTGCGGCGGATCAGCCAGATGTAGAGCAGCACCAGCAGCGGCAAGGCCGCCAGCAACCAGAGGAATTGAGGCCAGAGAAATGTCATGCTGCCACCGCCTTCATGCTGCCCGAGCCGATGCGCGTGCGGCGCTTGCGCATGTCGGCAAAACGTACGATGGCTTCCACCAGGTCGTCGCTGGTCGAAAGCTCAAGTGCATCGACGCCGGCCTTCGCGAGCGAGGCGCGCAGCGTTGCTTCGCGCTCGGCCGCCAGGCGGGCGAAGCGCTTGCGAAAACCGGCATCGTGAGTGTCGACCCATAGCTGCTCGCCGGTTTCGGCATCGCGCAGCGGCACCAGGCCCAGGTCGGGCAGTTCGAGCTCGAGCGGGTCGAACAGGCGCACGGCAATCACTTCATGCCGCTGCACCAACTGGCCGAGCGGGCGCTCCCAGCCGGGCTCGCTCAAGAAGTCGGACACCACGAAAACGGTGGAGCGGCGCGGCATCAGCGTGGCGGCCGACTTCAGCAGGTCGGCCAGGCGCGTCATGCCTTTTTGCGTGGGTGCTTTTTCGATCTTGTCGGCGCGGCGCTCCATGGCGTGCAGCAGGTGCAGCACGTGCCGGCGGCCGCTGCGCGGCGGAATCACCGCCTCGAGGTCGCTCCCGTAGACCAGCGCCCCGACCCGGTTGCCATGGCGCGTGAGCAGGCGCGCGAGCACGCCGACGAAGCCGGCCGAGATCTCGCGCTTGGCCTTCAGGCCGGAACCGAAGTCGACCGAGCGGCTCAGGTCGAGCACGAACCACGCGGACATCTCGCGGTCTTCGGTGAAAACGCGCACATGCGGCGTCTGCAGCCGGGCGGTGACGTTCCAGTCGATGTGGCGCACGTCATCGTGGTGCTGGTATTCGCGCAGGTCGGCCAGGTCGAGCCCGGTGCCGCGCATCAGCGTGCGGTAGTCGCCCTGCAGCAGGCCGTCGAGCCGGCGGATGACGGTCCATTCGAGCCGGCGCAGCGCGCGTTCCGCTCCGCCGGCCTGTGCATTGAGCCGTTCGTCGTTGGCGGCCGCGGGGGCCTTACGCCACCAGCTTTTCATGTTCAAGAGGTTTTGGGGGAGCGGGAACAGCCTTCATGATCTTCTCGATCAGGCCATCGGGTGTGAGGCCTTCGGACAGGCCTTCGTAGGAAAGCGTCACACGGTGGCGCAGCACGTCGGGCACCAGCGCGGTCATGTCTTCAGGCAGCGCGTAACTGCGGCCGCGCAGCAGGGCAAGAGCGCGCGCGCCTTCGGTGAGGCTGATGCTCGCGCGCGGGCTGGCGCCGAAGGTGATGAAGCGGTGCATGTCCTTCAGGCCGTGCTTGTCGGGCGTGCGCGTGGCCGATACGAGCTTTACCGCGTACTGGATGAGCGACGGGTCGACATACACGCGCCGCGCCTCGGCCTGCAGGGCCGCGAGCTGCTCGGTGGTAGCCACCGGGTTGACCTCGACCATCGTGCCGATCACGCGCTGCACGATGACGAACTCTTCCTCGTCGCTCGGGTAGTCGACCAGCACTTTCATCATGAAGCGGTCGACCTGCGCCTCGGGCAGCGGATAGGTGCCCTCGGTCTCGATGGGGTTCTGCGTGGCCATGACGAGGAACGGGCGCGGCACCCTGTGCGTTTCGCCCGCAATGGTGACCTGGCGCTCCTGCATCACTTCGAGCAGCGCACTCTGCACCTTGGCCGGCGCGCGGTTGATTTCATCGGCCAGCAGCAGGTTGGCGAACACCGGGCCGAGCGAGGTGCTGAACTCGCCCGTCTTCTGGTTGTAGATGCGCGTGCCCACCAGGTCGGCCGGCACCAGGTCGGGCGTGAACTGGATGCGCTTGAACTGGCCGCGCACAGTGTCGGCCAGCGTCTTGATGGTGAGGGTTTTCGCAAGACCCGGCACGCCTTCGACCAGCAGGTGGCCGCCCGCGAGCATGGCGACCATCACGCGCTCCAGGAAGCGGTCCTGGCCCACCACGACGCGCTTGACCTCGTAGAGGATCTGCTCCATCAGCTCGGCCGTGGCGGAAGACGTGGAAAACGGGGTCTCGGTGCTCATGCGATGGCCTCTCTGTAATCAATCGAAAAGCAAGGGGCGGTTCTCCGTCAGGCTGCTAGAACGGCGGCGAGCCGGCGGCGGAGGCTGCGTTCTCTATGGGCACGGCAAACCCGATGCCTATGAAAGTGCGCTGCTGCGTGGGATTGAGGATGGCGGTGACGATGCCGAGCACCTCGCCGTCCATGTTGATCAGCGGTCCGCCCGAATTCCCGGGGTTGGCCGCCGCGTCGAACTGGATCAGGTTGCCCAGTTCCTGCTTGCCTTCGGGCGAGCGGAACGAGCGCTTCAGGCCCGACACCACGCCCGCCGAAACCGAAGGACCGATGCCGAATGGAAAGCCGACCGCAGCCACCTGGTCGCCGGATTGCAGGTCGGCCGTCGAGCGCATCACGGCGGGAATCAGGTCGTCGGGAATCTTTTGGGCCTGCAGCACCGCAAGATCGTTCTCGGGCTGTACGCCGGTGATGGTGGCCACGGCTTCGAGGCCGTCGGAGAAGGTGACCTTGATGGTTTCGGCGCCGGCCACGACGTGCAGGTTGGTGAGGATGACGCCCTTGTCGACGATGACTACGCCGGTGCCCACGCCGCGTTCGGTTTCGCCTGGCGGCGGATCGGCTTCAGGCGGCTTGCCCTTGGCAAGATTGCGCCCGCGCTTCTGGGTCTTGGCCTCGGGCGTCGCTTTCTCGGGGCCATAGCCGACCACGCGCACCACCGAAGGCCGCACGATCTCGGCCGCCTTGGCGGCGGGAGAGGGCAGCGTGTTGGTTTGCAGCGTGCGCAGCACAGCCGAGTCGATGTCTTTCTGCGTCAGCGCCCTGGCACCTTGGCGCGGCCACCATGCACTGCCGACCGCGATGGCGCACAGCACCACCAGAAACGCAAAACTCCGGCGGCCGGGCTGCCAGCGCGGCTTGCCTTGCGGTGGAGAAACGGGTGAATCCGGCGGCGCGCCATTGCCTCCGCCTTCGGGCGACGGCTCGGCCTGATCGGCGGCCGCGGAATCGGCCGCCTGAGGCAGCGTGCGGGGCGAACGGCTGTAGAAGGCGGGCCTGCGCATCGAAACACCTCCGGCAAGGGATGACGGGCGAGGGGTTCACAGTAGCACGCTTTCTTCTGCCTTGCATCCCTTCGGGCATCATCTCGCCATGGCTGTATTCATCGACACCCACTGCCATCTGGACGCGCCCGAATTCGGTGCGGAAATGCCGCTCATCCGTGCCCGCGCTGCGGAACGGGGCGTGGCGCTGTGCGTCATTCCGGCGGTTGCCGCCTTCAACTTTGCAACCGTGCGCGAGCTGGCGCATGTGCAGAGCGATGCCTATGCACTCGGAATTCACCCCCTGTGCACCGGCAATGCGCAAGAGGCCGACCTGGAGGCGCTCGATACCGAGTTGTCCACGCGCCGCGGCGACTCGCGGCTGGTTGCGGTCGGCGAAATCGGCCTCGACTACTTCGTCGAGGGGCTGGACAGCGACAAGCAGCAGCACTTTTTTCACACTCAGTTGCAACTCGCGCGCAAGCACGACCTGCCGGTGCTCATTCATGTGCGCCGCTCGGTCGACAAGGTGCTCAAGCATTTGCGGCAGACAGCGGGCGGCCAGCCGTGGCGGGGCATTGCCCATGCATTCAACGGCAGCGAGCAGCAGGCCAAGGCCTGCATCGAGATCGGCCTGAAGCTGGGGTTCGGTGGTGCGGTGACCTTCGATCGCGCGCTGCAGTTGCGGCGGCTGGCGGCCACGCTGCCGCTCGAATCGATGGTGATGGAAACCGATGCGCCGGACATTCAACCGCACTGGATCTACCGCACGCAGGCGCAGCGCGCGGCCGGTGAGGCGCAGGGCCGCAACGAGCCTGGCGAACTGCCGCGCATTGCCGAAGTGGTGGCGCAATTGCGCGGTATCGGCATCGACGAACTGGCTGCGGTCACGACCCGGAATGCGCTGCAAGCCATGCCACGGCTTGAAAGCCTTCTCTCGTTGTCGGAGGGGCGGCCGCAGCGCACGTAGGCCGACGCCCCGACTTGCGCTTGTGCAACCGGAGGCCGTATTTTTGCTGTCATCCTCGGTGTTCGAAGTGGCGTTGTTTGTTCAGTGGCAAGTTCGTCACTCCGACACTTCATCCAAAAAAGGAGTCTTTACATGACCACATCTTTCGTTCGCACCGTGCCCGTCGTGCTGGCCCTCGCGCTTGCTTCCATCGGCGTTTCCGCCGTGGCCCAAACCGCGACAACCGCGGCACCCGCAACGACCACCGCCGAACCCACCACCACCGAAAAGGTGAAGGAAGCCGGCAGGGACGCAGTCGATGCCACCAAGACCACCACCAAGAAGGCCGTGAACGCCACCGAACGCGGCACCAAGAAGGCATGGGACGCAACCAAGCGGACCACCAAGAAGGCCACCAATGCCACCAAGAACGTGGCCGCCAAGACGGGTGACGCGGTTGAAACCGCCGGCCACAAGACGGCCGACGGCATGCGCAGCACCGGCAAGGCCATCGGCGAAAAGGTGCCCGGCACCGCCGAACACGAAGCCGCCAAGAAATAACCGGCGCCCGCCTTCCGCAAAACCCGCTACGGCGGGTTTTTTCATGGGCGATCGACATTACCGACAGTGCCAAGATAGAGGCTGTTCATGAAACCACCAACCGCACCTGACTCCACAAGCGCAGTGCTTACCGGCTTGGCACCCGTCGTCTCGCCGGACACCGTGGTGCTGATCCTCGGAAGCTTCCCGGGCGTTCGCTCGCTCGAGCAGCAGCAGTACTATGCGCATCCGCAAAATCAGTTCTGGAAAATCTTGCAAGCCGTTTGGCCCCAACACCCCCTCCCGGTCGGCGCAGACAGCTATCCCGAAAAGAAGAGGTGGTTGCTCGCGCGCGGCCTGGGCGTGTGGGACGTGTATGCCGCCTGCGAGCGCGAGGGCAGCCTCGACTCGGCCATTCGCGCACCCGTTGCCAACGACATTGCCGGCCTGCATCTGCCGAAGCTCGCCGCCATTGCCCACAACGGCGGCGAGAGCTTCAAGCATGCGCGCCACACGCGCACCCTGGGCGTGCCGGTCTACCAGCTGCCTTCCACCAGCCCCGCCAATGCGTCCTGGAGCTTCGAGCGCAAGCTCGCGGCCTGGCGCGAGGTCTTCGGCGCCCACCAACTCATCTGATGGCCACGAGCAAATCCCCCGTCCTTCCTGAAGTCAATTTTTCCGACTGGGGCGACATCCGCTACCTGCACCTGGGCACCGAATGGGTCCAAGGCTCGATGAAGCTCGACGCGCCGTTCGAGATCGAACTCGAATACGTTCAGCGCATGATGGCCTGGCTGCTGTTCGCCGATGCGAAAAGCGTGGCGAGCCGCCACGCGATGCAGCTGGGGCTTGGCGCGGCCACGCTCACCAAGTTCTGCCGCAAGACCTTGCGCATGCGCACCACCGCGGTCGAGCTGAACCCGCAGGTGGTGTCGGCGTGCCGCGGCTGGTTCAAGCTGCCGGCGGACGACCCGAAGCTGCGCGTGGTCATTGCCGATGCGGCGCTCGAAATTCGCAAGCCCGAGTGGCAGGGCACGGTCGACGCGTTGCAGGTCGACCTGTACGACCACGAGGCCGCCGCACCGGTGCTCGACAGCGAAGATTTCTACGCCGATTGCCGCGCATTGCTCACTGAAGACGGCAGCATGACGGTCAACCTCTTCGGCCGATCGTCGAGCTACGAACGCAGCCTCGAGAAAATTGCCGGCGCATTCGGTGCCGATGCGGTGTGGGCCTTCAAGCCGACGCGCGAAGGCAACACGGTGGTGCTGGCGCAGCGCATGCCAAGCCGTCCGAAGCGCGAAGCCCTTGCCGAGCGCGCCCAAACGATCCAGACTCGATGGGGCCTGCCCGCGCCTAAATGGCTGCGTGTGTTCAAACCGCTGAATCCCACTCTCACCCGACCTTCCGGCTCATGAGCGCTGTTCCCGCTGCTTCCGCATCCAAATCTTCGCATCCCCCCCACGAAGGTCCGCTCGACCTGCGCCGCCTCATCGAATGGCTTGCCGCCGACGGCGTGATCTCGCCGGTGGAGGCCAAGCGCACCATTGCGCGCTGCGCCCAGGCCGAGAGCCGGCAGGCACCCCTGGTGCGCCTTGCCAATGTGGCCATGACGCGCGAAAGCGACGGCAAGCCGCTCGACCTTGAAATGCTCACGCAATGGCTCGCCGGCCGTGCGGGGCTCAGCTACCTGCGCATCGATCCGCTCAAGGTCGACGTGGGCAAGGTGGCCGACACCATGAGTGCGGCCTATGCCGAGCGCCACAAGGTGCTGCCCGTGCAAGTGCTCCCCACCGAGGTGGTGGTGGCCACGGCCGAGCCGTTTCTTACCGACTGGATTGCCGAGGTGGAGCGCCAGGCGCGCCGAACCGTGCGCCGGGTGGTGGCCAACCCGACGGACATCCAGCGCTACACGGCCGAATTCTTTGCGCTTGCCAAGTCGGTGCGCGCGGCGCAGAAGGCCGGCGGCAACACCGGCGGCGCGAGCTTCGAGCAGCTGGTGGAACTGGGCAAGAGCACCAAGCAGCTCGACGCCAACGACCAGAGCGTGGTACAGGTGGTCGACTGGCTTTGGCAATACGCGTTCGACCAGCGCGCGAGCGACATCCACCTGGAGCCGCGCCGCGAGCAGGGCGTGATCCGCTTTCGCATCGACGGCATCCTGCACCCGGCCTACCAGATGCCCATGGGCGTGATGAACGCGATGGTGTCGCGCATCAAGCTGCTGGGCCGCATGGACGTGGTCGAAAAGCGCCGCCCGCTCGACGGTCGCATCAAGACCCGCAACATGCGCGGCGACGAAGTCGAAATGCGGCTTTCCACCTTGCCGACCGCTTTCGGCGAAAAGATGGTGATGCGGATCTTCGACCCCGACACGGCGGTGAAGGACCTCGACGCGCTCGGCTTTTCGCAGCACGACGCGCACCGCTGGGAGCAGCTGGTCACGCGGCCCAACGGCATCATCCTGGTGACCGGGCCCACGGGCTCGGGCAAGACCACCACGCTGTACTCCACGCTCAAGCGCGTGGCGACCGAAGAGGTCAACGTGAGCACGGTCGAAGACCCGATCGAAATGATCGAGCCTTCGTTCAACCAGACGCAGGTGCAGCCGCAGCTGGACTTCGGGTTTACCGAAGGCCTGCGCGCGCTGATGCGGCAGGACCCGGACATCATCATGGTCGGCGAAATCCGCGACCTTGCTACGGCCGAGATGGCGGTGCAGGCCGCGCTCACCGGCCACCTGGTGTTCAGCACGCTGCACACCAACGACGCGCCGAGCGCCATCACGCGGCTGATGGAGCTGGGCGTGCCTTCGTACCTCATCAACGCGGTGATGCTGGGCGTGCTGGCGCAGCGGCTGGTGCGCACGCTGTGCCCCAACTGCAAGCAGCCCGACGACACGGTCACGCGCGAGAAGCTCGAAGCCATCGTCAAGCCGTGGCAGATCACCGGCTCGGTGCGCGCCTACAAGCCCGTGGGCTGCGTCGATTGCCGGATGACGGGCTACATGGGCCGCATGGGCCTGTACGAACTGCTGAGCATCAGCGAAGACTTCAAGAGCCAGGTCAACAAGGAGCCCAATCTGGCCGGGCTTCGCCGGCAGGCGGTGATCGACGGCATGCGGCCGCTGCGCCTGGCGGGCGCGCTGCGCGTGGCTGAGGGCGTGACGACGGTCGAAGAAGTGTTGAGCGCGACGCCCCCCCTCGAATGAACCCCGGCGGAGCCGGTTTTCCGGCGTTCCGCAAATCGGTGCGGTGAAGTCTTTCGGGTTATCCCTAGGCCTTTCGTTAGTGGAATCCACATCGGGCTGACCACTGGCTGACTCGACAATCCGGCATCGAAATTTGTTCGAGGAGACTGTTCGTGAAAATCAAGAGTCAGAAAGACTTTTTCTCGGGCCTGATGTTTACGGTAGTGGGCGCGGCGTTCGCATGGGGCGCCACCACCTACAGCGTAGGCACCGGCGCTCGCATGGGCCCGGGTTACTTCCCGTTGATGTTGGGCATTCTGATGGCCGTCATCGGCCTGGGGATCATGTTCAGCGGCCTGACCGTTGAAACCACCGACGGCGAAAAGATCGGCAAGTGGGCCTGGAAGCAGGTGATCTTCATCCTGGGCGCCAACGTCGCCTTCGGCATCTTGCTCGGCGGCCTGCCGAGCGTCGGCGTGCCGGCCATGGGAATGATCATCGCGATCTATGCGCTGGTGCTCATCGCCAGCCTTGCGGGCCACGAGTACAAGCTGCCTACCGTGCTGATCCTGGCCACCGTGCTGGCCGTCGGCAGCTATGTTGCATTCATCTGGGCGCTCAAGCTGCAGATCCAGGTCTGGCCGACCTTCATCACCGGTTGAGAAGAAAGCTGCTCACATGGAATTGTTCGAACACCTCTCGATGGGTTTTGGCGTTGCCTTTACCTTCACCAACCTGCTGTACTGCCTGGGCGGCTGTATCCTCGGCACGCTGATCGGCGTGCTGCCGGGCATCGGCCCGGTTGCGACCATCGCAATGCTGCTGCCGGCCACGTATGCGCTGCCGCCCGTGTCGGCGCTGATCATGCTGGCCGGTATTTATTACGGCGCGCAGTACGGCGGTTCCACTACCGCCATTCTGGTGAACCTGCCTGGCGAATCTTCGTCGGTGGTAACCGTGATCGACGGCTACCAGATGGCTCGCAAGGGCCGTGCAGGTCCGGCGCTCGCCGCTGCGGGCCTGGGCTCGTTCTTTGCCGGTTGCGTCGGCACGCTGATCCTGGCTGCCTTTGCGCCTCCGCTCACCGAGCTGGCCTTCAAGTTCGGCCCGGCCGAGTACTTCTCGCTGATGATCCTGGGCCTGATCGGCGCCGTGGTGCTGGCTTCGGGCTCGCTGCTCAAGGCCATCGGCATGATCGTGCTGGGCCTGCTGCTCGGCCTGGTGGGCACCGACGTGAACTCGGGCGTGGCACGCTACAGCTTCGACGTTCCGGAACTGACCGACGGCATCGGCTTTGTGGCCATTGCCATGGGCGTGTTCGGTTACGGCGAAATCATTGCCAACCTTTCGCGCCCCGACGACGAGCGCGAGGTGTTCACCGCCAAGGTCTCGGGCCTGTTCCCGACCAAGGAAGACTTCAAGCGCATGATCCCGGCCGTGCTGCGCGGCACGGCACTGGGCTCGTCGCTCGGCATCCTGCCGGGTGGCGGTGCGTTGCTGTCGGCCTTTGCGGCCTACACCATCGAGAAGAAGACCAAGCTGCATCCGGGCGAAGTGCCCTTCGGCAAGGGCAACATCCGCGGCGTGGCAGCTCCCGAAGCGGCCAACAACGCCGGTGCGCAAACCTCCTTCATTCCGCTGCTCACGCTGGGTATTCCGCCCAACGCGGTGATGGCGCTGATGGTGGGCGCAATGACGATCCACAACATCCAGCCCGGCCCGCAGGTGATGACCAGCAACCCCGAACTGTTCTGGGGCCTGATCGCCTCGATGTGGCTCGGCAATGCAATGCTCGTGATCCTGAACCTGCCGCTGATCGGCATGTGGATCAAGCTCTTGACGGTGCCTTACAAGTTCCTGTTCCCCGCGATCGTGCTGTTCTGCGCCATTGGCGTGTACTCCACGAACAACAACACGTGGGACATCTGGATGGTGGGCATCTTCGGTTTTGTGGGCTACACCTTCTTCAAGCTGGGTTGCGAGCCTGCACCGTTGCTGCTGGGCTTCATTCTCGGGCCGATGATGGAAGAGAACCTGCGCCGTTCGCTGCTGCTCTCGCGCGGTGACTGGAGCGTGTTCGTCACGCGTCCGATCTCGCTCGGACTGCTGCTTGCCGCTGCATTGCTGCTGGTGATCGTGCTGTTGCCGGCGGTGAAGGCGAAACGCGAAGAAGCTTTCGTCGAGGACTGATTTCGGTCTTCCGGCTTTATCGAAACGGCGCCTTTTGGGCGCCGTTTTTATTCGTGCTTTGTTTTGGGCGTTGCTTCAGGGCGTGTGCACAGGCCACCGGGTACTCCCCCCGCGAATGTCCCCCGGGGCTGCGCCCCTCCTCCTTTATTTCGCTGCGCGGAGCACCCGATGCCCTGCGCACTTGGGCACGCTGCTGGTGCGTCGCTGATCAACGACCGCTCTTTGCAACGCACACGTCGATGGGGTGCCTTGCGCAGCGAAATAAAGGAGGAGGCCGCAGGCCGGGGGACATTCGCGGAGCAAGGTACCCCGTCGGCGGGTGCGCCGCCCTGAATGTCGACGCTGATCGCGCCACGATACGAATTAACAAAACCTACGGCTTGCCAGCTCTCGGTGGTTTCATGTGCTGCCGCGCCATAGCCAGGAAGGCCAACGCGGCGGGGCTGAGCGGGTGTTTGGCCAGCCGAACGGCTACTACCGGGTATTCCAGAGTCGGGCGCGTGACCGAAACCGCACGCAGGTTGCCGGGCATTAGCACCTCCACATACCGGGGCAACAGTGCCACGCCCGCGCCTGCCTGGATGAGGCCGAACGCTGTCGACAACATCGATACGTGGTGCGCCACCTGCGGGTACACGTTAGCCACGCTCGACAGCTGGCGGCTGACCGAGCGCCACACATTGGCGTCTGGGTTGACGTGGATGAAGGGCAGCGCCTCCAGGTGCCTGGCGTCGACCACCACGCGCTGCGCCAGCGGATGATCTTCGCGCACGAAAAGCGCCATGCGCTCTGTAAAGAGCGGTTCGGTGGCCAGTTCCGAGTGCTTCTGCCCGATGTCCGAGCCAAATCCCAGGTCGGCCTCCTGCGAGAGCAGGCGCGAAATCATCTGCTCCGCGGTGCTGTCGAGCAGCGTGATGGCCAGGGTGGGGTGTTTCTGCGAAAAGCGGCCGAGCATTGGCGGCAGCAGGGCACCGGCAGTGAGGTGGCCCACCGCCAGCACCACGCGGCCCTCGCGCAGCTGCGATTGCGAACGGCAGGCGTCTACCGACTCATCGATGAGCCGCAGCGCGCGCACGGCCGTTTCGACCATCACCTGGCCCGCGCTCGTCAGCTGGATGCGGCGGCCGCGCACCACCAGCGGCTGCCCGATCTCTTCTTCCATGCGCTTGATCAGATGGCTGATCGCGGGTTGGGTCAGCTGCAGGGTTTCCGCGGCCAGCGTGAAGCTGCCGGTTTCGGCTACTGCCGCCAGCGCCCGCAACTGCTGCAGCGAAACCTCTTCGGCGGCGTTCTTTGCCATAAACCATGCTCATAGTTGAATAAGGTGGATTATCTGGCTTGATGCGCGGCGGCTGCATAGCATGCAGGGTTTCTCCACCGGGCCAGAATCCAGCACCATGAAACGAATCCAGTTCCTTCAGGGGGTTGCCGCAGCGCTCTGCCTGGCTGCATCGAGCACAGCCAGCTTCGCACAGGGCTATCCCAACAAGCCGGTGCGGCTCGTCGTGCCGTTCCCCGCGGGCGGCGCCACCGATCTCTTTGCGCGCACGCTCGGGCAGAAGATGAGCGAGAAGCTCGGCACCACGCTGGTCGTCGACAACAAGCCGGGTGCCGGCGGGGCCATCGGTTCCGACCTGGTTGCCAAGGCGCCGGCCGACGGCTACACGTTGCTGCTGGCCACCACCAGCACGCACTCGATCGGCCCGGCCATCACCAGCAAGCTGCCTTACGACACGGTGCGCGACTTCTCGCCCATCGCGCACGTGGGCGATGCGCCCAGCATCATGCTGGTGCCGGTCAATTCGCCCGCGAAGACGGTGCGCGAATGGATCGACCATGCCAAGAAGAACCCCGGCAAGCTCAACTACGCCTCCAGCGGCAACGGCACGATCGTGCAGCTCACGGCGGAGCTCTTCAAGGCGCAGGCCGGCGTGTTCGTCACGCACATTCCCTACAAGGGCACCGCGCTTGCCATTCCCGACCTGATCAGCGGCAAGATCGACGTGCTGTTCGACTCGCTCCCCACCGGCATGCCGCACGTGCGCGACGGGCGCCTGCGCGCGCTCGGCGTCACCACGCGGGGGCGCAGCCCGCTGGCGCCGGAGCTGCCGCCCATTGCCGACACTCTGCCAGGCTATGAGTCGAGCACCTGGTTCGGCTTCTATGGTCCGAAGGGGCTGCCGGCGGACATCGTGGCGCGCGTCAACAAGGCGGCCAACGAAGCCTTGGCCGACCCTGAGCTGAAAGACAAGCTTTCGCGCCTGGGCATCGAACCCGCCACTGCCGGAACGCCCGAGCAGTTCGCGAAGATGGTGGCCACCGATGCTGCCAAGTGGAAAAAGATCGTGGTCGACCGCAAGATCACCAACGACTGATGACGAGACAAATCACGACGAGACAAGCCGACATGAACTTCGATTTCAGCAATCCCTATCTCTCCACCCGCATCCCGATCTTCGCGCGCAACGTGGTGTCGACCTCGCACCCGCTGGCGTCTCAAGCCGGGCTGCGCATGCTCCAGCAGGGCGGCAACGCTGTGGATGCAGCCATTGCCACGGCAGCCGTGATGACGCTGGTCGAGCCGGTGAGCAACGGTCTCGGCAGCGACGCGTTCTGCATCCTGTGGGACGGCAAGGAACTGCATGGCCTGAACGGCTCCGGTCCCGCGCCCAAGGCCTGGACGCCCGAGTACCTCAAGGCCAAGTACGGCGCCGATGCCGCGACGCCGCCGATGCGCGGCATCGATTCGGTCACGGTGCCAGGTGCCGTGCGCAGCTGGGTGGCGCTGAGCGATCGCTTCGGCAAGCTGCCCTTCGCCGACCTGATGGCGCCGGCCATCGACATTGCCGAGCGCGGCTACCTCGTGCCGCCGGTGGTGCAAGGCAAGTGGCTGGCAGCCACCTCGCTGCTCGAGTCGCAGCCCGGCTTTGCGCAAGCCTTTCTGCCCTGGGGCCGCGCACCCGAGATCGGCGAGCTGTTTCGTTTTCCGGCCGCCGCGCGCGCGCTCAAGGCCATTGCCCGCACCAAGGGCGAGGCCTATTACAACGGCGAAATCGCCGAGGCGCTCGCCAAGTTTTCGAAAGAGCAGGGCGGCTCGCTCACCGTGGCAGACCTCTCGGCCTACCAGCCTGAGTGGGTCAAGCCGATTTCGCGCGACTACCGCGGCCACACGCTGCACGAGATTCCGCCCAACGGGCAGGGCATCGCGGCGCTGATCGCGCTCGGCATTCTCGAAAAGTTCGACATCGCTTCGCTCCCGGTCGACTCGGTCGCTTCGCAGCACCTGCAGATCGAGGCGATGAAGCTCGCCTTTGCCGACGTGTACCGCTACGTGTCGGAGCCATCGTCGATGACGGTGACCCCCGCGCAAATGCTCGATGACGCCTATCTCGCATCGCGTGCGAGACTCATCGACGTGAAAAAGGCGCAGGACTTCAAGGCCGGCAACCCCGTGAAGGGCGGCACCATCTACCTCACGGCCGCGGACGAGAGCGGCATGATGGTGAGTTTCATCCAGAGCAACTACATGGGCTTCGGCTCGGGTTGCGTGGAGCCCGAGTTCGGCATCAGCCTGCAGAACCGCGGCCATGGCTTCAGCCTCAAGGCCGAGAGCCCGAACGTGGTGGCGCCGGGCAAGCGGCCCTTCCACACCATCATTCCGGCCTTCCTTACCAAGGACGGCCAGCCGGTGATGAGCTTTGGCGTGATGGGTGGCAACATGCAGCCCCAAGGCCACATGCAGACGCTGGTGCGCATGCTCGACTACAAGCAGAACCCGCAGGCCGCCTGCGATGCGCCGCGCTGGCGCTTCAACGCGGGGCTCGAGATCAATGTCGAGGCCGCGATGAACCCGAACACCGTGCAGGGCCTGCGCGACCTCGGCCACCAGCTCGACGTGATCAACGACTCGTACCAGGACTTCGGCGCCGGCCAGTTCATCTGGCGCGCGGGCGACCCGTCGGTCGAAGGCTATGTGGCCGCCAGCGATCCGCGCCGCGACGGCGTGGCTGCAGGCTATTGAAGACCGCGCGATGATCGAGGGATGACCAAGTCCGCCGTACAGACCGGCATTCCCTCCGCACAGAGCGGCGCAAAGAGCATTGCGCCCGGCCTCGTCCTCGCCTCGCTGGGCGCCATCGCGTTCAGCGGCAAGGCCATCATCGTCAAGCTGGCCTACCGGTATGGCGTGGATGCGATCACGCTGATCATGCTGCGCATGCTCTTTGCATTGCCGCTCTTCGCGGTCATGGCGTGGTGGGCAGGGCGCGGCAAGCCTGCGCTCACGTTTCGCGATTGGCTCGGGGTGATCGGGCTCGGCTTCTCGGGCTACTACCTTGCGAGCTTTCTCGACTTTGCGGGGCTCGCCTACATTTCGGCCAGTTTCGAGCGGCTGATTCTCTATCTCAACCCCACGCTGGTGCTGCTGTTCGGCTGGCTCCTGTACCGGCGGCGCGCAACGCGGCCGCAGGTGCTGGGCATGGTCGTGAGCTACGCCGGCGTGCTGCTCGTGTTCGGGCATGAGCTCTGGACCGGCGGCGGAGGAAAGGGCGGCGGGGCGGCGGCGTGGGGCGCGTTTCTGGTGTTCCTGAGCGCGGTGAGCTATGCGGGCTATCTCGTCTATAGCGGCGAGTTCGTCAAGCGGCTCGGGTCGCTCCGGCTCGTGGGCCTGGCCACTACCGTGGCCTGCGTGCTGTGCATCTTGCAGTTCGTGCTCACGCGGCCCATGAGCGTTGCGATGCAGGTCGCTCCCGAGGTCATCTGGCTGTCGGTGCTGAATGCCACGCTATGCACGGCCGTGCCTGTCCTGATGGTCATGATGGCCATCGAACGCATCGGCCCGGCCATGGCTGCGCAAACCGGCATGATCGGGCCTCTTTCGACCATCCTCATGGGGGTGGTCATACTTGGCGAGCCGTTCACCGCGTGGATCGCGGCCGGCACGGTGCTCGTGATTGCGGGCATCTTCGTTTTCACACGCACGGGGCGCTAGCGCCCCTGCAGTACAGGAGAAAAAACATGGATCTGGGCATTGCAGGCAAGACCGCGCTGGTTTGCGGCGCGAGCAAGGGACTTGGCTACGGCTGCGCCGAAGCGCTGGTGCGCGAGGGCGTGAACGTGGTGATCGTGGCGCGCGGCGCGGAGGCGCTCGAAGCAGCCGCTGCAAAGCTGGCTGCGGCGGCGACCGGCTCGCCGGCACCCTTCGTCAAGCATGTGGCGGCCGATATCACCACCGAAGCCGGCCGCGCAGCCGTGTTCGCGCTCGGCCACGACTTCGACATCGTGGTGACCAACGCCGGCGGCCCGCCGCCCGGCGATTTCCGCAGCTGGGACCGCGAGGCCTGGATCAAGGCGGTCGACGCCAACATGCTCACGCCCATCGAGCTCATCAAGGCCACGGTCGACGGCATGGCCAAGCGGGGTTTCGGGCGCATCGTCAACATCACCTCCAGTTCGGTGAAGTCGCCCATCGACATCCTGGGCCTTTCGAACGGCGCGCGCAGCGGCCTCACGGGCTTTGTGGCGGGTGTGGCGCGCACGGCCATTGCGGCGCAGGGCGTGACCATCAACAACCTGCTGCCCGGCTCCTTCGATACCGATCGCCTAAAGGGCACCATGGCCGGCACGGCCCAGAAGACCGGCCAGGACTTCGACACGGTTTGGGAAGCCCGCAAGAAGAACATTCCAGCCAGGCGCTTCGGCACGCCGGCCGAGTTTGGCGCCATCTGCGCCTTTCTCTGCAGCATGCAGGCCGGCTACATGACGGGACAGAACGTGCTGGCGGACGGCGGCGCCTACCCTGGCACTTACTGAACCGCGCCGTGGTCTCAACGTTTGGATGACGACGAGACCACGATGCCGCCGACGATCAGCAAGAATGCCGCGCCGTGGTACCAGTGCGGCGGCTCGCCCAAGAACGCTGCCGACAACAGCGCGGCGAACAGCGGCGTGAGATTCATGAAGAAGCTCGCCGCTTGCGGCCCGGCATGCTGCACGCCGCTGCCCCAGCAGCGGTAGGCCAGTACGGCGGGTCCGATGCCGATGAAGGCCAGGGCCGCAAACAGGGGCCAGCCCGGCACGATCCGGGCGTCTGCCAGCGTCCACTCGCCGGCCGCGAATGCGCCTGACCAAGCCAGACCGAACACCATCTGCGCCATGAGAAACGCGGCCCAGTCTTGCCGCACGGCTTGAGGCTCGCGCGTGCGCGCCAGTATCCAGCTGTAGAACGCCCAGGCAATGGTGCCCAGGATCATGTACAGGTCGCCCGGCACCAGGCGCAGTGCAAGCAACTGCCGCCATTCGCCCCGGCTCAGCACCAGCAGCACGCCAAGCATCGAAAGCAGCGAACCGCCGATTTCGCGCCCGCTGACGCGGGCTCCGAAGAAAACGGCACCCGTCGCGAGCATCCACAGGGGCAGGCTGGAGCCCACCAGCGTGACGTTGATCGGCGTGGAGGTCTGCAGCGCCAGGTACTGGAAGGCGTTGTAGCAGCCGATGCCGAGCAGCCCCAGCACGGCGTAGCGCTTCCAGTGCGCCCACATCGGGCTGCCGGGGCGCAGCACGGGCCATGCAAGAGGCAGCAACAGCACGAAGGCAATGACCCAGCGCACGAAGTTCAGCGTGAGCGGCGACACCAGCTCGCGCACCATACGGCCGACCACCGCATTGCCGGCCCACAGCAGCGGCGGCACGGTGAGCAGGAAGACGGTGAAAGGCGTGAGGCGCTGCTGGATCTGCATGGCCGCCGACTCTACCGGGCATTGCCCGTCGCCGCCGCGGAAAGGCCAAACGTGGCACGATGCGCGTCTTCTTTTTCGCGAGCCTTGGAGACTGCAAAGATGATGAGCAAAGCCGTTCGTATCGACCGCCACGGCGGTCCCGAAGAACTGAAGATCGTCGACGTGGAGGTCGGCGAGCCGGGGCCCGGCGAAATACGCATCCGACACAAGGCCGTGGGCCTGAACTTCATCGACACCTATCAGCGCAGCGGCCTCTACCCTTTCCAGATGCCCTTGCAGCTGGGCATGGAAGCCTCGGGCGTGGTCGAGGCGGTGGGCGAGGGCGTCACGCACCTCAAGGCGGGCGACCGCGCCGCCTATGCGAGCCAGCCCCCGGGCGCCTACAGCGAACTGCGTGTGATGCCGGCCAAGTGCGTCTGCAAGTTGCCCGATGCCATTTCGTTCGAAACCGGTGCGGCGATGATGCTCAAGGGCCTCACGGCGCAATACCTGCTCAAGAAGACGCTGCCGGCGGAAGGGTTGCAGCCGGGCGACTTCGTGCTGTTCCACGCCGCGGCCGGCGGGGTCGGGCTCATCGCGTGCCAATGGGCCAAGGCGCTGGGGCTGCAGCTGATCGGCACGGCCGGCAGTGACGCCAAATGCAAGCTTGCGCTCGAACATGGCGCGGCGCATGCCATCAATTACAGCACCGAGAACTTCGCGGCCCGGGTGAAGGAGATCACGGGCGGCAAGGGCGTGAAGGTGGTGTACGACTCGGTCGGCAAGGACACCTGGGAAGCCTCGATCGAGTGCCTGCGCCCGTTCGGTTTGCTCGCGGTGTTCGGCAACGGCTCAGGCCCCGTGCCGCCGATCAGCCTTGGCACGCTGGCCTCGAAGGGCTCGCTCTACGTCACGCGCCCGACGCTGTTCACGCACATTTCCACGCGCGAGAGCACGCAGTCCATGGCGGACGACCTGTTCGCGGTGGTGGAGAGCGGCGCGGTCAAGATCCCGATCGACCAGCGCTATGCACTGGCCGACGTGCAGCAGGCACACCGCGACCTGGAAGCGCGCAAGACCACCGGCTGCACGATCCTCACGCTCTGACGGCGGGCGGCGCCCGGCCCGGCGACGGGCCAGCCTTGTCCTACCCGCGATGGGGTGTCATGCCTTCGTCTTGTGCGGGGCGCAATTTGTAGCCTGCTACAAAGCTCGAGAAACGCCGCCGCCATGGACACCGTTAGAACCTTTGTTGTCGAGGACAACCCCACCATCCGCGAGAGCCTCCTGGGCACCTTGCGCGAAGTGGCCAGGGTCGACCCAGTGGGCCAGGCGGAATCAGAGCGGGAGGGCACCCGTTGGCTGACGAGCAACCTGTCGCAATGGGACCTGGCCATCGTCGACCTGTTCCTGAAGGACGGCACCGGCTTCAGCGTGCTCCAGGCCTGCCGCAACCGTGAGCCGGCGCAGAAGATGGTGGTGCTCAGCAACCATCTCACCCCTGAAATGCGGCGCAAGTGCACGCAGCTCGGCGCCGATGCGGTCTTCGACAAGGCCACGGAAATCGATGACCTGATCGACTTCTGCCTGCGCCGGCGGCAGGAGCAGTTCATGCGTTCACTTTCCTCGGCGGCACACTGACGCTCACCTTGCAGCCTGCATCTGCAGGCCTGCAGGCCGTGCCCTGCGCGCGACTCAGCCCTCGATCTTCCCCAGCCGCGATTCACGCAGCCGGCTAGGCGCCAGTGCGCCAGCCGACTCGAGAATGGGGTAGGCGATGGAGCATATGTGCGAGTTGATGCGCTTCAGGTCGCTGATCAGGTCGATGTGCAGCGAACTGGTCTCGATGCTCAGCGTGGTGCGGTCGGACAGCCGGTCGAGGTGCGTGGTGGCATAGGCCCGTTCAAGGTCGCGGAAGCGGGCTTTTTCTTCGAGCAGCTTTTGCGCGTCGCGCACATTGCCGTTCAGGAACACGCTCATGCTCAGCCGCAGGTTGGCCACCAGCCGGCCGTGCAGCTCCACGATTTCCGCCATGCCGGCGGCCGAGAAGTTGCGCTGCGGCTTGATCTTCTTGTCTTCGATGTCGATGATCACGCGCTCGATGATGTCGCCGATCTGCTCCATGTTGATGGTGAAGCTGATGATGTCGGTCCAGCGCCGGCTCTCTTCTTCGCCCAGCGCCTCGCGCGAGATACGCGTCATGTAGTACTTGATGGCCGAGTAGAGCTCGTCCACCGTGTCGTCGAGCTGCCGCAGCTCCTGCGACAGGCGCAGGTCGTTGTGGCGGATCACGTCGAGCGTGCCGATGAGCATGGTCTCGACGATGTCGGCCTGGTGCAGCGCCTCGCGCGCCGCATTCGAAATGGCCAGCGAAGGCGTTGAAAGCGCCGAGGGGTCGAGGTGATGCGGCCGCGTGGAAGTGGCCGGCTGCTGCGGCACCGGCAGCATCTTGGTGACCAGCGTGGCCACCCATTGCGTAAGACCGATGAAGCCCACGCTGATGATCACGTTGAACGCCAGATGAAACAGCACCACGCCGTGCGTCGCGTTTGGCACTTGGGGTTGCACGTAGCGCAGCCAGAGCCCGACGAAGGGCGCGACGATCGCCACACCCATCGCCTTGAACAGCAGGTTGCCCACCGTGACCTGCCGCACCGGTATGGCCGACTTGGCGGTGGTCAGCACGGCCAGCAGGCCGCTGCCGAGGTTGGCGCCGAGCACCAGCCCGAGCGCGACGTCCAGCGGAACCACGTTGGAGCTTGCCATGGCCGCCACCAGCAGCACCACGGCCAGGCTGGAATACGCCACGATGGCGAGCGCGGCGCCAATGGTGATTTCGAGCAGCACGTCGCTGCTGAGCGAGGCCAGCAGCGCCCGCACGGCGGGAGCCGAAAAGAGCGGCTCAGTGGCTTCCACCACCAGCTGCAGCGCCAGCAGCATCAGCCCCAGGCCGATGAGCACCCGGCCGACGCGGCCCGCCACGCTGGCCGAGCGAGAAATGAACAGCACCACGCCCACGAAGATGAACATCGGCGAAAGCCACGAAAGGTCGGCGGAGAACAGTACCGAGATGAGCGCCGTGCCGACGTCCGCCCCGCGCATCACAGCCAGCGCGGCCGGCAGCGTGACCAGGCCTTGCCCCACGAAGGACGAAGTCATCAGCGACGTGGCCGTGCTCGACTGCACCAGCGCGGTTACACCGATGCCGGACAGCGCGGCGGTGAAGCGGTTGCGCATGCTCTGCACCAGGATCTTGCGCAGGTTGGCCCCGAACACGCGCAGCACGCCCGTGCGAACGAGGTGCGTGCCCCACACCAGCAGTGCGACGGCGGCGAGCAGGTTCAGAAGATGCTTCATGGGTGCCGGTTTCTATCCTTTTCGTTTTGGTTCGTTTTCTGCGCCCCCATTTTCCACACTATGGGCTCAATCGATCAGTGCTCCGTTATCGTGGAAGGGAAAAGGGCCCTCGAATGTGCCGGAAGCCGCCAGATGGGTGACCAGCCGCCTGCTGCGCGCAGACCAGGCGTGAACCCGGAAGCCGGGCGGCTCCAGGGTCCAGGCCGAGGCTGCATCGGGCGCCAGGTCCAGGCAGACCTGATGGGCCGGTGCGGGCGAAGTGGATGCAATGGTGCCGCCGAAGCGCGCGTCGATGGCGCGGTGCAGGTGGCCGCAGATCACCCGCTCCACGTTGGGGTGCCGCGCGACCAGTGCTTCCAGCGCCTCGGCGCCCTGAAGCAGGCCGATCTCGTCCATGTGGCCGATCAGCGTCTGGAAGGGCGGGTGGTGCATGGCAATCACCACGGGTTCGCCTCGACAGGCGTCCAGCTGTTGCTCCAGCCAGGTCAGCCGCTCGTCGCACAGCGCCCCATGGCTCTCGCCCGGCACGCAGGTGTCGAGCGTCAGCAGGCGCAGCGCGCCCACTCGCACCGAGTACTGGATGAAGCCGACGGAGCCCACGTCTGCTGCGAGGTAGTGGTGGCGCGGAAAGCTGCGGCGCAACTGGTCGCGGTCGTCATGGTTGCCGGGCATCAGGTAGACCGGCATGGTCAGCGGCCCCAGAAGGCGTGCCAGGTGCTCGTATTCGGCCGCGCGGCCAAAGTCGCTGAGGTCGCCGGTGATCACCACCGCGTCGGGCAGTTGCGGCAGCCGCAGCACCGATTGCACCGCGCGTTCCAGGTAAGGCGCGGTGTCGATGCGGCCATAGGCCAGCCGGCCGGGCTCGCGGATGTGCAGGTCCGTCAGCTGCGCCAGGAAAGTGGTGTCTTGTGTCGTTGCCGTGTTCATGCGCTGGTTTCCTGCGACGTCATCAGGCGATCGGGTTGAATGCGAAGGCCGACCGGATCGCCCGGGCCGAAGGGCGTGTCGCGGCCTACGTCGGCTACCAGCAAGGATTGGTCCTGCATGCGCAGGTGCAACTGCACACGGTCGCCGAGAAAGGTGCGGCGTTCGACGGCGGCAAGCCCCCAGTCGGGCCGGGGTGCGTTCACTTCCACGTCTTCGGGTCGCACCAGTAGCATTGCATGATCGCGCCAGGCAGGCGGGCAAGGCAGCGTGCTTCCGCCGAGTCGGACAACGCCTTGCGCAATGGCGTCGGGCTCGCGCACCAGCCGGTTCACCCGGCCCAGGAACTTCGCCACGAAGGGATGGGAGGGCGCGCGGTACAACTCTTCGCCGCGACCGACCTGCACGATGCGCCCCGCGCTCATCACCGCCAGGCGGTCGGCAATGGCCAGTGCCTCCTGCTGGTCGTGAGTCACGTGAATGGCCGTGATGTGCAGGCGGCGCAGCAGTTCGGCGAGTTCGTCGCGCAGCGACTCCTTGAGCTTGGCGTCGAGCGCGGCCAGCGGTTCGTCGAGCAGCAGCACGCGCGGGCGCACGGCAACCGCGCGCGCCAGGGCCACGCGTTGGCGCTGGCCGCCCGAGAGCTCGGCGGGACGCTTGTTTTCAAGCCCGCCAAGCCGAGTCAGGTCGACCAACTCGCCCACGGCGCGCTTTTCCTCTTCGGGCGCCACGCCGCGAATGCGAAGGCCATAGCCGATGTTGGCGGCCACCGTCATCTGCGGAAAGAGCGCGTAACTCTGAAACACCATGCCCACGCCGCGATGCTCCACCGGCCGCCGCGTCACGTCCTGTCCACCGAACACGATGCGGCTGCCTTCGTCGGGTGCTTCGAGCCCCGCGATCAGCCGCAGCAGCGTGGTCTTGCCGCAACCCGAAGGCCCGAGCAGCGCAAGCACTTCTCCGGCCTCCACGTGCAGGTCGGTCGGTAGCAGGCCGCGCGTGCCGTCGGCGTAAGTCTTCGCGCAGTTGGCGATGTCGATAGGAATGCGTTCAAGTTCCATGGCGTTTCTGGATCAGGTTGGCAAGGTACTGCAAGCCCCACAGCACGGGCAGGATCACTGCGAAGAAGACCAGCGTGTAGGCCGATCCGATCTCGATGCGCATCGAGGCGTAGCTGTCGGCCAGGCCCACGGGCAGGGTGCGCGTGAGCGGCGTGTGCAGCATCCAGGTAAGGTTGAACTCGCCCACCGAGAGCGTGAACACCATCAGGCTGCCGGCCACGATGGCGGGGAACACGGCGGGCACCAGAATGCCCATGAAGCGCTGGCGGAAGTTCGCGCCGAGCGACCGGGCCGCTTCCTCGAGCGCGAGCAGATCGTCGCGCTGGAACGCCGAGCTCACGGTGCGCACCATGAACGGCAGCGTGAACACGATGTGGCCCACCAGAATGAAAGCGAAGCTCTGGCGGAAGGCCGTGAGCTGGCCGTAGGCCAGGATGAGCGCCAGCGCGGTCGCGAGGCCCGGCACTGCAACGGGAAGCGTGAGCAGTTCCTCGAAGATGTGCGCCGCTCGTGAGCGGCTGCGCGCCAGCGCATAGGCGCAGGGCACGCCCAGCAGCACGGTGCCGACCACGCAGGCCGCTGCCAGCGCGAGCGACCAGCCCACGGTGCCGCCGTAGTTCTCCCACACCTCGCCCAGCCAGCGCAGCGTGAGTCCGCTCTTCAGGCCCGCGCTGTAGTTGTTGACCAGGCCGGCCATGACGGACAGCAGCATCGGCGCGATCATGAAAATGCTCACGAGCACGGTAATGGCCAGCAGGAAGGGCGCCTTGGGTTGCGTGTTCTTTCGCATGAGCGTTTTCCTCTATTCAGCGCGCGACCGGGTTGGCGCCGAAGCGCCGCGCCACGAACAGCACCAGCCAGGTCACGATGCCCAGCGCAATCGAGAGCGACGCGGCGAGCGCAAAGTTGGCGTAGTTGGTGAACTCGTTGTAGATGGTGATGGGGATCACCTCGAACTTGCTGGCGAGGGTGAAGGCAGTGCCAAAGGCGCCCATCGAGGTGGCGAACAGAATGGCGCCGCAGGCCAGCGTAGTGGGGGCAAGCTCGGGCATCCAGACATCGTGCGCCACGCGCAGGCGAGAGGCTCCGAGCGAGCGTGCGGCTTCTTCGAGCTGCACGTTCATGGCCTCCGCCGCTGCGGCGTAGGTGGCAATCGCGCGAGGCAGCGAGAAGTACAGGTAGGCGAGGAACAGGCCGAGCAGGCCATATGCAAAGGTGATGCGTTCACCGAAGAGGCTGTCGCCGATGTCGGCCACCACGCCTTGCCGCCCGCCGAGCAGGATGACGAAGAAGCCGATGATCACGCCCGGAAAGGACAGCGGCAGCGTGAGCAGCGACAGCAGCATGCGCTTGCCGGTGAAGGCATGACGCGCGAGATAAATGCCGACGGCCGCTCCGAGCACCAGCGTTGCGAGTGTCACGGCCACCGACAACGCCACAGTGTTGACCATGCTCTGCAGGTAGCGCGAGTCGGTGAGCACTGCGAAGTAGGTGGCCCATCCCTTGGTCGCAGGCAATGTAAGGAGGCGCACCACCGGCAGCAGCCAGAAGGCGACGAAGAACACGGCCGCGGGGGCTACGCAGGCCAGCAGGCGCCAGCGTGGGTTCCAGGCGTTGGCGGGTTTCATTTCAGTTGCTTGTCTTGCGTTGTTGTTATTGGCGCTGATGTTCAGGGCCGGTGCAAAGGCCACCGGGTACTCCCCTCCGCGAATGTCCCCCGCCTTCGGCTCCTCCTTTATTTCGCTGCGGGGAGCACCCGGTGCCCTGTGCACTTGGGCACGCCGCGGGTGTACCGCTGATCAACCACCGCTCTTTGCAACGCTCCCGTCGATGGGGTGCCTTGCGCAGCGAAATAAAGGAGGAGGCCGCAGGCCGGGGGACATTCGCGGAGAAAGGTACCCCGTCGGCGGGTGCGCGCCCTGGACAAGTCACTTCAGCGCACTTCCTTCAGATACCGATCAGAGAACGCACGCTGCGCCTCAGCCATGCGCGCATAGTCAACGCTCTTGGCGCGTGCGTATTCGGTAGCAGGCAGGAACTGCGCCTCTACCTCCTTCGGCATCGCACCGGCGCGCACTGGCCGCAGGTAAGCCTTGGCCCAGATAGCCTGCCCTTCGTCCGACAGAACGAAGTCGAGCACCTTCTTGCCCTCGGCTGCGTGCGGCGCCTTGGCGACGAGGCTCATCACGTAGGGCACTGCCAGCGTGCCTTCGCTCGGAATGACGAATGCGACGTTGGCCTTGTCCTTGTACTTGGCGCGGTAGGCGTTGAAGTCGTAGTCGAGCAGGATCGCGATTTCACCCGACAGCACGCGCGCATAAGAGGTCTGCTTGGGAACGATGGGTTCGTTCTTCTGCAGCGCCTTGAAGTAGTCGATGGCCGGACCGAAGTTGTCGAGCGTGCCGCCGCGGGCTTCGTTCACCGCCACCGCACCCACGTAGCCGACGAAGGCCGAGGCCGGATCGAGGTAACCGATGAGGCCCTTGTATTCGGGCTTGAGCAGGTCGGCCCATGACTTGGGCACCGGCTTGCCCTTGAGCGCATCGACGTTGACCATGAAACCGAGCGTGCCCGAGTGGATGGTGAACCAGTTGCCGGCCGGGTCCTTCAGGCCGTCGGGAATGTCTTTCCATGCTGCCGGCTTGTAGGGCTCGACCACGCCGTCCTTCTGGGCCTGCACCGCGAAGGTCACGCCCAGGTAGGTGACGTCGGCCACGGGGCTTGCCTTCTCGGCGACGAGCTGCGCGAGCGACTGGCCGGAGTTCTTGTTGTCGGCCGGCACGCTGACGCCGGTCTTGGCCTTGATGGCCTTGAGCTGCGTGCCCCAGTCGGCCCATTCGGTCGGGCAGTTGTAGCAAATGGCGGTCTGTGCAACGGCACTACCGGCGGCGACGAGCGCGGCGGTGAGCAGGCCCAGGCGGGCCATACGGGAGATGCGTAGAGACATGAAAGAACTCCTTGGATGTGACGGTTGAGGCGAGTGAAAGCGGGTGCTCAGTCGATGGCAACATCGCGTGCGGATGCGCACGATTCACCGTCGCGAAATAAGCAAGGCAGCAGCAGGCTCGCGTCGGCTTGCAGCGTCGTGCCGCCGCCCATGGCCTGGATCAGCAATTCGACGCTGCGGCGGCCGATGTCGCTGTTGGGCTGCGCAATGGTGGTGAGCGCCGGCGTGAGGTCTTCGCCGAGCGCAATGCCGTCGAAGCCCACCACGCTGAGGTCGTCGGGCACGGAGAGCCCGCTCAGGTGTGCCGCGCGAATGCTGCGAATGGCGAGAAGGTCGTTCGAGCAGACCAGTGCGGTGGGCCGCTCCTTGGCTTGCAGCAGGTGCGCAAGCATGTCCACCGCGCTTTCGACAAAGGGCACCTCGATGAGCGGTGGCGCGTCGAGCCCGGCGTCGGCCATGCCTTTTTGATAACCGCGATAGCGCTGCTGCGCCCGGTCGGAGGCGGCCAGCGTGCCGCTGACCATGGCGATGCGGCGGTGCCCCAGCAGCACCAGGCGTGCGACGGCGTCGGCCACGGCAGCTTCGCCGTCGACGGTCACGCAAGGGTGGTCAGGATGCCGGTTGTAGGCCAGCACATAGGGCGTGCCGGTGGTTCGAAGCCGTGCCAAGGCCGCCGAAGTGGAGGGGTTGGAGACCACGAGGATCAATCCGTCGACATTGCCCGCCAGCAGCAGATGGACCGCGCGTTCTTCTTCGTCGAGCCGGTAGCCCGTGGTGACCGGAATGATGGCGTAGCCGCCCGCCATGGCTGCACGCGCAATGCCTTGCAGGCACTCGGCGAAAGTCGGATTCAAGAGCGTCGGCAGCACCACGCCCAGCGCGCGGCTTCGCTGGGTGCGCAAGGTGCGCGCGCTGGCGTTGGGCACGTACTGAAGCTCGCGCGCCACGCGTTCCACCAACTCACGCGTGGCTGGCGTGACCTTGTCGGGGAAGTTGAACGCCCGCGACACGGTGGCCACGGAAACCCCAGCTTTGGCTGCGACGGATTGAATGCTCATCGTGCGGTGCTATGTAAACGATTACATTGCACCGCGGCAGTATGACCCTGCCATGACAAACCAAGAAAGCCGGGAAAAACCCTTACGTTGCGTCTCAAAGAGAAAGGGGCCCGAAGGCCCCTTGAGAAACTGGCTTACTTCCCGCGCCGAACCCGCCGGATTTCGTCCACGATCAGGCAGATGGCCCCCAGCGTGATCGCACTGTCCGCCGCGTTGAAGGCCGGAAAGTACCAGTTCCCCGCGTGAAAGCTCAGGAAGTCGACCACGTACCCGTGCATCATCCGGTCGATCACGTTGCCGATGGCGCCGCCCAGAATGCAGGCCATCGCGAACGAAAACAGCTTCTGTCCCGCGTGCGATTTCAGCATCCACACGATGAACACCGCGGCCGCCAGGCCAATGGCCGTGAAGAACCAGCGCTGCCAACCCGAATGGTCGGCCAGGAACGAGAACGCGGCGCCCGTGTTGTGCGCGCGAACCACGTTGAAGAAGCTCGTCACGTAGGTGGCATCACCGAGCTTGTAGTAGCCCAGGATCAGCGTCTTGGTGAACTGGTCGATGATCAAAATGATGGCCGCCAGGGCGAGCCATGGCCAGATGCTGCCGCTGCGCGAACGCGATGCCGACATGGAACGTGCGGCCGCCATCAGGCAAAGCTCCGTGCTTCGCCGGCGCCGAACAGGTTGCTGGTGCAACGGCCGCAGATCGTCGGATGCGCCGGGTCGTGGCCCACGTCGTCGCGGTAGTGCCAGCAGCGATCGCATTTCTGCGCGCTGCTCGGCGTTACCGTCGTCGAAAGCGCTTCGCCCGCGGCGATTGCGATGGCCGAGGTGATGAAGACGAATTTCAGGTCATCGCCCAGCGAGCCCAGCAGCGCGAAGTCGTCGGCCGGCGCGGTGAGCTGCAGGTTGGCCTGCAGCGACGAACCGACCTTGCCTTCGGCGCGCACTGCCTCGATGTCCTTGTTGGCCACGTCGCGGATCTCGCGGATGCGGCCCCACTTGGCGAGCAGCGCTTCGTCGGGCGCGGCAAACTTGCTGAACGTCTGCGCAAAGATCGACTCGCCCGGCTTGCCCGTGCTCACGAACTTCCACGCCTCTTCGGCCGTGAAGCTCAGGAACGGCGCCATCCAGCGCAGCATGGCTTGCGAGATGTGCCAGAGCGCGGTCTGCGCACTGCGGCGCGCGAGCGAGCCGGGTGCGGTCGTGTAGAGCCGGTCTTTCAGGATGTCGAGGTAGAAGCCGCCCAGGTCTTCCGAGCAGTAGATCTGCAGCTTGGCCACGACCGGGTGGAACTCGTACACCTTGTAGTGGGCGAGGATCTCGGCCTGGAACTGCGAAGCCCGCGCAAGCGCATAGCGGTCGATCTCGAACAGCTCCTCCAGCGGCACCGCGTCCTTGGCGATGTCGAAGTCGCTGGTGTTCGCCAGCAAGAAGCGCAGCGTGTTGCGGATGCGGCGGTACGAGTCGACCACGCGCGCCAGGATTTTGTCGTCGCCCGCGATGTCGCCCGAATAGTCACTCGCGGCCACCCAGAGGCGGATGATTTCCGCGCCCAGCTTGCTGCTGATTTCCTGCGGGTCGATGCCGTTCTTGAGCGACTTGCTCATCTTGATGCCCTTGGCATCCACAGTGAAGCCGTGCGTGAGCAGGCCGCGGTACGGCGCGCGGTCTTCCAGCGCACAGGCGATCAAAAGCGACGAGTGGAACCAGCCGCGGTGCTGGTCGTGGCCTTCGAGGTACAGGTCGGCTTCAGGGCCCGCAGCGTGGTGCACGTTGGGGTGCGTGCCGCGCAGCACGTGATAGAAGGTCGAGCCCGAGTCGAACCACACCTCGAGGATGTCGGTGCTCTTGGTGTAGTGCGGCGCGTCTTCGGCGCCGAGGATTTCTTCGACGGTGACGCGGCTCCAGGCCTCGATGCCGCCTTTCTCGACGATGCCGGCGGCCTGGTCGAGGATTTCCATCGTGCGCGGATGCAGCTCGCCCGAATCCTTGTGCAGGAAGAACGGGATCGGCACGCCCCAGCTGCGCTGGCGGCTGATGCACCAGTCGGGCCGGTTGGCGATCATGTCGTGCAGGCGCGCCTTGCCGTTCTCCGGATAGAAGCTCGTCTTCTCGATGGCTTCGAGGGCGGTCTGGCGCAGCGTCTTGGGCGCCTTGTCCTTGGTGAACACGCCTTCGCCTTCGTCCATGCGCACGAACCACTGCGCCGCGGCACGGTAGATCACCGGCGTCTTGTGGCGCCAGCAGTGCGGGTAGCTGTGCGTGATGGTCTCGGTGGTGAGCAGGCGGTTGGCGTCGCGCAGCGCGGCGATGATCACCGGCACGGCCTTCCAGATGTTCTGGCCGCCGAACAGCGGAAAATCGAGCGCGTAGCTGCCGTTGCCCTGCACCGGGTTCAGGATGTCGTCGTACGCCACGCCATGGGCGATGCAGGAGTTGAAGTCGTCCACGCCGTAGGCAGGCGAGGAGTGCACGAGGCCGGTGCCGTCGGTGGCAGTGGCGTAGTCGGCCAGGTACACCGGCGACAGGCGCTTGTAGCCGGCGTCCACGTCGTACAGCGGGTGCTCGAATTCGAGCCCGCCGAGCTTCTCGCCCTTGACCGTGGCCAGCACCTTGCCGTCCAGCGCATAGCGCGTCATGCACATCTCGACCAGCGAGTTGGCGAGGATGAGCAGGCCGCGCTCGGTGTCGACCAGCGAGTACTCGATCTCCGGGTTCAGGTTGATCGCCTGGTTGGCCGGGATGGTCCACGCGGTGGTGGTCCAGATCACGGCAAAGATGTCGCCCAGGATCGTGTGGTCGGTCTCGAAGGCCTTGAGCACCTTCTCGCGATCGTGCGCCTTGAACGCCACGTCGATGGTCTGGCTCTTCTTGTCGGCGTATTCGATTTCGAACTCGGCGAGCGACGAGCCGCAGTCGAAGCACCAGTACACCGGCTTCAGGCCGCGGTAGACAAAGCCGCGCTCGATCACGCGCTTGAATGCGCGCAGTTCGCCGGCTTCGTTCGCGAAATCCATCGTCTTGTAGGGATGGTCCCATTCGCCCAGCACGCCCAGGCGCTGGAAGTCGGCCATTTGCTGCGCGATCTGTTCCGTGGCGTAGGCGCGGCTCTTGGCCTGCATTTCGTCGCGGCTCAGGTTGCGGCCGTACTGCTTTTCGATGGCGTTCTCGATCGGCAGGCCATGGCAGTCCCAGCCGGGCACGTAGAGCGCGTCGTAGCCTTCGAGCTGGCGCGCCTTGGTGATCATGTCCTTCAGGATCTTGTTCACCGCGTGGCCCATGTGGATCTGGCCGTTGGCGTAGGGCGGGCCGTCGTGAAGGATGAACTTGGGCGCGCCGTGGCGGGCGTCGCGCAGGCGGTGGTAGCGGCCTTCGTCGTTCCATTCCTTCACCCAGCCCGGTTCGCGCTTGGGCAGGTCGCCGCGCATCGGGAAGGGGGTGTCGGGCAGGTTCAGCGTGGAACGGTAGTCGGTGGTGGAAGCGGCGTCAGACATGTTGGGGTGCGAAACAGAGGGGCTTCGACAGGCTCAGCCCGAACTGCATTGAGCGGTCGGTGCGGAAGAAAAGCCGTTCGCCCTGAGCTTGTCGAAGGGCGGCAGCACGGTGCGTGCAGGGCTAAATTCGATCGCGTGTCGTCTGGCGATGGGTTTCGGCGTGGGTCGACGCAAAGAACGCGCGTGCGTCGCGCCCATCCTTCGCGATGCCCGCAGTGAGGGCCTCGAGGCTGGTATAGCGCAATTCGTCGTGCAGTTTGTGCAGGAGTTCCACGCGAACGATTTTACCGTAGGCACCTTCGGCACCCAGATGCGAGGGCCACTCCAGGCAA
This sequence comes from Variovorax paradoxus, assembly GCF_009755665.1. Taxonomy (NCBI): domain Bacteria; kingdom Pseudomonadati; phylum Pseudomonadota; class Betaproteobacteria; order Burkholderiales; family Comamonadaceae; genus Variovorax; species Variovorax paradoxus. The sequence continues at coordinate 1,398,149 of NZ_CP046622.1, forward strand.
TGCGTCTCCAGCAAAACGCGGCCGGCGTTGACGTCGTTGGCGTCGAGCGAGGGGCGCACGCCCAGATTGGCCACGCCGGGCAGGGGCTGGTCGGCCAGCCCATGCACCAGCACCGCGAAGATGCCGCTCGCGGCCGGCTTCCAGTGCTTGAAGCGCAGGTTGAGGGTGCGAAAACCGTCGTCCTTGCCGGGTTCGGAGGCGCCCAGCGCGCGGCCGAGCTTGCGGCCGTGAACCACGTGCCCCGAGATCGTGTAGGGCCGGCCGAGCAGGTGATGGGCTTCGGCCATGCGGCCCTCGGCCAGCGCCTCGCGCACGGCCGAGCTGGAAACGCGCAGGCCGTGCACCTCGTAGCTGTTCATGCGCGCCACGTCGAAGCCATGGGCCTCGCCGGCCGCGTCGAGCATGGCGTAGTCGCCTGCCCGCTTGGCGCCGAAGCGGAAGTCGTCGCCCACCAGCACATAGCGCGCGCCAAGGCCGTCGATCAGCACGTTCTGGATGAAGTCGTCAGGCGACTGGGACGCCAGCCGGCCGTCGAAAGGCAGCACGACCGTCTGCGCCACGCCGCAGGCCGCAAGCTCGGTGAGCTTGTCGCGCAGCGTGCCGATGCGCGCCGGCGCCAGGTCGGGTTTTTTGGTGATGGCAGCGAAATAGTCGCGCGGGTGCGGCTCGAACGTGAGCACGCAGCTGGGCAGCCCGCGATGGCGCGCCTCGGTCTGCAGCAGTGCCAGCATGGCCTGGTGGCCACGGTGCACGCCGTCGAAATTGCCTATGGTGAGGGCGCAGGCCGGAGCCACGCCCGGGTGCCGGAAGCCGCGGAAAACCTGCATTGGTGAGTATCTTTTTGATAGCGCCTTTTGCCCGTCAATTGGGCGAATCAGGCCGTTTTGTCACAAAGCCGGTATATTGTGACTCAGTGCGTCGCCTGAAGTGATCTCCGGCGCGCTCCGTGTCCCTGGTCTTTCCGTGATTCTTCCCTTTTTGAGGAGGCGTGTGGTGAAGGTCTTGAAGCTGTCGGCCCAAGGGCTGCCCCAGTCATGGATATCGCTCGAACAGGCGGTCATCCACTATGCGGCGGACGAAGTTCGCTGGGAGGTGGGCGCGCAGGTGGCTGTGTTCCGTGGCGGCCACAACGCCATCACGGGCGAGCAGTCGCAGATTGCGATCAACAGCATCATCGGCACCAAAGGCGTGCCGCGCATCAACCCATTCACCCAGCGCCCGGGGCTCACCAATAGCAAGCTCTTTGCACGCGACCGCAATATCTGCGCCTATTGCGGCGGGCATTTCCACGAAGACGAACTCACGCGCGAGCACATCATCCCGTTCGCGCAAAAGGGCATCGACACCTGGATGAACGTGGTCACCGCCTGCAAGCCGTGCAACCACCGCAAGAGCAGCCGCACGCCGGAGCAGGCCAACATGCCGCTCCTGTATGCGCCCTATGTACCCAGCCTCTGGGAAGATTTCATTCTGCGAAACCGCCGCATCCTGGCGGACCAGATGGAATTTCTTATGGCGCACCTGCCGCAGAGCTCGCGGCTTCACGACAGCTAGCCTGCGGCTCAGCGTTTCCAGCCGGGAGGGCGTTTCTCGATGAAGGCCTGAACGCCTTCGAGCGCGCTCTCGTCCATCATGTTGCAGGCCATGGTCTGGCTGGCGTCGGCCAGCGCGGCCTCGATGCCGGTTTCGAGCTGCCGGTAGAACAGGGCCTTGCCCAGCGCGAGCGCCGTTCGCGGCTTGGCGACAATGCTGGCGACCAGCGCCTCGACCTCGGCGTCGAGGTCGCTAGGCGGGGCGACCCGGTTGACCAGGCCCTTTTCGCGGGCGTCCTCTGCACTGATGAACTCACCGGTGACGAGCATCTCGAAAGCCTCCTTGCGCCCGAGGTTGCGTGACAGCGTGACGCTCGGCGTGGAACAGAACAGCCCCACGTTCACCCCGCTGACCGCAAAGCGCGCCTCGCTGGAAGCCACCGCCAGGTCGCACACTGCCACCAGCTGGCAGCCCGCGGCGGTCGCGATGCCGTGCACGCGCGCAATCACGGGCACGGATAGCCGCTGGATCGACAGCATCATCGCGCCGCAGCGCTCGAAGAGCTGCTGGTAGTAACCGAGCGACGGCTCCGCGCGCATTTCCTTCAGGTCATGGCCCGCGCAGAAGGCCTTGCCCGCTGCGGCAATGACGACCGCGCGCACGTTCTCGTCCGCCGCGATGTCTGCAATGGCTTGCTCGAGCGCGCCGAGCATGCCCTCCGAAAGCGCGTTGAACGAGGCCGGGCGGTTCAGCGTCAGCGTGACCACGCCGCGCGCATCGCGTGTCTTCAGTACAAAAGGGGAGGAAGCCGCGTCGTTCATGCTGTTGGCCCTCAGTAAGTCAGTTCGAGCACCGTCACGTGCTGCTGTGCCGCGGGCCAGGTCAGGCCCGTGATGCGCTCGCCGTTGAATTCACCGGTCACGGCGCGCTGAGGTTCCGCCGCGGCAACGCGCAACCGGGAGCTCGACACGCCCGAGCCCTTGGGCGGCACGCCGGGCGGCGGGCTCTGGCCGTCGAAGCGCATGGTGTCGCGCTGCGCATCGAAATACCCGCGAGGGCGCGTGAAGACGACGACTGCGCTGGCATTCGCGTCGGCCGTGACGAGGCGTTCGGGGCGCAGGTTCACCACGCTGCTGCTGCGCGGAAACGCACTGCGGTAGATGTGGGTGATGCCGTAGCCCGGCGCGCTGAGGACGAATTCGTAGGCCGTGTCGCCGCGGGCGCTGAAGGGGCCCCAGCGGCCGTCCGCACCGATGTTCTTGCTGTGCACGGCGGCGCCGCGGCGCGCGCCCGTGGCGGGATCGACCGCGTAGACCGTGACCTGGCCGCCGTTCAGCGAAAGGTTTTCCGCACCGATGGCACGGCCGTCGAGCACGACATTCGTTTCCGCTGCAATGGCCGTACTGCGCGGCGGCTCACCCGTCAGGAACTGCCAGGTCGCGGCAAAGGCGGCAGGGGAGAACGAAGTCTCGCGATGGTCCACGCGCGGCAGCACCACGTTGGTCGCGCCCTTGAGCGCCGGCCCGTCGAAGCCGATGTTGGTCGGCTGGCCTGGCACGCCGATCCACAGCCCATCGGGCTGCGCATACTTGTCGTTGTTGTCGGAGCGGAGGGTGAGCCATTTCACGCCCGGCGTGACCTCTTCGCCGTTCGGCCCCTTGGGCGAGTTGAGCTGCTGCATGAAGGCCGACAGGCCCGAGAACTCATTGTTCTCGCGGAAGCCCTTTACCGCCCAGATGCCGTGCGCCGGATTGCCGCCCAGCACCACATGGCTCACCACGGCGGAGCCGCCGCCGTTCTGCACGTAATTGCGAATGGTGTTGCCGCCGCGTGAATTGCCGAGCAGCACCACCTTGCTGGCGCCCGTGGCCTTCAGCACCTTCTCGACCTCGGCCTTCAGGAAGGCCGCCGAATCGGCGGTCGAGCTGCGGCCCGGCTGCGCCACGGTGTCGTCGTCGCGCGCCAGAGGGTAGGGCTGGTCGACAGCAAAAAGCCGGTTGCGCGGCCAGCCGTTCGATTCGAAGCGCCAGATCGTGGTTTGCCAGAGCGCGGCGGAATCGCCATTGCCGTGCATGAAGACGATCGGCGGACGTTCGCTGAACGAAGGCGAGGGTGCGGTGGCGCAAGCGGTCAGCATGGCGGTCGATGCGAGCCCGAGGGCAAGAAGAGTGCGGCGTGATGGCATGTTTTGTTCCTGGCTGGTTCCAAGTAAAAACGCCCGCCGGCGCAAGGCGGGCGGGCGTTGGATGCTATGGGAAAAACATCGTCAGGCGAAGACGCCCGCGGTGTCCTGCATGCGGGCCGACACTTCGCCCAGGTGGTGCAGCGTGTCGCCGAAAGTCATTTCAAGCTGCGTGAGCTTGCGGAAATAGTGGCTGCCGATGTATTCGTCCGTCACGCCGATGCCGCCGTGCAGCTGCACCGAGTTGGCTGCCACGAAGCGCATCGACACGCCCAGCTGGTACTTGGCGCGGGCCAACGCCTGGCGCCGTTCGTCGGCCGGCGCGTTGAGCTTGAGCGTGGCGTAGTAGCTCATCGAGCGTGCGAGCTCGAGCTGCATCTTCATGTCGGCCACGCGGTGGCGCAGCGCCTGGAAGGTGGAGATGACTACGCCGAACTGCTTGCGCTGGTTCATGTAGTCGATCGTGAGGGCCACGGTCTTGTCCATGACGCCGACCGCTTCGGCGCAGGTGGCTGCAATGCCCACGTCAACCGCGTACTCGAGCGCAGGCAGTCCGTCCGCGGTGATCAGCGTGGCGTCTGCCTTGTCGAACACGACTTCGGCCGCGCGGCTGCCGTCCTGCGTGCCGTAGCCGCGTGCCTCGACACCGCTGGCGCTGCGCTCGACCAGGAAGAGGGCGATCTTGCCGTCGGCCTGTGCGGGCACGATATAGGCGTCGGCTTCGTCGCCCACGGGCACCACGCTCTTGGCGCCGGTCAGCGACCAGCCGTCGCCTGCCTTCGTAGCCTTGGCTTCGCACACATCCAGCCGGTAGCGCGCCTTGCGCTCCTGATAAGCCAGCACCACGATGGCCTGGCCGCCCGCAAGGCGCGGCAGCCAGTTGTCCTTGACGTCGGCACCGGCGTAGCCGCTGAGCACGGCGCCCGCAATCAGCGTCTGCGCGAAGGGCTCCAGCACGATGCCGCGGCCAAGCTCTTCCATCACCACCATGCCGGCCACGGGGCCCATGCCCAGGCCGCCGTCGTCTTCGGCGATGTAGAGGCCGCCCAGGCCGAGCTCGGCCAGTTCGTCCCAGGCTTCACGCGAGAAGCCGCCTTTTGCCTCGATGCCGCGGCGGCGTTCGAAGTCGTAGCCCTTGTCGACCCACTTGCGCACGGCGTCGCGCAGTTGTTCCTGGTCGTCAGAAAAATTGAAGTCCATGTTCTTGTCTCCTCAGCCCAGAACCGTCTGCGCGACGATGTTGCGTTGCACTTCGTTGGAGCCGCCGTAGATGGTGGTCTTGCGCATGTTGAAGAAGGTCGATGCGAGCGGCGCAAGCGCCGGGTTGCCGCCCGGGAAGTCGCCCTGCCAGCCCGCTTCCATGGCTTCGCGGACGAGGGGCAGCGAATACGAGCCGCCGGCCAGCATCATCAGTTCGCTGTAGCGCTGCTGGATTTCGCTGCCGCGGATCTTGAGCAGGCCCGCGACGTCCAGCGAGTTCTTGCCCGAGGTGGCGGCCGAGAGCACGCGCAGCACCATCATCTCGAGCGCGACGATGTCGACTTCGAGCTTGGCGATCTCGTCGCGGAAGCGCAGGTTGTCGTACACGCCTTCGCTCTTGGCAATGCGCTTCAGGCGCTCGAGCTCGCGCTTGGCGCGGTTCACGTCGGCAATGTTGGTGCGCTCGTGCGAGAGCAGGTGCTTGGCGTAGGTCCAGCCCTTGTTCTCTTCGCCGATCAGGTTCTCGGCCGGCACTTCGACGTTGTCGAAGAACACCTCGTTCACTTCATGGCTGCCGTCGAGCAGCTTGATCGGGCGCACCGTGACGCCGGGCGACTTCATGTCGAGCAGCAAGAAGCTGATGCCGGTTTGCGGCTTGCCTTCGTTGCTGGTGCGCACGAGGTTGAACATCCAGTCGCCGTACTGGCCGAGCGTGGTCCAGGTCTTCTGGCCGTTGACGATGTATTTATCGCCTTTGCGCTCGGCCTTGGTCTTGACCGAAGCCAGGTCGGAGCCCGAACCGGGTTCGCTGTAGCCCTGGCTCCACCAGACTTCGCCGCTCGCGATGCCGGGCAAAAAGCGCTTCTGCTGCTCGGCATTGCCGAAAGCCATGATCACCGGAGCCACCATCACCGGGCCGAACGGCACGATGCGCGGCGCACCGGCCAGGGCGGTTTCTTCCTCGAACAGGTGGCGCTGGATGGCGGTCCAGCCGGGGCCGCCGAATTCCTTCGGCCAGCCGTAGCCCAGCCAACCCTTCTTGCCGAGGATCTTGGCCCAGCCTTGCAGATCGTCGCGCGTCAGCTCGAGCGCGTTGTGCACCTTGTGCGAAATCTCCTTGGGGAGGTTGTCCCTGACCCATGCGCGAATTTCTTCGCGGAACTTCTGTTCTTCGGGCGTGAAGCTCAAATCCATGCGTGCCTCGCTGTGTTGATCGGTCCGCCGCCATCGCGCCGATGGCGGTGTGTCTCCGGAACTTCTAGTTTTAGCACGGTCGTGCTGTGAATCGGTGTCCGCGCGGCGACAAGTTCAGGGCGGCCCGAGCCGAGCACAGATAATCCCGCGTCCCATGAAGAACATCGTGATCCTTATTTCCGGCGGCGGCTCCAACATGGCGGCCATCGTGCGCGCCGCCGAGCGCGACCACTGGGCCGAGCGCTTTGGCGCCCGCATTGCCGCGGTGGTCAGCAACAAGCCCGAGGCGGGCGGGCTTGCGATTGCCGCCACGCACGGCATCGCAACCGCCGTGGTCCCGCACAAGGAATTTCCGACGCGCGAAGCTTTCGACGAAGCATTGGCCAAGGTGGTCGATGCGCACGCGCCGGCGCTCGTGGTGCTGGCGGGCTTCATGCGCATCCTGACGCCGGGCTTTGTGGGCCGCTACGCCGGGCGCCTGATCAACATCCATCCGTCGCTGCTGCCTGCGTTTCCGGGGCTGCACACCCACCAGCGCGCCATCGACGCGGGTTGCAAAGTGGCTGGAGTTACCGTGCACCAGGTAACCACGGAGCTCGACCATGGGCCGATCCTGGCGCAGGCGGTGGTGCCCGTGCTACCGGACGACACGGCCGCCACGCTGGCCGGCCGCGTGCTCGCACAGGAACATCAGTTGTATCCGCGCGCCATTGCGGGATGGCTTGCAGATACATCAGGTCACATTCGTTAAACTTGTTTATATTCGCGGGTTTTCGGGAGAAGACAAGTTGAAAACCCAATCACTACTGTTCATCGTTGCCGGCGCTGTCTTGATGACAGCTTGTGCCACGCAAGGCTCAGCCCCCGCGGCGACCCCCGCTGCAACTGCTCCGGCACCCGAGCCGGTGTTCCAGTGCAATGCCGATGGCGCGCGCTTCGCCGTCGGCCAGCCGCTTTCGCCCCAACTCGAAGCCGCGGCCCGCGTTCGCGCCGGTGCGGGCACGGTGCGGGCTCTGAAGCCGGGTGAGGTGGTCACGATGGAACTCAACGGCGGACGCCTCAACCTCGATGTGGACGCCCGCGGCCGCGTGACGGACGTTCGCTGCGGCTGAGCGCCGTCGATGAAGACGTAGCGCTCTAGACAGGGGTGAAGCGCAATTGGCGAACACCGTCGATCTCCACGGTTTCACCGAACATCGCGGCGGGCCGAACCCACAACCCCTTGGCGCCGTATAGGGCCCGGTACAGCGTCATCGGCTCCAGCGTTTCGCTGTGGCGCACGGTGCCCAGCACGTCGTATTCACCGCCCTTGTAGTGGCGATAACGGCCGGGCGGCGTCTCTATCAGGGGTGGCAGGTCGTTGTCGTTCACGGTCTTGCTTCTTTCAAACTGTAGGGTCGGTTGGGGGAAAGTCGGATGGATCGCGCTGATTTTGTTCACCTTGTCCGCCTGAGCGAGCATGCCAGCGCTGACGACAGTGCCCGCTACCGGCGCAGCGTTGCGGCGTTTGCCGCACTCGGCTATCTCTGGGTGCTGGCCTGCCTGGCACTTTCCGTCGGCATCATCGCCTGGGTTGCGCTGTCGGCCGGACAGGGACGCTTCAGTTTCGGGCGCGGCTGGCTGGCTCTGTTTGCGTTGGGCCTGCTCTGGGCCACGCTGCGCGCGCTCTGGGTGCGGTTCGACGAACCCGAGGGGCGGGAGCTTTCGCGCGCGGATGCGCCGGCGCTGTTCGAGGCGCTCGACCGCATACGCAAGAAGATCAAGGGCCCGCCGGTTCACCGCGTTTACCTGGACGACGAATTCAACGCCAGCATCCGGCAGGTGCCGCGTTTCGGACTGTTTGGTGGCGCGGTCAATTCCCTCAGCATCGGGCTGCCGTTGCTCATGATGCTGGACCGGCGGCGGCTGCTGTCGGTGCTTGCGCATGAGTACGGACACCTGCGCGGCAACCACGGCAAGCTCAGCGCCTGGATCTACCGCACGCGGCTGTCGTGGCTCAAGCTCGACGCCAGCCTCCAGCGCGACGAAGGCGTGATGGCACTGGTGTCGCAGAGCTTTTTCCGCTGGTACTTTCCGCGTTTTGCGGCTCGCACTTTCGCGCTCGCGCGACAAGACGAGTACGAGGCCGACCGCATTTCGGGCCGGCTCCTGGGCACGACCGTCGCCGCGGCCGCGCTGACGGAAATTGCCATCAAGGCGAGCTGGTATGCCGATGAGTTCTGGGCTTCGCACTGGGCCCGTGCCGAAAGGGAGCCTCAGCCGCCGGGCCCTTTCAAGGCGCTGAAGGAGCTTGCTGCAACGCCGCCCAGCGACGAATTCGCGCGCCGTGCGTTGCGCGAGGCCATGCGGCGCGTCAGCGATCTCGAAGACACCCATCCGGTCTTGCGCGACCGGCTCGAAGCGCTCGGCCAGAAGGCCGTGGTGCCGCCCTGGTCGGCCGAGCCGGCGCTGGGCATGCTGGCCGACAGTACCAAATGGATCGCGCATTTCGACAGCCAGTGGCGCCGCAACCATGCGAGCGACTGGAAGCAGCACCATGCGCACCGGTCCCGCATCCGGGAGCGCGTCGAGCTTCTTGCGGCGCGGGGCGAGCGCAATACGCCTGACGAACTCGTCGAATGGGCCGATTCCGAGCGGCGGCTCGATCCGGCGGCGCCGGTGCGGGTTCGGTACGAACGCGCGCTTCAGGTCTCGCCCGAGCATGCCGGCGCCTTGCGGGGGCTGTCCCAGATGCTCCCCGTGCGCGATCGCGCAGCACGCCTTGCCGTGCTCGAGCGCTTGCATGGATCCAGTGCCGCCAGCCGATGGTGGGCCGCAAAAAGCGCCGTGGCCGCACTCGAGAACCCCGATGCCGGCCCTCACGACGAAGAAGCACTCAAGCTGTGGCGCGGCCGCCTCAAGGAGGCGGAAGAAGCCGAGGCTCGGGCCTGGGAGGAGATCACCGAAACGCCCTTCTTCAGCCAGATCGCACGGCATGACCTGAGCGACTATGAACTGGGCGAGTTGCAGGCGGACCTGGCGCGGTGCCTTCCCATTTCGCGCGCCTGGCTGGTGCGCAAGACGCTGCGCGAGTTTCCGTGGCGCCGTGCCTACATCGTGTTCGTCGACTTGCCGGGCATGGACGACGAAGACCGCTGGCAGCTTTGCCGCCACCTCGAGCACACCTTGAGCCTGCCGGGGGCAGCGCTGGTTCTGTGGGCTGGGCATTCGCCCACGCTGGCCGATATCGAACGGCAGGCTTTCGGGCCGATCTGGACGCGCGGGGCGTAGGGGGCCGTCCGGCTGAGACAATCGGGGCATGCACCCCAAAGCCCTGTTGGAGGCCACCGCCGATCTGGTCGGCCTTGTCCTGAAATTCGATCACCCGGCCGACCAGGTCGTTTCGCGCTTTTTTCGCGACCACCGCGAGTTCGGCCCCCGCGAGCGCGCCACCCTTGCCGAGACGGTCTACACCGTATTGCGCAAGAAGCTCCTGTTCGACCACCTGTCGCCCTCGGGCACCGGTTCGAAGGAGCGCCGCATGGCGATCCTGGGCTTTCATGGCCCACGCGATTTTCTGAAAAGCGCGCTCAACGACACCGAAAAGCGCTGGCTCGACAACTGCGATGCGGTCAAGCCCGAAGACCTGCTGGAACGCCATCGCCACAACCTGCCCGAGTGGCTGGTCGCGCCGCTCAAGGCGCAGCTCGGTGACGGCTTCTGGCCGCTGGTCGAAAGCCTGCAGCAGCCCGCGCCGCTCGATCTTCGAGTCAATGCGCTCACCGACAAGCGGGCGGAAGTCAAGGCGGAGCTTGCCAAGGCTGCTATCAAATCCAAAGTAACGCCGTTCTCGCCATGGGGCTTGCGGATCGACGGCAAGCCGGCGCTGACCAAGCTGGACGCATTCGCCCGAGGCGCCGTCGAGGTGCAGGACGAGGGTTCCCAGTTGCTGGCCCTGTTGCTGGACGCCAAGCGGGGCGAAATGGTGGTCGATTTCTGCGCCGGCGCAGGCGGCAAGACGCTCGCAATTGGCGCCACGATGCGCAACACCGGCCGGCTCTATGCCTTCGACACGTCGGCGCACCGGCTCGATGCGCTCAAGCCACGGCTGGCGCGCAGCAAGCTCTCGAATGTTCATCCGGCAGCCATCGCGCACGAGCGCGATGACCGCATCAAGCGCCTGGCCGGCAAGATCGACCGGGTGTTGGTCGACGCCCCGTGTTCGGGCCTGGGAACGCTGCGGCGCAATCCCGACCTGAAATGGCGCCAATCGGCCAAGTCGGTCGAGGAACTGACGGTCAAGCAGGCGGCCATCCTCCAGAGCGCGGCACGCCTCCTGAAATCAGGCGGGCGTCTCATTTATGCCACCTGCAGCGTGCTGCCGGAGGAAAACGAGGCCATTGCCGAGGCTTTCGGCGCCGCCAACCCCGATTTCGTGCCCCAGGACGCCGCGGAACTGCTGCAGGGCCTGAAGGTGGAGGGTTTCGAGGCCCTTTGCGCGGGTGGCGAGGACGGACGCCGCTACCTGCGGCTATGGCCCCACCGCCACGCCACGGACGGTTTCTTTGCGGCGGTGTGGAACCGCAAATAGGCTCGGCACTCCAAAGTAGGGTAAATCTGCGCTATTAAGGAAGGGTAAAAGGCCTCATTTTGGCCTTGCCACCTTAAAATCGTGGGTTAACTGAAGGCTGCACCTTCGTGTGGCCATGGAGTACTTAATTCAATGTTGATTCCTGACTCTGCCGTTTTGAGCGCGGCCCTCCAGTGGCTCGGTCACGGCTTGTGGGACCTGACATGGTGGCAGATCGTGTTGTACACGCTCGTCACCACGCACATCACGATCGCCGCGGTCACCATCTTCCTGCACCGTACGCAAACGCACCGGGCAATGGATCTGGGGCCGATCCCCTCGCATTTCTTCCGTTTCTGGCTCTGGCTGGGTACCGGCATGGTCACCAAGGAATGGGTCGCCATTCACCGCAAGCACCACGCCAAGTGCGAATCCGAGGAAGATCCGCACAGCCCGCAGGTCAAGGGCATCGACGAAGTGCTCTGGCGCGGCGCCGAGCTGTATCGCGCCGAGTCGAAGAACAAGGAAACGATGGACCGCTACGGTCACGGCACGCCCGATGACTGGATCGAGCGCAACCTGTACACCCGCTACAGCTGGCAAGGCGTGGGCCTCATGCTGGTCATCAACCTGGCGCTCTTCGGCGCGCTGGGCCTGACCGTCTGGGCCGTGCAGATGCTGTGGATTCCCATCACCGCCGCCGGCATCATCAACGGCATCGGCCACTACTGGGGCTACCGCAACTTCGAGGCGCCCGACGCCAGCCGCAATGTCTCGCCCTGGGGCTTGATCATTGGCGGCGAAGAGCTGCACAACAACCACCACACGTATCCCACGTCGGCCAAGTTTTCGGTCAAGAAGTACGAATTCGACATCGGCTGGGTCTACATCCAGATGATGCAGGCGATCGGCTGGGCCAAGGTCAAGAAGGTGCCGCCGAAGATGCAGATGGGCGACATCCAGCCCGTGGCCAACGAAAAGACGCTCGAGGCCGTCATTGCGAACCGCTACGAAGTCATGGCCGGCTACGCCCGCGAAATGCGCCGCGTGACCAAGGCCGAGCTGATTGCGCTCAAGACCAAGGGCGGAGACATCTCGGTGCTCAAGGCGGCCAAGAACTGGCTGCATCGCGACGACGACAAGGTGCCGGCATCGGCCCGCACGCACTTGGTGCAGGCGCGTGCTGCCCACCCGGTGATCGACAAGATGGTCACGATGCGCGAAGAGCTGCGCCAGCTCTGGCTCAACACTTCGCAATCGCGCGAGCAACTGGCTGCCGACCTGGCCGCCTGGTGCCATCGCGCAGAAGCCAGCGGCATTGCCGGCCTGCGCGAGTTCTCTACGCGTCTGCGCGCAGCACGGGCCTGATCGATCAAAAGAGGCGGGGAAACGCGCTCCTTATAAAAGCCGGCTCCGAGCCGGCTTTTTTACGCCCGGTCTTTGCGCCGAGGGGAGGGGAAGAAGGGGGCAACAAAAAACCCCGCTGGGCAAGCCCGGCGGGGTTTTTGTTTGGGTGGAACCAGTGCTGAATTACTTCAGCTTGATTTCCTTGTATTCGACGTGCTTGCGCGCCTTGGGGTCGAACTTCATGATCGACATCTTTTCAGGCATCGTCTTCTTGTTCTTGCTGGTCGTGTAGAAGTGGCCGGTACCCGCGGTGGATTCCAGCTTGATCTTTTCGCGTCCGCCTTTGCTCGTTGCCATGATTCAGCTCCTTAAGCTTGGCCGCGTGCACGCAGGTCTGCGAGCACGGCGTCGATGCCGTTCTTGTCGATCAGGCGCAACGCGGCGCTCGAAACACGCAGGCGAACCCAACGGTTTTCAGTTTCGACCCAGAAACGGCGGTATTGCAGGTTCGGCAGGAACCGGCGCTTGGTTTTGTTGTTGGCGTGGGAAACATTGTTTCCGACCATCGGGCCTTTGCCCGTTACGTCGCATACGCGTGCCATGAGGACACTCTTTCTTGAACAGCTGGCACCGGCGCAACCGTGGAGATTGCAGGTGTTTTGCAGCTTGACCTCGCCAGAAACGGGTGGCGGTACCCCGGCTTGCCGGAACGCTGATGGCCACCACAAGGGCGGCCTCATTTCGGCAAAGCCTTGGATTATAGCCCTTTTGGCGCAGCCCGGGTCTAGAGTGTGCCGTCCTGCTCCAGGAAGCGCTGGGCGTCCAGCGCGGCCATGCAGCCGGTGCCCGCGCTCGTGATGGCCTGGCGGTACACGTTGTCCTGCACGTCGCCGGCGGCAAAAACGCCGGGAATGCTGGTCATCGTGGCGAAACCCTGCAGGCCGGAGCGGGTCAGGATGTAGTTGTCCTTCATTTCCAGCTGCCCCTGAAAAATGTCGGTATTGGGGTGGTGCCCGATGGCGATGAAGCAGCCCTTGAGGTCGATCTGCTCGGTTTCACCGGTCTGGGTGTTCTTGATCCGGATGCCTGTTACGCCGGTGTCGTCGCCCAGCACCTGGTCGAGTTCGTTGTGCAGTTTCAGCACGATCTTGCCTTCGGCCACCTTCTCCTTGACCTTGTCGATCAGGATGGGCTCTGCGCGGAATTTGTCGCGGCGATGAACCAGCGTGACCTTGTTTGCGATGTTGGCGAGGTACAGCGCTTCCTCGACGGCCGTATTGCCGCCGCCGATCACGCAGACTTCCTGTTCGCGGTAGAAGAATCCGTCGCAGGTTGCGCAGGCCGAAACGCCGCGGCCCATGAATTTCTGTTCCGAATCGAGCCCCAGATACTTGGCAGAAGCACCCGTGGCAATGATCAAAGAATCACAGGTGTAAATGCCGCTGTCGCCCGTCAATGTAAAAGGACGCTTGCTTAGATCAACTTTGTTAATGTGATCGAAAACAATTTGTGTCTTGAAGCGCTCCGCGTGTTCAAGAAAACGCTGCATCAGCTCGGGGCCTTGCACGCCATGCACGTCGGCTGGCCAATTGTCGACTTCGGTGGTTGTCATCAATTGTCCGCCTTGGGCAATGCCGGTAATCAGCAGAGGCTGGAGGTTCGCGCGTGCTGCATAAACAGCGGCGGTATAGCCGGCGGGGCCGGAGCCCAGAATCAAAACCTTGGCGTGTTGGGGTGCGGACATGAGTAGAAAACCTAGGATTTGCGCTGCTTCAGCGTGTACATTTTCAGGGTGGTAGCGATATATGTGGAGTATCACCGCTCGGTTCAACACCGGGTGCACGGTGTTTTCAATGCGCGCGATTGTAGTAATCCATCGGCTTGCCGGCGGACGGGCTCCCCACGCGCCGTATCAGGGATTGATAAATGTCGATGCTGTCCAATCTTGAATTGCTGCGGCGCGTTCCGCTCTTTGCTTCGCTGACGTCCTCTCAGTCGTCAAGCATCGCGGATGCGATCGTCAAGAAGCGTCTCAAGCGAGCGGAAATCATTGTGGAGCAGGGCAAGAAGTCCGATGCGCTCTACATCATTCTGACCGGGCGGGCGCGCGTCACCAGCGCCGACAGCCGCGGCCGCGAGGTGATTCTTGCGACGCTGCACCCGGGCGACTACATCGGCGAAATGAGCCTGATCGACGACGAGCCGCATTCGGCCACGGTGCGCACCGAAATCCAGTGCGACGTGCTCATGCTTGGCCGCGACGCGTTTGCACGCTGCCTGCCCGAAAACTCCTCCATGGCCTACAACATCATGCGCGGGCTCGTGCAGCGCCTGCGCCATGCCGACCGCAAGATCGAGTCGCTTGCGCTCATGGATGTGTATGGCCGGGTTGCACGCTCGCTGCTCGAGTTCGCCATTGACGACGGCGCGGGCAACCTCAAGGTGCGCGACAAGATTTCCCGCCAGGACCTTGCGAAAATGGTCGGCGCCTCGCGTGAGATGGTGAGCCGCGTGATGAAGGATCTGGAGGAGCGCGGATTTGTGCAGACGCAGGACGATGGCTCCATGCTCGTCAAGGAACGGCTCCTGTCGCTGACCTGAGTCGTCACCTACGCTCCTGGCGGCCACGTGCTTTTGTTGTAGTGTTCAGGCCTCCAGCCGCCGCTTCCGAGCGCTGGGTGCTGTGTTTCTCATGACCTATTCGCTCAATACGCTTCAATCTTCTTCGGCCGCCGAGGGGCAACCGGTGCGCGTTCGCGCCATGCGCTTCGCTCACGAAATCACGTTGATCGCGGGATTTGCCGCATTGCTGTTCTGGCTGCTCGCCATGCTGAGCTTCACGCCTTCGGACGCAGCCTGGTCGACCTCCGGCACCGGAGGGGAAATCAAGAATTGGGCGGGCCGCATCGGCGCATGGCTGGCCGACGGCAGCTATTTCCTGGCGGGCTATTCCGTCTGGTGGTGCCTGGCCGCAGGGCTTCGGGCCTGGCTGTCTTCTCTGGCCAACTGGCTGCGCGGCGGCGAGGCCGCGCCTGCCGAGCAGCCGGTGCGCGGCCGCTTCAACCGCAGCCGGCTGGCGTTCTGGTTCGGCCTTGTGTTGCTGCTTTGCGCAAGCACCACGCTCGAGTGGTCGCGCCTGTACCGGCTCGAATCGTATTTGCCGGGTTCAGGCGGCGGCGCGCTCGGCTACCTGGTCGGGCCCGCCAGCGTGCGCTGGCTCGGCTTTACGGGCTCGGCTCTGGTGGCCATTGCCGCCGGCGTGATCGGCTCGGCGCTGGTGTTCCGTTTCTCGTGGAGCCTGATTGCCGAGCGCATCGGCGCACGCGCCTACTCGCTGTTTGAATTGCGCCGCGAAAAGCGCGAACTGGCGGCCGACATTGCCATGGGCAAGCAGGCCGCCCGCGAACGCGCGGAAGCCGAGGAGCCCGTGTTCTCGCGTGAACCGGGCGGTGCCGTCGAACCGATGGGGCTCGATGACGACGAAGAGCTGCGCATCGAGCCTCGTCCCAAGCGGCGGGTGCCCTCTCCGCCGGTGCAGATCGAACCTGCGATGACCGAAGTGCCCAAGAGCGACCGCGTCGTCAAGGAGCGCCAGAAGCCGCTCTTCAAGGAACTGCCCGACAGCAAGCTGCCGCAGGTCGACCTGCTCGACGCTGCGCAGGCGCGCCAGGAAACGGTGTCTCCTGACACGCTGGAGATGACCTCGCGCATGATCGAGAAGAAGCTCAAGGACTTCGGTGTCGAGGTGCGGGTGGTGCTGGCCTCTCCGGGGCCCGTGATCACGCGCTACGAAATCGAGCCTGCCACCGGCGTCAAGGGCTCGCAGATCGTCGGCCTTGCCAAGGACCTTGCGCGCTCGCTCTCGCTGGTGTCTATCCGCGTGGTCGAAACCATTCCGGGCAAGAACTACATGGCGCTCGAGCTGCCGAACGCCAAGCGCCAGTCGATCAAGCTCAGCGAAATCCTCGGCTCGCAGGTCTACAACGAAGGCAAGTCCTTCCTGACCATGGGCCTGGGCAAGGACATCATCGGCAACCCGGTGGTGGCCGACCTTGCAAAGATGCCCCACGTGCTGGTGGCCGGTACCACCGGTTCGGGCAAGTCGGTGGGTATCAACGCCATGATCCTGTCGCTGCTCTACAAGGCCGAGGCGCGCGACGTGCGCCTGCTCATGATCGACCCGAAGATGCTCGAAATGTCGGTTTACGAAGGCATTCCGCACCTGCTGGCCCCCGTGGTCACCGACATGCGCCAGGCCGCGCACGGCCTGAACTGGTGCGTGGCCGAAATGGAGCGCCGCTACAAGCTCATGAGCAAACTGGGTGTGCGCAACCTGGCCGGCTACAACGCCAAGATCGACGAAGCCAAGGCGCGCGAAGAGTTCATCTACAACCCGTTCAGCCTCACGCCCGACGATCCCGAGCCGCTCAAGCGCGAGCCGCACATCGTCGTCGTGATCGACGAATTGGCCGACCTGATGATGGTGGTCGGCAAGAAGATCGAAGAGCTCATTGCCCGTCTCGCGCAAAAGGCGCGCGCCGCCGGCATCCACCTCATTCTTGCCACGCAGCGGCCCAGCGTCGATGTGATCACCGGCCTTATCAAGGCGAACATTCCGACCCGCATCGCGTTCCAGGTGTCGAGCAAGATCGACAGCCGCACCATCCTCGACCAGATGGGCGCCGAAGCGCTGCTCGGCATGGGCGACATGCTCTACATGCCCAGCGGCACCGGCTTGCCGATTCGCGTGCATGGCGCGTTCGTGAGCGACGAAGAAGTGCACCGCGTGGTGGCATACCTCAAGAGCCAGGGCGAGCCCGACTACATCGAAGGCGTGCTCGAAGGCGGCACGGTCGATGGCGACGGCGACATGCTGGGCGAGGGCGGCGACGCCGAGAAAGACCCGATGTACGACCAGGCCGTGGAGGTGGTGCTCAAGAATCGCAAGGCCAGCATTTCGCTGGTGCAGCGACACCTCAAGATCGGCTACAACCGCGCGGCGCGGCTGGTCGAAGACATGGAAAAGGCGGGCCTGGTCAGCGCCATGAGCGGCAGCGGGCAACGCGAAATCCTGGTGCCCGCACGCGCGGAATAACCGGCAAAACACCTGCGAGCCCAGGCGTCACGCGCCGACAGGCACGTTGCAAAAGCTGCAATAACGTTGCAAAACTTCATCAAACCCCGCACATGCCGCAATGCGTGGCGGCGTAAGGTCGCGTCAACGCCACTGCTTTTCCGAGGAATCCAAATTGAAATTTCGTCATTGGCTGTTGATCGGCCTTCTCTCATCCGCCAACGCCTGGGCCGGAGGCATGGAGAGCCTTGAAGCCTTCGTGAAGACGGTCAAGTCGGGCCGCGCCGAGTTCACCCAGACCGTTACCGCGCCGCCGCGCGAAGGGCAGCCGGGCCGCGTCAAGACATCGAACGGCACTTTCGAATTCCAGCGCCCCGGTAAATTCAAATTCGACTATCAGAAGCCGTTCGCCCAGGTCATCGTGGCCGACGGCAAGACGCTCTGGCTGTACGACGCCGACCTGAACCAGGTGACGCAGCGTGCGCAGTCGCAGGCGCTGGGCTCCACGCCAGCCGCTTTGATTGCCGCGGCACCCGACGTGCGCGCGCTGCAGGCCGATTTCACGCTTGAGGCCGCGCCCGAGCGCGATGGCCTGCAGTGGGTGAAGGCGACGCCCAAGAACAAGGACGGCCAGTTGCAGAATGTGCTGGTGGGTTTCCAGGGCGACTCCCTGGCGTCGCTCGAAATTCTCGACAGCTTTGGGCAGCGCTCGGTGCTCAAATTCAGCAAGGTCGAAGTGAACCCGGCGCTCAACGCCAATGTGTTCGAATTCAAGGCGCCGGCCGGTGCCGACGTCATCAAGCAATAGCAGATCAGACAGACAGGCAGGTTTGGCCACCAGTTCGCATCAACCCCTTGCCGAGCGCCTGCGTCCGAAGACGCTGGGCGAGGTGATCGGCCAGCAGCATCTGCTGGGGCCGGGCATGCCGCTGCGCATTGCGTTCGAATCGGGCCAGCCGCATTCCTGCATTCTCTGGGGGCCGCCCGGCACCGGCAAGACGACCATTGCGCGCCTCATGGCCGACGCCTTCGATGCGCAGTTCCTGAGCATCAGCGCCGTGCTCGGCGGCGTGAAAGACATCCGCGAGGCAGTCGAGCGCGCCACCGCGGCGCGCGACGGCCTTGAGCAGCAACGGACCATCGTCTTCGTCGACGAGGTGCACCGGTTCAACAAGAGCCAGCAGGACGCGTTCCTGCCGCATGTGGAGTCGGGGCTTTTCACCTTCATCGGCGCCACCACCGAAAACCCGTCGTTCGAGGTCAACTCGGCCCTGCTTTCGCGGGCGGCGGTGTATGTGCTGCAACCGCTCACGGAGGCCGATCTCAAGCAGATCGTGGCCAAGGCGCAGGCCATTCAGGCCGTGCCCGCCATCGAAGGCGCGGCCGTCGATCGGCTCGTCGCCTATGCCGACGGCGATGCGCGGCGCCTGCTCAACACGCTCGAAACGCTGGCCGTGGCGGCCAAGGCCGAGAAGCTCGACAACATCACCGACGAATGGCTGCTGCGCGTGCGCGGCGAGCGCATGCGGCGCTACGACAAGGGCGGCGAGCAGTTCTACGACACCATCAGCGCGCTGCACAAATCGGTACGCGGCAGCGACCCCGACGCCTCGCTCTACTGGTTCGTGCGCATGCTCGACGGCGGCGCCGACCCGCGCTACATGGCGCGGCGGCTGGTGCGCATGGCCAGCGAAGACATCGGGCTGGCCGATCCGCGCGCACTGCGGCTGGCGCTCGACGCGGCCGAGGTCTACGAGCGGCTCGGCACGCCGGAGGGCGAGCTGGCGCTGGCCGAGTGCGTGATCTACCTGGCCATGGCGCCCAAGTCCAACGCCGTGTACACCGCCTACAACGCCGTGCGCGCGCTCATCAAGAAGGACAGCACGCGCCCGGTGCCCATGCACCTGCGCAACGCCCCCACCAAGCTCATGAAGGAGCTCGACTACGGCAAGGGCTATCGCTACGCGCACGACGAGGAGGGCGGTTTTGCCGCCGGCGAGCGCTACCTGCCCGAAGGCCTAGAGGGCCAGGTTTTCTACCAGCCTGTGGAACGCGGCCTCGAGATCCGCATAGCAGAAAAATTGCGCGAACTTCGCCGCCTCAACAGCCAGCACGACGAGTAACCTGCCGCATGCACGCTGGCGTGCGTGCGATGCATGGCTTCACTTACATATAGCATGACTTGAGCGGGTAAACCCCGGTGAGCGCGCACCAAATCGGCGCTGGCGCGTGCTTACAATCCCGCCCACAAATCAGCCAGCGACACATGTTGGCTGGTTTTTTGCTTATCAAGCCAAGGTGCCAAACCGGTGCCACGGTGGGTGAATGGCACCCTGCAACGGTGCAATAAATAGGAACGCGTTATGGAAATATTGCTGCAGCAGATCATCAACGGTCTGGTCCTCGGCAGCATGTATGCCTTGATAGCCTTGGGCTACACAATGGTGTACGGCATCATCAATCTGATCAACTTTGCGCACGGCGAAGTGCTGATGGTGGGGGCGCTTACGAGCTGGACCATCATCGGGCTCATGCAGGAATCGATGCCCGGCACGCCCGGCTGGTTGATCCTCATCATCTCGCTGGTCATTGCCTGCGTGGTGGCCGCCACGCTCAACTTCGTGATCGAAAAGGTTGCCTACCGGCCCCTTCGCAACAGCCCCAAGCTCGCGCCTCTCATCACTGCCATCGGCATGTCGATCCTGCTGCAGACGCTGGCAATGATCATCTGGAAGCCCACCAACAAGGCGTATCCCAACCTGCTTTCGACCACGCCCATCGAGGTGGGCGGCGCGGTGATCTCGCCCACGCAGGTCATGATCCTGAGCGTCACGGCGTTCTCGCTCGTGGTGCTGATGTGGCTGGTCAACTACACCAAGCTCGGCCGCGCCATGCGCGCCACCGCCGAGAACCCGCGCGTCGCGGCGCTCATGGGCATCCGCCCCGACATGGTCATTTCGGCCACGTTCATCATCGGCGCCGTGCTCGCGGCCATTGCCGGCGTCATGTACGCCTCCAACTACGGCATTGCGCAGCACGCCATGGGCTTCCTGCCCGGCCTCAAGGCCTTTACCGCGGCGGTGTTCGGCGGCATCGGCAACCTGGCCGGCGCGGTGGTCGGCGGCATCCTGCTCGGGTTGATCGAAGCCATCGGCTCCGGCTACATCGGTGCGATCACCGGCGGCGTGCTCGGCAGCAACTACAGCGACATCTTCGCTTTCATCGTGTTGATCGTCATGCTCACGCTGCGGCCCTCGGGCCTGCTCGGCGAGCGCGTGGCGGATCGGGCCTGAGGAGCAGCACACCATGAAGAACAGCAAGAACCTCGCTCTCTACATCCTCGGCGTCGTCGCGGTGCTCGCACTGCCGATCTTCCTGCAAAGCCAGGGGAATGCCTGGGTGCGCATCGCCGACATCGCGTTGCTCTATGTGATGCTGGCGCTTGGCCTGAACATCGTCGTCGGCTACGCCGGCCTGCTCGATCTGGGCTACGTCGCCTTCTTTGCCGTGGGCGCGTACCTCTTCGCGCTCATGGGCTCGTCGCACCTTTCAGACACCTTTCCGTGGTTCAAGGCCATGTTCCCGAACGGGCTGCACACCTCGCTGCTCATCGTGATACCGCTGGCATTGGTGGTGGCGGGGGTGCTCGGCGTGATGCTCGGTGCGCCCACGCTCAAGCTGCGCGGCGACTACCTGGCCATCGTGACGCTCGGCTTCGGCGAAATCATCCGGGTGTTCCTGAACAACCTCGACCAGCCGATCAACATCACCAACGGACCCAAGGGCATCACCGCCATCGACTCCATCAAATTCTGGGGGCTCGACCTCGGCAAGGCATGGAAGTTCGACGGCTTCACGATCTCGTCGGTCACGCTCTACTACTACCTGTTCCTTGCGCTGGTGATCGCCACGATCATCATTTCGCACCGCCTGCAGATCTCCCGCATCGGCCGCGCCTGGATGGCCATCCGCGAAGACGAAATCGCCGCAAAGGCAATGGGCATCAACACCCGCAACATGAAGCTGCTGGCCTTCGGCATGGGCGCCAGCTTCGGCGGCGTTTCGGGTGCCATGTTCGCGGCCTTTCAGGGCTTCGTGTCGCCCGAATCGTTCAGCCTCATGGAGTCGGTGATGATCGTCGCCATGGTGGTGCTGGGCGGCATCGGCCACCTGCCGGGCGTGATTCTCGGCGCCGTGCTGCTGGCTGCCTTGCCCGAAGTGCTGCGCTATGTGGCCGGCCCGCTGCAGGCCATGACTGACGGCCGCCTCGACGCGTCCATCCTGCGCCAGCTCTTCATTGCGCTGGCCATGATCGTCATCATGCTGATGCGTCCGCGCGGCCTCTGGCCTTCGCCTGAGCATGGCAAGACCTTGCAGCGCAAGGGCGTGGCCCCGGACGCCCCCGTGGCCCCGGGCTCGCTCCAGACCCATGCGCCCGGCATCGAGACACCCGCCGACGAGCTGCCGGGTGCGGCTTCGCGTCCCATGTCGATCAATCCGTGAGCCAAAGGAAGCAATCAACATGACGACAGACACCATCCTCGACGTTCGCGGAATTTCCAAGCGCTTCGGCGGCCTGCAGGCCCTTTCCGACGTCGGCATCACCATCAAGCGCGGCCAGGTCTACGGGCTCATCGGCCCCAACGGCGCCGGCAAGACCACGTTCTTCAATGTAATCACCGGGCTCTATACGCCCGACAGCGGCAGCTTCGAGCTGGCCGGCAAGCCCTACCAGCCCACGGCCGTGCATGAAGTGGCCAAGGCCGGCATTGCGCGCACCTTCCAGAACATTCGCCTGTTCTCCGAAATGACGGCGCTCGAGAACGTCATGGTCGGCCGCCACATCCGTACCCATTCGGGCGTGTTCGGCGCCATGCTGCGCACGCGTTCGTTCAAGGCCGAGGAAAAGGCCATTGCCGACCGCGCGCAGGAGCTGCTCGACTACGTGGGCATCGGCAAGTTCGCCGACTACAAGGCGCGCACGCTCTCGTACGGCGACCAGCGCCGGCTCGAAATTGCGCGCGCATTGGCCACCGACCCGCAGCTCATCGCGCTCGACGAGCCTGCCGCCGGCATGAACTCCACCGAGAAGGTGCTGCTGCGCGAACTGATCGACCGCATCCGCAAGGACGACCGCACCATCCTGATCATCGAACACGACGTCAAGCTCATCATGGGCCTGTGCGACCGCGTCACCGTGCTCGACTACGGCAAGCAGATTGCCGAAGGCACGCCCTACGACGTGCAGAAGAACGAGAAGGTGATCGAGGCTTACCTCGGCACCGGAGGACACTGAAATGACGACGATGACGAGCGCAGAAGAAACAACCACCGCCACCCCGCCGAAGACCGCCGCCAATGCCCCCGGCAAGACGCTGCTCAAGGTCAGCGGCCTGAAGGTCGGCTACGGCGGCATCCAGGCCGTCAAAGGCGTGGACTTCGAGGTCCACGAAGGCGAATTGGTGTCGCTCATCGGCTCCAACGGCGCCGGCAAGACGACCACCATGAAGGCGATCACCGGCACGCTGCCGGCGGGCGCCGGCAGCATCGAGTTCCTGGGCCGCAACATCAAGGGCCGCGGGGCATGGGACCTGGTCAGCGAGGGCCTCGTGATGGTGCCCGAAGGCCGCGGCGTGTTCACGCGCATGACGATCACAGAGAACCTGCAGATCGGCGCCTACATCCGCAAGGACAAGGCCGAGATCGCCAGCGACATGGAGCGGGTGTTCGTGACCTTCCCGCGCCTGCGCGAGCGCAAGGACCAGCTCGCTGGCACCATGTCGGGCGGTGAACAGCAGATGCTGGCCATGGGCCGCGCGCTCATGGCGCGCCCCAAGGTGCTGCTGCTCGATGAGCCGACCATGGGCCTGTCGCCCATCATGTGCGACAAGATCTTCGAGGTGGTGCAGACCGTGGCCGCGCAGGGCGTGACCATTCTGCTGGTGGAGCAGAACGCCAACCGCGCGCTGCAACTGGCTGACCGCGGCTACGTGATGGAGTCCGGGCTCATCACGATGACCGGCGACGCCAAGGAATTGCTGCGCGACCCGCGCGTGCGGGCCGCTTACCTCGGCGAATAAACCGCGAGGGTCAGTCGACCCTTGCGCCGGTGGCCTTCACCACGGCTTCGTACTTGGAGAGCTCGCTCTTCATGAACGCGGCGAACTGCTCCGGCGAGCTGGCCACCGGCTCGGCCAGCAGCGTGGCAAAACGGGTCTTCGTTTCCGGTGCATTCAGCGCCGCCACAAAGGCCTGGTTGAGCTTTGCGAGCACGTCGTGCGGCGTGCCGGCTGGCGCAACCAGCCCCCACCACGTATCGATGGAGAAGCCCTTTAGCGTGTCGGCCACCGGCGGCACGTCGGGCATGGCACTGCTGCGCTGCAAGGTGGTGACGGCAATGGCCTTGAGCTTGCCCGAGCGGATGTTCGGCGCCGCCGTGGCAAGGTTGTCGAAGTTGAAGTCGACTTGGCCCGAAAGCAGCGCCAGCTGCGCCGGGTTGCCGCCGTTGTACGGAATGTGCAGCGCAAAGATGCCGGCCTGCTTCTTGAACAGCTCGCCCGCCAGGTGCCCGGCGCTGCCGTTGCCGCCGCTGCCGTAGTTGAGCTTGGCCGGGTTGGCCTTGGCGTAGCGGATCAGGTCGGCCACGGTGTTGATCTTCAGGCGCTGCGCCGTTTCCGCGTTCATCACCAGCACGTTGGGTACGCGCACCATCTGCGTGATGGGCGCAAAGTCGCTGGCCGCGTTGAACGGAATCTTGCTGTAGAGCCACGGATTGACCGCATGCGTCGCGGTGGCCGCAATGCCGATGGTGAGGCCGTCAGGCGCGGCCTTGGCCACAGCGTCGGCGCCGATGTTGCCGCCCGCGCCGGGCTTGTTGTCGATGATGACCGTGCCCAGGCTGTCCTTCACGCGCTCGGCGAGGATGCGGGCCGTCACGTCGATCGGGCCGCCCGCGGCGTACGGCACCACAAGGCGAATGGGGCGCTGCTGCTGCGCTGCGGCCTGGCCGGTGGCAAGCAGTGCTGCGGCGCTCGCGAGGAGGGTGAAGAGGAAGTGTCTCGTTTTCATTTTTCTGTGGTCCAAGAGAGGCAGGCCGATCAGGGCAGCGCCTTGTCGGCCTCGGTGGTGAACGCGTCGGCAAAGAACTCTTCTTCGGGCAGGCCGGCCAGCGCCACGTAGTCGTGCTTCGCCGAATCGACCACGATCGGCGCGCCGCAGGCGTACACCTGGTGGCCCGAAAGGTCGGCAAAGTCTTCCAGCACCGCGCGGTGGACAAAGCCCGTGCGGCCAGTCCAGTTGTCTTCGGGCGTGGCGTTGGAGACGACCGGCACGTAGCGCAGGTTCGGCATCCCCGCGAGTTGCTCGTGCACCCAGGCGTCCATGTACAGGTCTTCGGGCCGGCGGCCGCCCCAATAGAGCGCGGCCGGCCGGTCGATGCCCTTGAACTTCATGTGTTCGAGCAGTGCCTTGATGGGCGCAAAGCCCGTGCCGGAAGCCAGCAGGATCATCGGCTTGCTGGAGTCTTCACGCAGGAAGAAGCTGCCGTAAGGGCCTTCGATGCGAAGGATTTCCTTCTCCTTCATCACGCCGAACACGTGATCGGTGAACTTGCCGCCCGGCAAATGCCGCAGGTGCAGTTCGATGCCCGTGGCCGGCTCGCCGAGCGTGTGCGGCGCATTCGCCATCGAATAGCTGCGGCGTGCGCCGTCGCGCAAGATGAATTCCACATACTGGCCGGCATGAAACTGCAGCGGCTCGCCCGCCGGCAGCTGCAGGCGCAGCTTC
This sequence comes from Variovorax paradoxus, assembly GCF_009755665.1. NCBI lineage: Bacteria > Pseudomonadati > Pseudomonadota > Betaproteobacteria > Burkholderiales > Comamonadaceae > Variovorax > Variovorax paradoxus. The sequence goes on from NZ_CP046622.1 coordinate 1,423,013, forward strand.
ATCACGTCGTGCGACAGGCGCGTGAGCGCCAGTACCCGCACGGGCATCTTGCGGATCGGAAAGGCCCCGGCTTCCGTGACCTGGCGCGATTCGAGCACCACGTCGGTCTTGGCATGGGCGCAGCAGGTGAGCACGAAGCCCGCCAGCTGCTCCTCGGCGCTCAGGGCCTTGCTCTGGTGCGGACCCAGCTCCACCTCGCCCGAGAGCTTCTTGCACTTGCAAGAGCCGCAGGCGCCGTCCTTGCAGCCATAGGGGAGGCCAATGCCCTGCCGGATGCCGGCCGCGAGAATGGTTTCGTCGCCATGCACCACGAAATGACGCCCGCTGGGCTCGACGGTGATGGAAAAGCCCGCGTCATGCGGCGCTGCAACAGTCATCGGTATTCTTCGGCTTGTTTCAGCCTGGAGCAGAAAAGAGAAAAAGGGAAAGGAACCCGGATTTTGCCTTCAATCAATAGCCCTTCCGGCGCGCTGCCGGCGCGCTTTCGCCGCGAACGCCTGCTCATCGTCGGTTGCGGAGACGTCGGCCAGCGCGTGGCCCGCGATCTGCGCGGCCGCATGCAGCTGGTGGCGCTCACTTCATCGGCCGAGCGGGTGCAGGCGTTGCGGGCGGCCGGCGTCCGTCCGCTCGTGGGCAATCTCGACGACCCGGCCACGCTTCGCCGCCTGGCCGGCGTGGCCACCCGCGTGCTGCATCTGGCCCCGCCCGCACGCGACGGCGGCGCCGCCTGGTGGCGCGACCAGCGCACCACCGCCCTGGCGCGTGCACTGCGGCTGCGTTCTGCACCGCTCGCATTCGTCTATGGCTCCACCAGCGGCGTTTACGGCGACTGCGGCGGTGCGCGCGTGAGCGAAACACGCACGGTGCGGCCCGATACGCCCCGTGCCCACCGCCGCGTGGACGCCGAGCGCGCCGTGCGCTGGCTCGGCCGCAGCGCGGGCGTGCGCGCGAGCATCCTGCGCATTCCGGGCATCTACGCGCCCGACAGGGAGGGCGGCACACCGCGCCAGCGGCTGCAGCGCGGCACGCCCGTGCTGCGGCGCGAGGACGACGTGTTCACCAGCCACATTCACGCCGACGATCTTGCGCGCGCCTGCGTGGCGGCGCTGTTCCGGGGCCGGCCGCAACGCATCGTGCACGCCGCCGACGACACCGAGCTGCGCATGGGCGACTACATCGACCTGGCTGCGGACATGTACGGCATGCCCCGCCCGCCGCGCGTGGCGCGCGACGAAGCCGAGCGCCAGTTGCCGCTGCAATTGCTGAGTTTCATGGGGGAATCGCGCCGGCTCGACAACACCCGGCTCAAGCGCGAACTGCGCGTGCGGCTTGCGCACCCGACGGTGCATACAGGGCTGCGCGAGGCGGCCTGAATGCGCGTCAAAAATATGGTGCCCGGGGCCGGAATCGAACCGGCACACCTTTCGGTGGGGGATTTTGAGTCCCCTGCGTCTACCAATTTCACCACCCGGGCACATCCGGAAGGAAGCCCAAAATTATGGCACAGTGGCTGCCATGAATTATCCGACGATCGAAGACGCCATCGGCAAGACCCCCCTGGTGGCACTGCAACGCATCGATGCCGCCGAAAACGCCAAGCGCGGCAACGTGATCCTCGGCAAGCTGGAAGGCAACAATCCCGCCGGTTCGGTCAAAGACCGGCCCGCGCTCTCGATGATCAAGCGCGCCGAGGAGCGCGGTGAAATCAAGCCTGGCGACACGCTGATCGAAGCCACTTCGGGCAACACCGGTATTGCGCTGGCCATGGCCGCCGCCATCAAGGGCTACCGCATGGTGCTGATCATGCCGGAGGACTTGTCCGTGGAACGCGCCCAGACCATGAAGGCTTTTGGCGCCGAACTGGTGCTCACGCCCAAGAGCGGCGGCATGGAATACGCGCGAGACCTCGCCGAGCAGATGGTGGCGCAGGGCAAGGGCAGGGTGCTCGACCAGTTCGCCAACGCCGACAACCCGCGCATCCACTACGAGACGACCGGCCCCGAGATCTGGGCCGACACCAAGGGCAAGATCACGCATTTCGTGAGCGCCATGGGCACCACCGGCACCATCACCGGCGTTTCGCGCTTCCTCAAGGAAAAGAACTCCGCGGTGCGCATCATCGGTGCGCAGCCGGCCGAGGGCTCGCGCATTCCGGGCATTCGCAAATGGCCGGCCGAATACCTGCCCAAGATCTACGACGCGAGCCGGGTCGACGAAGAAATCAGCGTGAGCCAGGACAACGCCGAAGAAATGTGCCGGCGCCTCGCGCGCGAAGAGGGCATCTTCGGTGGCATTTCCGCGGCCGGTGCGCTGTGGGTGGCGCTCGAGGTTGCAAAGACGGTCGAAAACGCCACCATCGTGTTCGTCGTGTGCGACCGCGGCGACCGTTATCTTTCGACCGGCGTATTCCCCGCCTGACAGAAGTCCATGCCCCATCCCAAGTTCTGCCAGGCCTGCGCCACGCCGCTCGAATGGATCGCGCTGATGGAAGACGGCGGCGCCAAGGAGCGCCTGCGCTGCCCCAACTGCGGCCACACCCACTGGAACAACCCCACGCCCGTGCTCGCGGCCATCGTCGAATACCGCGGCCAGGTGCTTCTGGCGCGAAACGCCGCCTGGCCGGTGAAGATGTACGCGCTGATCACCGGCTTCATGGAGGCCGGCGAAACGCCTGAAGAAGGCATTGCGCGCGAGGTGAAGGAAGAAACCAACCTCGACGTGAGCGCAACCAAGCTCGTGGGCGCGTACGACTTCCAGCGCATGAACCAGATCATCATCGCGTACCACGTCGTGGCCGACGGCGAGGTGAGGCTCTCGCCCGAACTGCTGGACTATCGCCTCTACGACTTGCCCGATCTCAAGTGCTGGCCCGCCGGCACCGGCTATGCGCTGGCCGACTGGCTGCGCACCCGGGGGCACGAGCCGGTTTTCTTCACCGCGGCGGAAAACGAAGAGCGGCGGCGCGGCCTGAACTTGCCGCCCGAGGAGCCGAAGCATGCAAATTGATCGCGAACTCGACACGCGGGGCCTGAACTGCCCGCTGCCCATTCTCAAGGCGAAGAAATCGCTCAACGACATGGCCAGCGGCCAGTTGTTGAAGGTGGTGTCGACCGACCCCGGCTCGTTGCGCGACTTTCAGGCCTTTTCGCGGCAGACCGGCAATGAACTGGTCGAGCAGCAGACCGTCGGCAGCGATTTCATCCACGTGCTGAAGCGGCGCTGAGCAGCAAAAAGCCGACCGGCAAAAGAAAAGGGCCCCGTGGGGCCCTTTCGTCTTTCAGAGCTCCAGGCTCTTCAGGTATTCGCGGAACTGCCCGCCCACCTCCGGGTGCGCCAGCGCAAGCTCCACCGAAGCCTGCAGAAAGCCTTCCTTGCTGCCGCAGTCGTAGCGGATGCCCTTGTAGGCATAGGCGTAGACCGATTCCTTCGTCATCAGCGACGCAATGCCGTCCGTGAGCTGGATCTCGCCGCCCGCGCCCTTGGGTTGGTTGCGGATCTCGTCGAACACGCCGGGCGTGAGGATGTAGCGGCCCGCCACGCCGAGGCGCGAAGGTGCCTTGTCCGGCGACGGCTTCTCGATCATGCGGTCGACCTTCACGAGATCGTCGCCGATGGATTCGCCCGCCACGATCCCGTAGCGCTTCACGTGCTCGAGCGGCACTTCCTGCACTGCCAGCACCGAGGCGCCCAGCTTGCCGAAGGCGGCCGTCATCTGCGCGAGCACCGGTGCCCCGCCCACCGGGCCGACCATCAAGTCGTCGGCCAGCAGCACGGCAAAGGGTTCGTTGCCGACCAGGTGTTCGGCGCACAGCACTGCGTGGCCAAGGCCCAGCATGCGCGGTTGGCGCACGTAGGAGCAGGTCATGTCGTCGGGCATGACCGACCGCGCTATCTCGAGCAACGCGTGCTTGCCGCTGGCTTCGAGCTGGCTCTCGAGTTCGTACGCGGTGTCGTAGTGGTCTTCGATGGCACGTTTGTTTCGGCCAGTTACGAAAATCATGTCGCGAATGCCCGCCGCGTAGGCTTCCTCAACCGCGTACTGGATGAGTGGCTTGTCGACAACCGGCAGCATTTCCTTTGGCTGCGCCTTGGTGGCGGGCAGAAAGCGGGTGCCGAAACCTGCAACAGGAAATACGGCCTTGCGGATGCGTGTCGAGGGAGTGGGCATGGACAGATTGGGCGTCGGTTCGTTCGGTTGAGGAAAAAGGTTTTACAGCCAATGGCGACCCAAAAAGCCGCCGTTGCCATGCTAAACCCAGGCCCGATCCATGTGTGTCAGCCGAGGCGCCTAAGCTGTTCGCCCAAACGTTCCAGCATGGCCGTGAAGTCAGCCAGACGTTTGCGTTCCTGCTCGATCACGGCGGGCGGTGCCTTAGCTACAAAGGCCTCATTTCCCAGCTTGCTGTTCACCTTGAGGATCTCGCCCTCGATGCGAGCAATTTCCTTGCCGATGCGGGCACGTTCGGCCGCTTTGTCGATTTCCATGTGCAGGCACAGGCGTGCCGAGCCGACCACGGCCACGGGCGCCGCTTCAGCCGCCGCAGACCACGAAGCCTCGTCGTCGAAGACCTTCACTTCCTTGAGCTTGGCCAGCGCCTGCAGCACCGGCGCCGCATCGCGCAGGAAAGCCGCGCCCTCGGCATCGTCGGCCACCGCATAAAGGGGCAGGCGCACCGCGGGCGACACGTTCATTTCGCCGCGCAGGGTTCGGCAAGCATCGACCAGCGCCTTCAGCCGCGCCACGTGCGCCTCGGCCGCCTCGTCGATCTTTTCGGGCTGGCTCTTGGGATAGGCCGCCACCATGATCGATTCGCCCTCGCGTCCGGCCACGGGCGCGACCTTTTGCCAAAGCTCTTCGGTAATGAACGGAATCACCGGATGCGCAAGCCGCAGCAGCGCTTCGAGCGTGCGGATCAGCGTGCGGCGCGTGGCGCGCTTCTGCGAATCGTCGCCGGTCTGGATCTGCACCTTGGCAATTTCCAGGTACCAGTCGCAGAACTCGTCCCACGCAAACTGGTAGATGGCGTTGGCCACGTTGTCGAGCCGGTATTCCTCGAAGCCCTTGGCCACCTCTGCCTCGACGCGTTGCAGCTGCGAGGCGATCCAGAAGTCTGCGCGGCTGAACTTCAGGTAGCCGTGGGCCGGGCCGCCGACCGCGCACTCTTCCTTGGTGTGCTCGCGCAGGCCGCAATCCTGGCCCTCGCAATTCATCAGCACGAAGCGCGTGGCATTCCAGAGCTTGTTGCAGAAGTTGCGGTAGCCCTCGCAGCGCTTGCTGTCGAAGTTGATGCTGCGCCCCAGCGACGCGAGCGACGCAAAGGTAAAGCGCAGCGCATCGGCGCCGAACGCCGGGATGCCATCCGGAAATTCTTTCTGCGTGTTCTTGCGCACCGCAGGCGCGGTCTCGGGCTTGCGCAGGCCCTGCGTACGCTTGTCGAGCAGTTCGGGCAGCGCAATGCCGTCGATCAGGTCCACCGGGTCGAGCACGTTGCCTTCGGACTTGCTCATCTTCTTGCCCTGCGCATCGCGCACCAGGCCGTGGATGTACACGTCCCTGAACGGCACCTTGCCGGTGAAGTGCTTGGTCATCATGATCATCCGGGCGACCCAGAAGAAGATGATGTCGTAGCCCGTTACCAGCACGCTCGAAGGCAGGTACAGCTCCAGGTCCTTGGTCTTCTCGGGCCAGCCGAGCGAAGAGAAGGGCACCAGCGCCGACGAATACCAGGTGTCGAGCACGTCTTCGTCGCGGCGCAGTTTCTTGCCCGCTGCCTTGGCCTGTGCCTCCGCCTCGTCGTGCGCCACGTACACATTGCCTTCGTCGTCGTACCAGGCCGGAATCTGGTGGCCCCACCAGAGCTGGCGCGAAATGGTCCAGTCCTGGATGTTCTCCATCCAGTGGTTGTAGGTGTTGACCCAGTTCTCGGGCACGAAGCGCACCTCGCCGGTTTTCACCACATCGATGGCCTTCTGCGCGATGGACTGGCCGTCGGCTCCCGGACGGGTCATGGCCACGTACCACTGGTCGGTGAGCATCGGCTCGACGATGGCGCCCGAGCGCGCGCAGCGCGGCACCATCAGCTTGTGCTTCTTCACCTCGACCATGAGACCGAGCGCCTCCAGGTCGGCCACGATGGCCTTGCGCGCCACGAAGCGGTCCATGCCGCGGTATTTCTCGGGCGCGTTGTCGTTGATGGTCGCGTCGAGCGTCAGGATGCCGATCAGCTCGAGCTTGTGCCGCTGGCCCACGGCATAGTCGTTGTAGTCGTGCGCGGGCGTCACCTTGACCACGCCGGTGCCGAATTCCTTGTCGACATAGTCGTCGGCAATGATGGGAATCAGCCGATCCACCAGCGGCAGCTTCACGCGCTGGCCGATCAGGTGCTTGTAGCGTTCGTCTTCGGGGTGAACCATCACGGCGGTGTCGCCCAGCATGGTTTCGGGGCGGGTGGTGGCCACGGTGAGCCTGCCGCTGCCGTCCTCGAGCGGATAGGCGATGTGCCAGAGCGAGCCGTCTTCTTCTTCGCTTTCGACTTCGAGATCGCTCACCGAGGTCTTGAGCACCGGGTCCCAGTTGCCCAGGCGCTTGCCGCGGTAGATCAGGCCTTCTTCATAGAGCGAGACGAAGGTTTGCGTGACCACCTTCGACAGGTCGTCGTCCATCGTGAAGTATTCGCGGCTCCAGTCGACCGTGTCGCCCATGCGGCGCATCTGGCCGGTGATGGTGTTGCCGCTCTTTTCCTTCCACTCCCACACCTTGGCAACGAAGTTCTTGCGCGCCTCGGCGGGCGTGGGGCCCATGTCGTGGCGGCTGATCTTCTGCTCCTGCAACTGCCGCTCCACCACGATCTGCGTTGCAATGCCCGCATGGTCGGTGCCCGGCACCCACAGCGTGTTGTCGCCCTTCATGCGGTGGTAGCGCGTGAGGCTGTCCATGATGGTCTGGTTGAACGCATGCCCCATGTGCAGCGTGCCCGTCACGTTGGGCGGCGGCAGCTGGATGGCGAAGGAATCGGCGCCTTCCTTGGGCTGCTGGGTGCCGCGGAAGCCTGCCTTGGCATAGCCGCGCTTTTCCCACTCCGGGCCCCAGTGCGCCTCAATGGCGGCGGGTTCGAACGATTTGGACAGGCTGTCCAGTCCAGGTTGGGCGGTGGGAGTGGTGGATTCGCTCATGGGGAGAATGCAAAACGGCACCCGCGGGTGCCGTCGGTCACAGGGTGGGAATGGCGGTGATTTTACCGGGGAGGTACCCCGTCATCGGCGCGCCCGATAATTCCGCGAATGCTGTTTCTGCTCTCCCCTGCGAAGTCGCTCGACTACGACACGCCAGTTCCCGATGAAATCCCCTCCACCAAACCCCATTTCGAGGCCCCCCGCGGCCCTTCGGCCGAACTGATCAAGCTGCTGCGCGAGAAGTCGCCGCAGCAGATCTCGGAGCTCATGCACCTGTCGGACAAGCTCTCCACCCTCAACGTGGCCCGCTACCACGCCTGGGCCGGCAAAAGCACGCCGAAGAACGCCCGCCAGGCCGCATTCGCGTTCGATGGCGATGTGTACGGAGGCCTCGATGCCCGGACGCTCACGCCCGCGCAGCTGGAGTGGGCGCAGGAGCATGTCTGCATCCTGAGCGGCCTCTACGGCCTGCTGCGCCCACTCGACCTGCTGCAGCCCTACCGGCTCGAGATGGGCACGCCGCTTGCCAACAAGCATGGCAAGGACCTGTATGCCTTCTGGGGCTCGCGCATTGCAGAGCACTTGAATGAGCGCCTGGCGGCGGACCGCACGCCCGTGGTGGTCAACGTCGCCTCGCAGGAATACTTCCGGTCGGTCGACCTGAAGGTGCTCAAGGCCCGCGTGGTCGAATGCGTGTTCGAGGAATGGAAGGGCGACCGGTACAAGATCGTGAGCTTCTACGCCAAGCGTGCCCGCGGCCTGCTTGCACGCTGGGCGGTGCTGCACAAGGCGGCCACGCCCAAGGCGCTGGAAAAATTCGATCTCGAAGGTTATGGTTTCGATGCCGAGGCTTCGACGGCCCAAAGGCTTGTGTTCAGAAGGAAGACTTGAAATGTCACAGGCGATCAGTCCCGAGCTGAGGGAATGGCTGGTGTCGCAGCTCGCGGCGGGGCATTCGGTGCCCGCGCTGCGCGCCTCGATGCGCGCGGCCGGCTGGCAGGACGCTGCCACCGACCTCGCGCTGGCGCAGCTCGAAGCCGGGTTCCCCCATGTCGAAGCTGCCAAGCCGCGCCGCACCGACATGCCCGGCCCCAATCTGGACGGTGCGCCGCTCTACATAGACGCCGGCGACCGCCGCGTTCAGGTGCTGCACACCATGCAGCATCCGCGCGTGGTCGTCTTCGGCAACCTCTTGTCGCCGGAAGAGTGCGAAGGCCTGATTGCGGCCGCGCGGGTGCGGCTCGCGCGCTCACTCACGGTCGAAACACGCACCGGCGGCGAGGTGCTGAACGTCGACCGCACCAGCGACGGCATGTTCTTCGAGCGCGGTGAAAACGAAATCGTCGCGCGCCTGGAGCAGCGCATTGCCGTGCTGCTCCGCTGGCCGGTGGAGTTTGGCGAGGGACTGCAGATCCTGCGCTACGCACCCGGCGCGCAGTACCGACCGCACTACGACTACTTCGACCCTGGCGAGCCGGGCACGCCCACCATCCTCAAGCGCGGCGGGCAGCGCGTGGCCACGCTGGTCATGTACCTGCAGGAGCCCGAGCAGGGCGGCGCCACCACCTTCCCCGATGTCGGCCTGGAAGTGGCGCCCGTGCGCGGCACCGGCGTGTTCTTCAGCTACGACGAGCCCGACCCCGCCACCCGCACGCTGCACGGTGGCGCACCGGTGCTCGCGGGCGAGAAGTGGGTGGCCACCAAGTGGCTGCGCGAACGCGAATTCAAATAAAACGAACCCATGAAGCTCCAAGCCAACGGATTGCAGATCGAGGTCGAGGACACCGGCGGCGAAGGGCGCCCCGTCGCATTGCTCATCATGGGCCTGGGCATGCAGCTCGTCGGCTGGCCTCAGCCTTTTGTGCAGGGGCTGGTGGATGCGGGCTTTCGCGTGGTGCGCCACGACAACCGTGACATCGGCTTGAGCCAGGGCTTCGATCATGCGGGCACCGGCAACATCGTGTGGGAAAGCATTCGCCAGCGCCTTGGCCTGCAGGTGCGCTCGGCCTACACCCTGCAAGACATGGCGCGCGATTCGCTCGGCGTGCTCGACGCGCTCGGCATCAAGCATGCGCACGTCATCGGCGCCTCGATGGGCGGCATGATCGCGCAGCACTTGGCCGCCGACGCGCCTGAGCGCGTGACCAGCCTCGTGAGCATCATGAGCTCGAGCGGCGCGCGCGGCCTGCCGGGGCCCCGGAGCGACGTGGCCGCCATGCTGCTGCGCCGTCCGCTGGGCGGCGGCGAGGCCGAACTGGTGGCGCACAGCATCAAGCTGCTCAGGCTCATCCAGAGCCCCGCCTACCCGCAAAGCACCGAAGAGCTGGCCGAGCGCCTTACCTTCAGCATGCGACGCGCCTACCGCCCGGCCGGCATGTTCCGCCAGATGCTCGCCATTGGCGCCGATTCGCGCCGGCCCGAAGTGCTGCCGCGCATCAAATGCCCGACGCTGGTGCTGCACGGTGAAGCCGATGCGCTGGTGCCCATGGTCTGCGGGCAAGACACCGCCAAGCGCATTCCCGGCTCGAAATTCATCAGCATTCCCGGCATGGGCCACGACCTGCCGCCCGAGGTGTGCGCCATCCTCGTCAATCACATCGCCCCGTTCCTGCACGCGGCCGAAGAACACCACAAGCCATGAGCCTGGACAACACTCCCCCCAACCCGAGCGCAAACCCGAACACGCCCGAGCAGTCGCAGCTGGGCCGCGCCTCGGCCTATGCGGACAAGTACGACCCCTCGCTGCTTTTTCCGATTGCGCGCGCCACCCAGCGCGAATCCATGGGCATTGCCGCCGGCGCGCTGCCTTTCTTCGGCGCCGACCTCTGGACCGCGTTCGAAGTGAGCTGGCTCAACCTGCGCGGCAAGCCGCAGCTGGCCATCGCGCACTTCACCATTCCGTGCGAAACGCCCAACATCATCGAGAGCAAGTCGTTCAAGCTGTACCTCAACAGCTTCAACAGCACCGCTTTTGCAAGCATCGATGCCGTGCGCGACCGCATGCGCACCGACCTGGCCGAGGCGCTCTGGCGCGGCAGCGACCAATCCGCCGGCATTGGCGTGAAGCTGCTCGCGCCAGACATGTTCGACCGCGAGCCGGTGCATGAACTCGACGGGCTCGACCTCGACCGGCTCGACATCGAGTGCACCCACTACCAGCCCGCACCCGAGCTGCTGTCGAGCGATTCAACCCAGCCGCCGGTGAACGAAACGCTCACCAGCCGCCTGCTCAAGAGCAATTGCCTCGTTACCGGCCAGCCCGACTGGGGCAGTGTGCAGATCCGCTACAGCGGCCCTGCCATCGACCAGGCCGGCCTGCTGGCGTACATCGTGAGCTTTCGCAACCACAACGAGTTTCACGAGCCATGCGCCGAGCGCATCTTCACGGACATCTGGACCCGCTGCAAACCGAACAAGCTTGCGGTGTATGCGCGCTACACGCGGCGCGGCGGGCTCGACATCAATCCGTTTCGCACCAGCTGGCCGCAGGCGCTGCCGCCAAACATCCGCACCGCGCGGCAATAACGAAGCGGGCGCCGCCGAAGCCCCTCTTCGGAAATCCGGAACTCGCCAGCCGGCCCCTGTGGCATTCTGGAACTGCCCGTGAACTGCGGGCGGATTTCCGGAGCAGACACACATGGTTGAAGGAAAAGTGGTCGTCGTGACTGGCGCGGGCGGTGGAATCGGGCGCGACATTGCGCTGGCAATGGCGAAGAGCGGCGCCAAGGTGGTGGTCAACGACATCGGCGCCGCGCTCGATGGCGCGGGCGGCAGCGCCGGCCCCGCGCAGCAGGTGGTCGACGAAATCCGTGCCGCCGGCGGCCAGGCCGTGCCCAACACCGACAGCGTGGCCGAAGCGGCCAGTGCAGCACGCATTGTCGAATGCGCGGTCGAGAGCTTCGGCCGCGTCGATGCCGTGGTCAACAACGCCGGCATCCTGCGCGACCGCTTCTTCCACAAGATGTCGGTCGACGAATGGGACGCGGTAATCAAAGTGCACCTCTACGGCGCCTACTACGTGAGCCGCGCGGCCGCAACGCACTTCAAGGAGCAGAACTCGGGCGCCATGGTGCACATGACCTCGACCTCGGGCCTCATCGGCAACTACGGCCAGGCCAACTACGCGGCGGCCAAGCTCGGCATCGCGGCGTTGTCGAAGTCCATTGCCCTCGACATGCTCAAGTTCAACGTGCGTTCCAACTGCATCGCGCCCTTCGCATGGAGCCGCATGATCGGCGCCATTCCCACCGACACCGACGAGCAGCGCGCCCGCGTCGACAAGATCAAGCAGATGACGCCCGCCAAGGTGGCGCCGCTTGCGGTGTACCTTGCCAGCGATGCGGCCGGTGCGGTCAACGGCCAGATATTTGCGGTGCGCAACAACGAGATCTCGCTCATCAGCCAGCCGCGGCCGGTGCGCTCCATTCACCGTTCCGAAGGCTGGACGCCCGAGAGCATTGCCGAGCATGCCATGCCCGCCATGCGTGCGAGCTTTTTCCCGCTGGACCGCTCGGCGGACGTGTTCAGCTGGGACCCGGTCTGAGGTCAAACCCCGAAAAGGGCGCGTACAGCGCCATTCGGCCGACAATGCACGCTTCTTTCCTTCTTCGCGCGCTTGTCCGGTGAACCTGCATTTCGACCTGTTCGACCTGAAACTGTTCGTCTACGTGGCGGACGCGCGCAGCCTCACCCGCGGCGCCGAGAAAGCCTGCATCTCGCTCGCGGCGGCCTCCACGCGCATCAAGCAGATGGAAGAAGCCGTGGGCGGCAAGCTGCTGCACCGCAGCGCGCAGGGCGTGAGCCTCACGGCCGCGGGGCAGGCGGTGCTCTATCACGCCAAGCGCGTGATGCAGCAGATGGAGCACCTGCGCTGCGACATGCAGGACTTCGGCAAGGGCATCAAGGGCCATGTGCGCGTGTTCGCCAACACCACTTCAATTACCGAATACCTGCCGCAAAAGCTCGCGGGTTTTCTCACGCAGCATCCGGCCGTGCAGGTCGACCTGCGTGAATACCTGAGCGAAGAAATCGTGCGCGCCGTGGCCGATGGCGAGGCCGACATCGGCATTCTGGCGGGCGATGTGCACACCGGAGAATTCGACGCGCGTCCCTTCGGCAGCAATCAGCTCGTGCTGGTGGTGCCCGAGACGCATCACCTGGCAGGGGCTTCTTCGGTGGCCTTTGCCGACACGCTCGACGAGCAGCATGTGGGCTTGCACCACGGCAGCGCCATCCACCGCTTTCTGCAGCGCCGTGCCGAGCTGGCCGGCCGCGGCTTCAACCCGCGCATCCAGGTCAGCAGCTTCGAGGCCATCTGCCTGATGATCGAGGCGGGCGTGGGCGTCGGCGTGCTGCCGGCCTCGTCGGCGCAGCGGCTGTCGATGGCGATGCGGATCTCGACGGTGGCCCTCAGCGATGCATGGGCGGAGCGAGAACTCAAGTTGATTGCACGCGACCGCGAGCAGCTGCCGGCTTCGGCGCGCGAGCTGTTCGATCACCTCGTCGCGCCTTAGCTGGCGCTAGCACCTTGCCGCTGGCTTCAGGGCAGCCAGCGTTCCACCCGGGGCGCGTCGGCCAACTGCCAGATACGCTGGCACAGCGCCTTGGCCTCTTCGGCCGTGGCGCCTTCGCCGTAGTGCGCAAGACGCTGCATCTTGTCTTCGATTTCGGCGCGGCTCAGCGTGTTGCCGGGGTCGCCCTTGGGCTCGTCCACGCGGCCCTGCAGCGTGCGGCCGTCGCGGGTCTGCACGCTCACCTTGCCAATCCAGCGCGCGGGGTAGGCGGTATCGACCTCGGTATCAAGCTCCATTGCCACCTTGTCGCGGAACGCGGCCACCTCGGGCGCCACAAAATCGCGGTCGAACTCGCCCAACCCGGCGCGGCCGTGCACCGCAATAAGGCCCAGCACGGTGCCCATCGAGAACTTGCCCTGGTGCACCGTGGCCGGCACCGTGACGCGGCCCAGCACGTCGATGGCGCCTTGGTGCACATGCGTGGTCACGCGGGCCACATCGTCGGGCTTGAGGCTGTGCTGCGTCATTACCTGCAGCAACGCATCGGCCGCGGGATGGGTGTGGCGGCACGAGGCGTGGTACTTGAACGAGGTTTCGGCCAGTGCCCAGCGGGTGCCAAGGCGATCGGTGAGGCGGGCCGGATCGGCATCGCTCGACATGCCCACGCCAAGGCCTTGCGCACCTTCGAGCACCTTGGCGGCGCCCGTGAAGCCGTCTTGCGCAAGGTAGGCCGACATGAGCCCGCTGGCTGCCGCATGGGCACAGTGCAGCTGCTTGGAGTCGGCCGCATCGCGCAGAAACTCCCACACGCCTGCTGACTGCGTGCCGGCCGAGCCGAAGGCATGCAGCATCTGCTGCGGCGTGAGCTTCAGCAGGCTGCCCACCGCGGCGGCCGCCGCCAGCGTGCCCGCCGTTGCAGTGGTGTGAAAGGTCTTGTAGTGAGAGCGGCCCAGGAATTCGCCCACGCGGATGCCCACCTCGTAGCCCGCGACCACGGCCACCAGCAGTTGCGCACCGCTCGCGCCCATGCTCTGCGCCACGGCCAGCGCGGGTGCAATGACCACTGCGGCGGGGTGGAACACCGAGCCGTTGTGCACGTCGTCCTGTTCCACGTAGTGCGAGGCCGCGGCGTTGACCAGCGCTGCGAACACCGGCGAGCTGGTGCGGCGCGAGGTGAGTATTTCACTCGGCCCATCGGCGGGGCCCATCATCTGCGCAAAGCGCTCGATGGAGCGCACCGGCCGCGCAGTGCGGGCCGCGAGCACCGAGCCCAGCCAGTCGAGCATCAGGTCTTCGGTGCGGCGCAGCACGGGCGCGGGAATGTCCGCGAACTGCAGTTCGGCGGCAAAGGTGGCGAGCACCTTGCTCGGATGATTTGAATCGGTCATGGATCAGTTCCTTCAGAACGAGCGGGGCAGGCCGAGCATGTGCTCCGCCACGTAGCTCAGGATGAGGTTGGTCGAGATCGGCGCGACTTGATACAGCCGCGTCTCGCGGAACTTGCGCTCGATGTCGTATTCGCAGGCAAAGCCAAAGCCGCCATGGAACTGCAGGCAGGCGTTGGCGGCCTCCCAGCTGGCCTTGGCCGCCAGGTACTTGGCCATGTTGGCCTGCGCGCCGCAGGGCTCGCGCGCATCGAACAGGCGGCAGGCTTCATAGCGCATGAGGTTCGCGGCTTCGATTTCGATGAAGGCTTCGGCAATGGGGAACTGCACGCCTTGGTTCTGGCCGATGGGCCGCCCGAACACCACGCGCTCTTTCGTGTATGCGGTGACCTTGTCGATGAACCAGTAGCCGTCGCCGATGCATTCGGCCGCAATGAGCGTGCGCTCTGCATTGAGACCGTCGAGGATGTACTTGAAGCCCTGGCCCTCTTCGCCGATCAGGTTCTCGGCCGGGATCTCGAGGTTTTCGAAGAAGAGTTCGTTGGTCTCGTGGTTCACCATGTTGAGAATGGGCCGCACCGTCATGCCGTTGCCGATGGCCTCGCGCAGGTCGACGATGAAGATCGACATGCCTTCGGACTTTTTCTTCACGTCCGCCAGCGGCGTGGTGCGCGCCAGCAGGATCATCAGGTCCGAGTGCTGGATGCGCGAGATCCACACCTTCTGCCCGTTGATCACGTATCGGTCGCCCTTCTTCACGGCCGTGGTCTTGATCTTGGTGGTGTCGGTGCCCGTGCTGGGCTCGGTCACGCCCATTGATTGCAGGCGCAGCTCGCCGGTGGCAATGCGCGGCAGGTAGTTGCGCTTTTGCGCCTCGCTGCCGTGGCGCAGCAGCGTGCCCATGTTGTACATCTGGCCGTGGCAGGCGCCGGAGTTGCCGCCCGAGCGGTTGATTTCTTCCATGATTACCGAAGCCTCGGTGAGCCCGAGGCCCGAGCCGCCGTACTCCTGCGGAATGAGCGCGGCCATCCAGCCGGCCTTGGTGAGCGCATCGACGAACTCGGCGGGGTAGCCGCGCGCTTCGTCGACCTTGCGGAAATACTCGTTGGGAAACTGCGCGCACAGGTCGCGCACGGCGTCGCGGATATCGGAAAAACGGGTGTCGTTGCTGCTGTTCATCCACCGAATCTATGCCTCTCCCGCGCGAGGCGGTTCTGTGATTGCGAAACCCTCCCTTCGCCAAATGCAAATGCCGCGCAAGGGGGCGTTCTGTCACGCTGCGGCGATGGACACCGAATCACTCTCCGCAATACGCGAAGCCGCGCTCGACTACTTCGTGCGCAGCCGTTCCATCCAGCGCCGGCGCGAGCGCATGGAACACCCCGATGCCGACGAGGCGCAAGGCTGGAGCGCGCTGGCCGAACTGGGCTGGACCGGCATGCTGGCACCTGAATCGACCGGCGGTATGGCCTTGGGCCTCACGGGTGCCGCGCAAGTACTGCGGGCGGCCGGCGAGCACGTTGCGCCCGAACCGCTGCTGGCGGTGGCGGGCCTCAGCGCGCTGCTGCTGGCGCGGCTCGAATCGAAGAGCGCGCAGTCGCTGCTTGCGGACCTCGTGGCCGGCCGCAGCCTGCCCGCATTGGCTTGGCAGGAGAGCGCGGGCGACCTGAGCGCCGTGCCGCTGGCCTGCGGCTGCGAGCCGCGCGCGGGCCATGCGGGCGGCGTGCTGCTGCAGGGTGAAAAGCTCATGGTGCTGCCCGGCGCGGCGGCCAGCGGCTGGCTGGTCTCGGCGAGGGGCAGCGACGACGCGGTGCTGCTGTGGGTGCCGCGCGGCACTGCCGGCGTGAGCGAAACCCTGATGCCGCTGGTGGACGGCAGCCAGGCCGCGAGCCTGCGTTTCGAACAAGTGGAGTTGCCGCCCGAAGCGGTGCTGGCGGAAGGCCCCGCCGCGCAAGATGCGCTGCGCCATGCGCTGGCTGCCGGCCAGATTCTGCAGGCGGCCGAGCTGCTGGGCGTGGGGCAGGCCATGCTCGCGCAGACGCTGGCTTACCTGCGCACCCGCTCGCAGTTCGGCAAGCCCATCGGCAGCTTCCAGGCGCTGCAACACCGCTGCGTGGACATGTTCATTCACCTCGAAGTGGCGCAAGCCACGTTGGCGGAGGTGCTGTCGCTCGCCAACCAGGAGCTCGCCGCCGACCGGCTCGAAGCCGAGGCCAGCCGCGTGAATGCCCGCTGCAGCGCCGCGGCGCTGCAGGTCTCGCGCGCGGCGTTGCAGTTGCATGGCGCCATCGGCTACACGCAGGAATGCGACCTGAGCCTGTACTACAAGCGCACGCTGTGCCTTTCGGCGTGGCTCGGCAATGCCGCTGCGCACCAGCGCCGCCATGCCACGCTGGCTGAAGGCGGGGAAGCACGAACGGGCGCAGCCGAATGGGAGGGCGAGTTTCCGCGTACTGCCGACTGGAGCGAAATGCCCGAGGCGGAATTCCGCCGCATGGTGCGCGGCTTTCTGCAGAAGCGATATCCGCAACAGCTGCGCTACCTCTCGCATCGGGCCCGCTGGAGCGAGATACGCGACTGGTATCTCACCCTCTCGGAGCAAGGCTGGATCGCGCCGGCGTGGCCGCAGGCGCATGGCGGCATGGGCCTGCCCGCCGACAAGCTCATTGCATGGATCGAGGAACTGGAGCAGTACGGCGTCGCGCGCACGCCAGACCAGGGCATCGTGATGATCGGGCCGCTGTTGATTCAGCATGGCACGCCCGAACAGCAGGGCCGCTTTCTGCCGCGCATATTGAGCGGCGAGCATGTGTGGTGCCAGGGCTATTCGGAGCCCAACGCCGGCTCCGACCTGGCCGGGCTGCGCACCGAAGCCGTGGCGGGGCGCGATGCAGAGGGCGACCACTTCATCGTCAACGGCCAGAAGATCTGGACCACGCTCGCGCAGGACGCCAACCACATCTTCATGCTCGTGCGCACCGACAAGGCCGCGCGCAAGCAAGAGGGCATCAGCTTTCTGCTGTGCGACCTGCGCACGCCGGGCATCACGGTGCGACCGATTCACACGCTCTCGGGCGAGCCCGAGTTCTGCGAGGTGTTTTTCGACAACGTGCGCGTGCCGGCCGAAAACCTGGTCGGCAAGCTGCACGGCGGGTGGACCATTGCCAAGGCGCTGCTGGGCTTCGAGCGCATCTTTCTCGGCAGCCCCAAGCAGTCGCAGTACGCACTCGGCCAACTGGCGAGGCTTGCACAGGCGCGGCGCCTTTTTGCAGACCCGGTGTTCGCGCAGCGCTTCGCGGCCCTGCGGCTCGACGTGCTCGACCTGTCGGCCGCGTACACAGGCTTTGCCGACATCGTGCGAGCGGGCAAGCCGCTGCCCGCATCGGTGTCGCTGCTGAAGATCTGGGCCAGCGAAACCTATCACCGCATCGGCGCAATGCTGATCGAGGCCGGGGAAGAGCAGGGCGCCGTGGCCGGCGACCAGGTGCTCGACGGGCAAACCTTCAACGTGCTGTCGCCGTTGATCGGTTCGACGGCCGCAATGATCTACGGCGGCACCAACGAGATCCAGCGAAACATCCTCGCGCGGCAGGTGCTCGATCTGCCTGTTTGAGCCGGTTGCGTTCGCCCAAGAAATAAACAACAGGAGACAAGCCAATGGAAACCACGGACATCACACGGCGGCAAGCCGTCGCCGCGCTGGCAGGCAGCGCACTGCTGGCCGCACTGCCTTCGCGCGCCTTCGCACAGCAGCAACAACAGCTGCCGCCGCTCATCAAGCTGGTGGTCGGCTACTCCGCGGGCGGTCCGGTGGATGGTGCGGCGCGCCTGCTTGCGCCCGCGCTCGGCCAGGAGCTCGGCACGCAGGTCATCGTGGAAAACCGGCCTGGCGCCAGTGGTTCGGTGGGTGGTGACGCGGTCGCCAAGGCTGCGCCCGATGCCGCGATGCTGTTCTTCGGCGCGAGCCCGACGATCACCATCAACCCGAACATCCAGCGAAAGATGCCCTTCGACCCGATGAAGGACCTGACGCCCATCGCGCCGCTGGTGGACTACACCAACGTGCTCGTGGTCAACAAGGACTTGCCGGTGCACAGCGTGGCCGAACTGCTGGCCTACGCGAAGGCGCGGCCGGGCAAGGTGTTCTACGGCTCGGCCGGCATCGGCGCCTCGAACCACCTGAGCGGCGCGCTGCTCGAGAAGATGACCGGCGTGCAGCTCACGCATGTGCCGTACAAGGGCAGCGCGCCCGCCCTGGCCGACGTGATGGGCGGCACCGTGACGATGATGTTCGACATCATCGCCACCTCGCGCCCGTTCATTCAATCGGGCAAGCTGCGCGCGCTGGCCGTCACATCGCGCCAGCGCAACCGCATGCTGCCCGAGGTGCCGACGATGATCGAATCCGGCGTGGCCGGGTATGACGTGGGCGGCTGGTTCGGCCTCTACGGCCCCGCGCGCATGGACCCGGCGCTGGTCGCCCGCCTGAATGCGGCCGCGCACAAGGCCATGGCGCGCGACGATATCGCCAATCGCCTGCGAGAGCAGGGCTACGAAGTGTGGACGGGCGCCGCGGAACTGCTGGCCACCAAGGGCCAGGCCGACCGGAAGCTCTGGGCCACCGCGTCCAAGGGCATCGAAGCGGAATAGCCAATGGTGCCCACGCGAATCCACGGGCTGCTCGAAGCGCGCGCATCGCGCTCGCCCGATGCGGTTTTTCTTTTCGAGCCCTCGGGCACCGTGTCCTATGCGGCGTTGCAGGCCATGGCCGAGGCCGCCGCCCAAGACCTGCTGGCCGCAGGCGTGCGGCCAACCGACCGCGTGCTGCTGCTGGCCGAGAATTGTGCCGCGCACATTGCACTGATCATGGCGTGCAGCCGTGTGGGTGCCTGGTCGTGCGGCGTCAATGCGCGCATGTCGCCGGGCGAGATCGCGGCCATTGCCGAGCGCGCCGACGCGCGGCTGTGCTACTTCACCACCGGCGCCTCGGAAGCCGCGCGCCAGCACGCGATTCGCGCCGGCGCCACATCGTCGGCACTGCCCGGCGTGATGCGCTCGGCCGCGTGCGCCGAGGCCCGTCCGGAGACCGACCCCGCGCTGGCGGACGCGGCCGCCATCATCTTCACATCCGGCACATCGGGCACGCCCAAGGGCGTGATGGTGTCGCACCGCGGGCTGCTGCATTTCGGCCGCGTCTCGGCCCGCGTGCGCTCGCTGGGCGAGCGCGACCGGGTCTACGCCTTCTTGCCGATGACGCACATCTTCGGCATTGGCACGGTGCTGATGGCGGCGCTCACCGGCGGCGCTGCGCTGGTGCTGCGCGCGAGCTTCTCGCCCGCCGACATGCTGCAGGCGCTTGCGCATGAACAGGTGTCGAACCTGCTCGGCCCGCCCACCATGTATGCGCGCCTGCTGGCGCACGTCGAGGCGGAGCGCGCTGCGATTCGCTTTCCGGCGCTGCGCTACGTCTATACGGGCTCCGCGCCGCTCGACCTGGGGCTCAAGCAGCGCGTCGAGGCGCTGTTCGGCCAGCCGCTGCACTATGGCTACGGCCTTTCGGAATACGCGGGCTCGGTGTTCCTGACGCGCGTCGAGGCTCCGCGCGCGGACACGGCCGCGGGCTACGTGGTGGAGGGCGGCGAGGCGCGCATCGTCGACTCCGGCGGCAACGATGTCGCGCCGGGAGAAACAGGCGAGATCTGGCTGCGCGGCCCCGGCCTCATGCTGGGCTACTTTCGCGATGCGGCATCCACAGCGCAGGTCATGCGTCCGGGGGGCTGGTACGCGAGCGGCGACCTCGGCCGCTTCGACGCGGACGGCGCGCTGTTTGTGGTCGGCCGGCTCAAGGAGATGATCATCCGCTCGGGCTTCAACGTCTACCCCGCCGAGATCGAAACGGCGATCGGCCGTTTCGACGGCGTCCACCTTTGCGCGGTGGTCGGCGTGCCCGAATCGGACGGCAACGAGCAGATCGTCGCCTTCGTCGAAATGAAGCCAGGCGTGGTGCTGGACGAGCCCGCGCTCCGCACCTACCTGGCGCAGCATCTGTCGCCTTACAAGCGCCCCGCGCGCATCGAGGCGATCGGCGCAATGCCGACCACAGCCAACGGCAAGGTGCTCAAGCGCGAACTGCAGGCGCGCTGCAGATAGCGGCCCAGTGCGGTGCATGCATCAGCCAAAGATGCAGGCCCGGCCTTTCTGCGTATCCATGTACTCGCGCATGCGGGCGATGCGTCCGTCCCTGAGCTCGAAGATGAAGCAGTAGTCGTTGTCGTATTTTCCGCCGTTCGCAAGCGTGGCCTGCATGCGCAGTTCGAGGATCACGGTGTCGCCTTCGCAGTACCTGCTGCGGAAATCGACGGTGACATCGGAGACGAAAAGCTTCGGGAACATCTCCGCCAGGAAGTGCACGATGGCTTTGGGTCCGATCATGTGGTCGGGGATGCCGAGCGCCAGCGCGGTGGCGTTACGCTGCGGCGCGAGCCACTCGGCGTCTTCCGTGAACCAGGCGGCAATGCGTGCCGCATCGTGGCTTGCGAAGGCCTTCCATGCATCGGAAATGGTGCGCTTGTTCTGTTCGGGTGTCATGCGGTATTCAGTGAGGGAAGTGATCGAGCGCTGAAGATAGGCGCGAGGCCATCGCCGCACCCGCCGCTTCCGGACATCTCCAACGCCCGCGGGGCACTCGCCCCCTGCTCGGACTTTTCCTGCATCGAGCCGCGCCGCCGTCCTCCAGTGCCGCGCTGAAAACGGAAGCATCCTGTCTGCATCGATCAAGGAGCATCCGACCACCATGGCAGACGATCCCAGCAAGCGCGGCCCGCAAGACCGGAGCCGCATCAACGTCAACGAGCCGCACGAGGTGCGGTATTGGACCCAGACCCTCGGCGTGACCGAGGCGCAACTGCGCTCGGCTGTTGCAGCCGCGGGCGTGGAGGTGAAGGACGTGCGGGTCTACCTCGGCAAACCGTAGCCTTGCGTCCCGACTGTTCCGCGTCGTGCCCCCGCCCTGAAGACCCGGTTTCCCCGAGGGCCAAAGCGTAGGCACGCTCCTACACCCGCCGAAGGAGGCGGGGCCGATACTTGTTGACTTTCCTTCGCTTCAGGAAGCGCAAAGTGAACGTGCCCATTGCCGTCCCCCGACCTGCAGGCCGCAGCCGTCTGCCGGCCTGTCCACAAAACGAGGCGAAGCCTTCAGGCGCCGCCGTGCAATGAAGGCCTCGCCAGGAGCCCGCAGCTGGATCGCCGCCGGCGTCCGCCATGAATTGCTCACTCGCGCCTTGCCGGCATTGCGGCACGACATGGCGGCACCGGTCTCGGTCATCCGCATGGCATTGCTCATGCTCAAGCGCCAGGTCGGCGCCACACCCATCGACTCCTCCGCTTGCGAGGAGCGCGTGGCGCTCATCGACAACCAGGTGTCCGAGCTCGTGGAAGGCATCCGCTCGCTGCGCGACTGGGAGCTGGCCACGGCGGATGACGGCATCACGCGCAGTGCGTTGGTGGCGCAGTGCGTCGGGCTGATGCGCGCAGCCTTCGACATGCACGGCGTGACGCTGGACGTCGACGCCGCGCTCGATCCGCTCGAGGGCGAACCCCGCCGGCCACAGGGAGCCGCATTGCGCTATCTGCTTCTCGGAGGGCTCGGCTATCTGCACGACAGCGTGCCCGAGGCCGGCGCCATACGCATCGATGCCGATGGGGCTGACGCGCTTCGCTTGAGCGCCTTGCCGCGCGAATCCGGTGGCGTGAGCCCGGTGCTCGGCGCGCATCGTGCGCCGCGCGCATTGGCCATCGACGCCATTGCGCTGCAAAGCCTGGCCGAAGACCTGGGCTACACGGTGGCGCTGGAACGCGACAGCGTTCGCTTCTCGCTCGCCGCCGGCTGAGCAGGCCTTTGCCGCGGCGCGGGGCGCCGGGTGGGCCGGGGTGCGACTGTCGGGCTGCGTTTGCCGTTCGTCTTGCGAGCCTTGGATGCCTCGCGCAGTTCGCGCGCCAGCCGTTGCCGGTGCGCCCGCAAAAAGGCGAGCAGCCGCTCTTCCGCGGCATGCAGCCCGCGCGTGCGCCGGGCCGCGGTGCGGGCCGACATCTTTCGCAGCACCTCCGCGGATTCGTCTTCGCCGTCGCCCGCAAGTGCGCTTCCCAGCGCCAGCACCGCGGGATGCACATAGGCCTTCTTGCACACCGCGGGCGTGTTGCCCAACTGCTTGGCCACGGCCGTCAGGATCTCCTTGGCGCTGTAGCGGCTGCCGTCGGCGGCGGTCCGGCCCGGCTCGCAGGCCAGCCGCGTGAGCTCCAGCGCCTGCACGGTGCCATGCCAGGTCCTGAAGTCTTTGGCTGTAAAGCGCTCGCCCGGTGATGCTTCGGCGAGGTAGTCGTTCACGTCGGTTGAAGACACGCTGCGCAGCTCGCCGTCTTCGTCCTGGTACTGAAAGAGCGCCTGGCCGGGCAGCTGCTGGCATTGGCGCACCACCTTCGCCACGCGCGGGTCATCCAGCAGGGCTTCGTGCATGACGCCGCTCTTGCCGCGAAAGCGCAGCCGCAGCGCCGCGCCCTGCACGGCGGCATGCCGGTTGCGCAGCGTGGTGAGGCCATAGGAGCCGTTGCTGCTCGCGTACTCTTCATTGCCCACGCGCAGCAGCGTGGTGTCGAGCAGGCGCACCAGCGCGGCCAACACCTGCTGGCGGCCCGGCGCGGCCCCCTTGCCGCCCTCTTGCAGGTCGCGCGCCACGCGTGCGCGGATGCGCGGCAGCGCAAGCCCGAAGGCTTCGAGCCGCTCGAACTTGGTTTCGTCCTTGAAGAGCCGCCAGTCGGGGTGGTAGCGGTATTGCTTGCGGCCCCGTGCGTCGATACCGGTGGCCTGCAGATGGCCGTTGGGCAGCGGGCAGATCCACACTTGCGCATAGGCCGGCGGAATCGCCAGCATGCGGATGCGCGAGAGCTCGTCCGGGTCGCGCACCCACTGCCCCTGCGCATCGCGGTAGCGAAAGTGGTCCCCGTGCTTCAGGCGCCGGATGCCGGGCATGTCGGGGTTCACATAGACCAGGCCGTTGGCGATCGGCGTCGGCTTGGAAGGCGGCGAGGACGGTGGAGACGATGTGGAGCGTGCCGGCATGTGGTTTGCTTGGTGAAGGTACCCAGCGCTTGTGCCTGCACCGACAATGGCCGCCTGTAGGACGCCGCAATCGCCGCTGGTGCGATGGAGGCGCTTTGTTCTTTCCTGGAGTCCCAAAGAAATGATGTTCTTCCATCGGCCGTTCCCGTCCTCTTGCGTGCGCTGGCTCTCGGCTTGCAGCGCGGCGCTGCTTGTCACGGCCTGTGCTTCGCCGGTCTCGCCTGTTTCGACCACCGCGCCGGTGCCCGCTGCGCGCTCCGCCGCCGCCACGGCCGCCCCCATCAAGGTGAAGGTCTTCGTCGCGGCCATGTTCGAGATCGGCCAGAACAGCGGCGACAGGGCCGGCGAGTTCCAGCACTGGTACGAGCGCTACTGGAAGGGCGCCGCGCCGATGGCCGTACCCGGCGCATTGCAGCCGGTGTATTGCAATGCCGACGGCGTGTGCGGCGCGGTGCTGGGCATGGGCAAGGTCAATTCCTCGTCGTCGATGCAGGCCATCCTGCTGAACCCGCAGTTCGATTTTTCGCAGGCCTACTACGTCATTTCCGGCGTGGCCGGTACGCCGCCCGCGCGCGGCACCATCGGCGAAGTGAGCTGGGCCACCTGGCTCGTGGACTACGACCTCGGCCACCGCTGGGCGCCCGAAGAGAACAAGCCCGGCGAGCCCACCTTCATGCCGCGCAAGGGCTACGAGGAATATCGCCGTTTCAAGCTCAACCCCGACCTCGTGGGCTGGGCGATGAAGCTCTCGTCCAATACGCCGCTCAAGGACTCCGACAGCGCACGCAAGTACCGGCTGCGCTACCCCGACGCGGCGGCGCGGCGCGCGCCTTTCGTGGGCACCGGCACCCACATGACGGGCGACACCTTCTTCCACGGACCCGGCATGTCGAAGCAGGCGCAGTACATCGCCAAGCTCTACGGCGCCGACGACTATGTGATCACCGAAATGGAAGCCGCCGCCATTACTCTCGTGATCAAGCGCACCCATGGCACCGACCGCGTGATGAGCCTGCGCGGTGCCGTCAACTTCGACCAGGGCAACCCGAAGGAAAGCACGCTGCAGCACCTGGACCCGGCGCCGGGCGAGACGGCGGGCGGCTTCGCCGAGACGGTAGAGAACATCGCGCAGGTGGGCACGCGCGTGGTGGACCACATCGTCGCCAACTGGCCGCAGTGGCAGGCCGGCGTGCCGAAGCCCTGAGCGGGTTCAGGGCCGCACCGGCTGCAGGTGCCACGTCACGTTGAAATCGAAGGGCGTCCAGCGGCTCACCGTGACGCCCGCCTGCCGCAGGCCGCGGCCGGTCCAGGTGTTGCAGGTCTCGAAGAGGTGGTAGCCCCCCTCGGCTTCGTAGAAGGCGTCGTCGTTGCCGTAGTGGGCGCCGGCAATCGGCGTTGCGAGGCCTGCCGGCAGCGCGGCACGCACGTAGTCCGCGAGCTGTGCGTACTGCGCCTCGGAGAGCGGGAGGTGGAAGGCGTTGTGCCGTAGCTGCGCGCGGCGCAGGTAGGTGATGTGCAGCAGGGCGCGGTTGCCGCCGAGCATTGCGCCGAATGCGCGCGACACCGTCAGGTCGCCCCACGTCGGCGTGTTCAGGTAGAACTCGCGGTCGCCCCAGCCGATGGCGATGAACTCGGCATCTGCCGGCGCGGCTTTGAAATGTGCGAACGGAAAGAGCTGCCGCCAGTCGACGGTTGCCGAGCGGATCGGAAACACCAAGTCGGTGTGTACGCCGTTGCTCAAGACCCAGGCCTGCACTCTGGGCGTGATTGCGGTGGTGGCGTCCCGGGGCGTTGCGTTGGCTGGCCAGAACATCAACGCGCAGGCCGTGCCCACATAAAGCCCGGCCAGCAGCGGCAGCGCCAGCAGTGCAATGGCAATGCGCCTGGGCCAGCGGTTCGGCATCGAGCCTAGAAGAGCGACGCGGTGGTCGCCGCGTCCGCTGGCGCACGTGGCGCACCCGCGCCTGCAGGCGCCGTTGCCTCGGGGCTGCCCGCCTTCGCAAGCGCACCCACGCGCACGCCCAACAGGCGCAGCGGCCGCTCGAGCGGCACGCGCTTCAGGCACAGCCCGCCGACCTGCCGAATGGTCCTGCCGTCGGCGGTGTAGCGGTCGATGGTCTGGTCGCGCGTGGCAATCTTGAAGTCGTCATAGCGCAGCTTGATGCCGATGGTCTTGCCCACATAGCCCTTTCGCTGCAGGTCTTCGGCCAGCTTCTCGCACAGGTGCGTGAAGATGGCGCCGAGCTCTGCGCGGTCGCGCACGGCATGCAGGTCGCGGTCGAACGTGGTTTCGCGGCTCATCGACACGGGCTCGCTTTCGGTCACCACCGGCCGGTCGTCCCGCCCCCAGGCCACTTCGTGCATCCACGCGCCGGTGGACTTGCCGAAATTCTGAATGAGCCAATCCCTTTCGCGCGCCGCGAGCTGGCCCACCGTCTCGATGCCGAAGCGCTTGAGCTTTTCGTCGGCCTTGGGCCCGATGCCGTTCACCTTGCGGCAAGGCAGCGGCCAGATGAGCGTCTGCAAGTCGTCCTCGTAGACCACCGAGATGCCGTTGGGCTTGTTGAACTCGCTCGCCATCTTGGCAATGAGCTTGTTGGGCGCCACGCCAATGGAGCAGGTGAGGCCGGTCGCGTCGAGGATCGCTTTCTGGATCAGCCGCGCGAGCGAGCGCCCGCCGTCGCGCTGTCCGCCGGGCACGTCGGTGAAGTCGATGTACACCTCGTCCACACCCCGGTCTTCCATCAGCGGCGCAACCTCCCTGATGATCTGCTTGAAGGTGCGCGAATACTTGCGGATCTCGTCGAAGTCCACCGGCAGGATGATTGCCTGCGGGCACAGCTTGGCCGCCTTCATGAGCCCCATGGCCGAGCCCACGCCGAACTGCCGCGCCGGGTAGGTGGCGGTGGTGATCACGCCGCGGCCCGCGTAGTCCTTCAGGCGCGGAAAGGCGTCGACCGGAATGTCGGCCAGCGTGCCGCCCTCAGGCACATGGCGAATCGCCTCGTCCACGCTGCGCCGCCCGCCGCCAATCACCACCGGCAAGCCCTTGAGCTGCGGATAGCGAAGTAGCTCGACGGACGCGAAGAAGGCGTCCATGTCGAGGTGGGCGATGCGGCGTATCGGCGGCTTTGGCAAAGGCTGGGAACTCACAGGCCGATTGTCTCGCGGCCGGGCCGTGTCTGCTGCGGTTGAGTGCATGCCAGAATGCGGCGGACTGCGGTTTCGGCCGCCCGATGGCATCGAAAGCATGGCAAGGAAAGGGATCTGGCATGAGTGACGAAGTCGAAGGCATGACCATTGCGCTGACGCCGGTGCAGATGGCCGGCGTTCTGGGCGGGCAGGACGTGCCCGAATCCGCCAGCCTGAGCAACCGGCTGTGGGGTACGGTCGGGCTGGTGGGCGGTGTCGTGGAACTGGTGGGCGCCGGCGTGCTGTGCCTCGCGCCCGAGCCCACGATGGTCACCAAGGCCGGCTGCGTGGTGCTGGGCGTGCACGGCTTCGATACCCTGGCCACCTCGGGCCGCCAGGTCTGGACGGGCACCCCGCAGCGCACCGCCACCGCAGTTACCGCCAGCTCGGCGGCCGAGGCGCTGGGGGCTTCGCGCGAAACGGCCGACAGCATCGGGCTTGCGGTCGACGTGGCGGTGCCGCTGGTGGTGGCCGCGGGGCTCGGAGCCGCCCGCATCATTGCCGTGACGCGCGGCGGCCGCATTCGCCTGGCCGAGCATGAAGCCGCCGCCGGATCGAGGCTCGGCGGCCACACCATGGCGCGGCATGTCGGCCAGACCGACGCGCAACTGCTGGCCAGGGTGCGAACCGCCACCCGGCCGGGCCCCAAGGCCGTATCTACGTTTACCGACCTGGCCACGGCGGAACGCGCGATCACCGAAACCCTGCGCGCCAATGCAGCCGCGGTGCAGGCGTGGTCACGCGGTGCGGCAGCGGGCAGCAAGTCGCCGGGGCTGGAGCACGTGCTGGGCTACGTGGTGGGGCGGGGCGTGCAGTTCGGCAGCACGGCCGTCAATGATCTTTCCGGAGTGCGGATCATCCTCAAGATGGAAAGCTACAACGGCAAGCCGTTCTACATTCTGACGGCGTATCCGATCTGAGCTCCGAGGCCCTGCGCTAAGGAAACGAAGGCAACTCGCCCGTGGTCCACACGTCGGCGCCGAACTCCTTTGCAAGCTGGGCCACGACCTTTACGGTGCGCTCGCGCAGCGGTGCGATGCGAGCCTGCAGGCCCGCCCTGGGCAGCGTCACGGCCTGGCCGGGGTCATCGTCCGCCTCGGGATCGCTTTGGCGGATGTAGAGCGTACCGTTCCGAGCCCAGACCTCTATGGCCCAGCCCTGGTCCTGGTCGTCGTAGATCATGCCCTGGTCGTTACCGGCTATTGCGGCAAGAAAATGGTCCATCGTGGCAAAGGTGTCATACCAGGGGAACGACAGCTCAACGCCGGCTCCGTCGTTGTCCAGCCGCAGATCCATCCAGAAGTAATGCCGCACCTGATCGGGTTTGAGCGCGTGGCGCCGGGCTGCCGCAACCACCTGTGCGTAGTACGCGGCAAGCTCCGCCTCGTGCCCTACCACCTCGGAGGTGCGCGCCAGCAAACGCTCGGCGCGCGGAAACCCGGGCAAGGCGAGCGGTTCGGCCGGGCCGCCCGACACGGGACGGAACTCGTCCTGCAAATGAAAAGCGATCTCGGGCTCCAGCGAGTCGATCGGCTTGGCATGGGCGAACCAGGGTTCCAATTGCGCGCTCCTCTGAATGGTCGGGCGTACGATGTTAGCTCGCCATGCACGACAAGGCTTGCCTGTTGCTCCCGCACGCGCCATCATCCGCGGCATGCAAACCGTCGCTTCCATCCTGTGGCGCAGGCTCGATGCACCGGGCCATGACGCCTGCCGCCTCGAACGCAACGCCACCGCATGGCAGCTCGACGGCGCCGCCGTCTTCCGCCTTGAAGACCGCCGCATCGCGCAACTGCACTACCGCGTGCGCTGCGACCTGCACTGGCACACGCAATGGGGCACCGTGCGCGGCTGGCTCGGCGCCGACGCCGTCGACCTGTCGATTGCCCGCGATGCGCGCGGGCATTGGAAACTCAACGACGAGGCGGTGCCGGATCTCTCGCATTGCGTGGACCTCGACCTGGGCTTCACTCCCGCCACCAACCTGCTGCAGCTGCGCCGGCTCAACCTTGCGCAAGGCGAGGGCGCCGACGCGCCAGCGGCATGGGTCGACCTGGATGGCGGCGGCGTGCTGAGCGAACTGATGCAGCGCTACGAGCGCACTGCGAGCGATGAATACGCCTATGACGCGAAGCGCTTCGACTATGCGGCAACGCTGAGCGTCACCTCCGATTGCTTCGTGCGCGACTATCCCGGTCTCTGGATCGCCGAAGAGTAACGCTCGCCCCTTTGCACGGCCCGGGGTCAGTGGTCGTGATGCAGATAGGCTGCTTGCCGCGGCAGACGCAGGCTCACCAGGAACGCAATCACCATCATCGCGCTCACGTACCAGAAGAACGCCGATTCGTGCCCCAGCGACTTGAGGCCTAGGGCCACGTACTCGGCCGAGCCGCCGAAGATGGCATTGGCAACCGCATAGGCCAGACCCACGCCCAGTGCACGCACTTCCGGCGGAAACATCTCCGCCTTCACGATGCCGCTGATCGAGGTGTAGAAACTCACGATCGCCAGCGCGACGATGATCAGCACGAAGGCCACCACCGGGTTGGTGGTGTGCTGCAGCGCCGTGAGAATCGGCACCGTGGCCAGCGCGCCAAGTCCGCCGAACAGCAGCATGTTGTTGCGCCGCCCGATGCGGTCCGACAGCGCGCCGAACACCGGCTGCATGCACATGTAGAGGAAGAGCGCGCCGGTCATCACGTAGCTCGCGGTCTTGATCGGCAGGTGCACCGTGTTCACCAGGTACTTCTGCATGTACGTGGTGAAGGTGTAGAAGATGAGCGAACCGCCGGCCGTGAAGCCCAGCACGGTAAGAAACGCCGGCATGTGGTGCTTGAACAGCCCGGCCATGCTGCCGGCTTCCTTGTTGGCCTTGGCTTCGGCGCTCTGGGTTTCGTGCAGCGTGCGGCGCAGCAGAAGAGCCACCACCGCGGCCACCGCACCAATGACGAAAGGAATGCGCCAGCCCCAGGCCTTGAGCTCGGCCTCGGTGAGCAGCTGTTCGAGCACCACGATCACCAGCACCGCAAGCAGCTGCCCGCCGATCAGCGTGACGTACTGGAAAGACGAGAAGAAACCGCGCTGCCCGCGCAGCGCCACCTCGCTCATGTAGGTGGCGGTGGTGCCGTATTCGCCGCCCACCGAAAGGCCCTGGAACAGCCGGCACACCAGCAGCAGAAAGGGCGCCCACGCGCCGATCTGCGCATAGGTCGGCAGGAACGCGATGACCAGCGAGCCTCCGCACATCATCGTCACGGAAATCAGCATCGAGGTCTTGCGCCCGATCTTGTCGGCAATGCGGCCGAAGAGCCAGCCGCCGATGGGCCGCATCAGGAAGCCGGCCGCGAACACGCCGGCGGTGTTCAGCAGCTGCACCGTCGGATCCGACTTGGGAAAGAAGGCCGAGGCGAAGTACAGCGCCGAGAAGGCGTATACATAAAAGTCGAACCACTCGACCAGGTTGCCCGACGAGGCCGCCATGATCGAGAAAACGCGGTGGCGCTTTTCTTCTGCCGTGTAGTGGCGGGGAGGCGATTCGGAGGCCGAAGGGCCTTTCCTGTCAGGCGTGACTGCGCTCATGATGGGTCTTGCCGCCCGTGCGGGGCGATGTTGTTGGAAGCAACATTTTCTCAACGCGCGGATTCATGCGCTGTCGGCCAGCGCCGCAAGCCTGATGCCCGAGGGGGCTTAGAAGGTACCTGCCACCGGCTCGCTACCGCTCATGCTGTGGCTCCGCTATCGAAGCGGGGTTTGCGCCGAAAAGTTATAGACGGAGCTTTACCAGCAAGATGCCCGCAAAGATGAGCACAGTGCACGCGATGCGGTGCTTGCCTAGTTTTTCTTTCAGAAGATAGGTGGATATCAGCGCCACGAAGAGAACGCTGCTCTCCCGCAGGGCCGACACGGTAGCCATGGGCGCCTGCGCGAGTGCCCACACGGCAATCCAGTACGCGCCTATCTGCATGGTGCCGGCGATTGCGCTCATCGAGAGCGTTCGGCGGTCGACAAGAAACGCGGCGCGTCCTCTCCACCACAGGACGATCAATGCAGTCGCAATGCCGTCGCCAATGGTCAGCAGCACGGCGAAGCCCAGTGCCGATTCCGACCTGCGCGCGCCCAGCGCGTCCACGACGGTGTAGGACGCGATCAGCAAGCTGATTGCCATTGCATAGAGCGTTCCCCGGTGGGCTCCCCCCTGCGCCCGGTGCTGAAAGGCGAACGCCAACACACCGATGCTGAGACACAGGACTCCGGCGATCTCCCCCGGTGAGGGCAACTCTCCCACCACAGAGGCTGCGGCCAGCGTCACAAGCAACGGGGCTCCACCCCGCGCGATGGGGTAGACGTGCCCCAGGTCGCCGTGCTGGTAGGCGATAGGAAGAGCAAAGTGGTAGACGGTGTGAATGCCTATCGAGAGAGCGAGCAGAAGCCAGTCCGTCGATGCAAAAACACCAATGAATGGCAGCGCGACAAGAGAAATTCCGCTCCCGATCAATGTAGTAAGCGCCATAACGGCAACCTTGTCGCCGCCGATTTTTATGGCGCTGTTCCATACGGCGTTCATGAGCGCCGCCAGAAGAATGGCCAGGAATACACCGTCGCTCATGCGCCAACCGCCTTATTCGATGAACTCATTCCCGCTCCCTGTCGTTTTGTCGATGCGAGCAATGGTGGTTTCTCGGTACCATTCCGTAAAGTTGAATTTCCTGCTCGTTAAAGTCAGAAATCCTGAATGCGCAATCTCAACCTGGACCAGGTTCAAACGCTCATCGCCATCGCCGACCTTGGCACTCTGGCGGCAGCGGCGAAGGCGCTGCACTTCGCACCGCCCACGGTCAGCCTGCACATCCGCGAGCTGGAATCGAGGCTTGGTGCGGTGCTTGTCGAAAGAGGGCGGCGCCAAGCTCGCCTGACCCCCGCCGGGTTGGCCCTCGTGGAAGGCGGCCGAAAGCTCCTAGCAAGTGCGGAGGAACTGAGCGATCAGGTCCGCAGAAAAGCGGAGGGGCGCGAAGGCGTCGTCCGAATCGGCTCATCTGCCGGCGTCAGCGCGCATCTGCTGCCGGCACTGTTGGCCCGCCTATCGAAGCGCAGCCCGGGTGTCGACGTTACTGTCAGCATCCTGAGTTCGGTCGAGGCCATTGCGCGGCTGCAAGCCGGAACCCTCGATATCGGCATCGTCGCGATGCCCCAGGCTCCCTCCGCGGGTGTGCAGC
Organism: Variovorax paradoxus; assembly: GCF_009755665.1. Lineage (NCBI taxonomy): Bacteria > Pseudomonadati > Pseudomonadota > Betaproteobacteria > Burkholderiales > Comamonadaceae > Variovorax > Variovorax paradoxus. The sequence goes on from NZ_CP046622.1 coordinate 1,454,604, forward strand.
TGATCGCGTGGCGCAATGACCCGATGGTGGCCATCTTGCCTCGCAGCTGGAAGGCCCCGAAGCTGGTCACCCCCCAATGGCTGGCAGAACGAGCTTGGATCTCATTTGATCCTGGCACGCAGATGTACAGGCTCATCGCTGCATGGTTCGGCCAGGCCGGTCTCAACCCGCAGGCTCGGATGCATCTCAACTATCCGGAAGCCATCAAGAGCCTGGTTGCCGCAGGCCACGCGGCGGCCATCCTGCCATTTGAGCCGCACAGCAAGGAGGCCATGGCGGACGAGTTGGTGGTTCGGCATCTGAAGCCGATGCTCAGTCGCCCCCTGGGCCTTGCCTTTCGCGTGACCAAGAGTCGCGACAACGCTGTCCAGAGCGTGCTGCAAACCTTGGGCGAGTTCGGGTGAAGGTCTGGGGTAAGTCGAGGGAGCTTAGAAGGTGCCCGGCAGCAGGATGCCCGAATCCACGTTCTCGATATTGGTGTGGCCGCAAAAGGCCATGGTGATGTCGAGTTCCTTGTGGATGATTTGCAGTGCGCGCGTTACGCCGGCTTGCCCGTAGGCGCCCAGGCCATAGAGAAAGCTGCGGCCGATGAGCGTGCCGCGGGCGCCGAGCGCGCGGGCCTTGAGCACGTCCTGCCCGCTGCGGATCCCGCCGTCCATCCACACCTCGATGTTGCTGCCGACGGCATCGACGATGGCGGGCAGCGCCGAGATGGAAGAGGGCGCGCCGTCGAGCTGCCGCCCGCCGTGGTTGGAAACGATGAGCGCATCGGCCCCGCTGTTGGCGGCCAGGCGTGCGTCTTCCTCGTCCATGATGCCCTTGAGAATCAGCTTGCCGCCCCAGCGCTTCTTGATCCATTCCACATCTGCCCAGCTCAGCGCGGGGTCGAACTGCTCGGCCGTCCACGACGACAGCGACGACAGGTCCTTCACGCCCTTGGCATGGCCCGCGATGTTGCCGAAGGTGCGGCGCTTGGTGCCCAGCATGCCCAGGCACCAGTGCGGCTTGGTCGCCAGGTTGATCATGTTGGCGATGGTCGGCTTGGGCGGCGTCGAGAGGCCGTTCTTGATGTCCTTGTGGCGCTGCCCGAGGATCTGCAGGTCGAGCGTGAGCTGCAGCGCCGACACGTTCGCCGCGCGGGCGCGCTCGATCAGCCGCTCGATGAAGTCGCGATCCTTCATCACGTAAAGCTGAAACCAGAACGGATGCCGGCCGGTGTTTTCCGCAATGTCTTCCAGCGAGCAGATGCTCATGGTCGACAGCGTGAACGGAATGCCGAAGGCCTTGGCCGCGCGCGCACCGAGTATTTCGCCGTCGGCATGCTGCATGCCGGTGAGGCCGGTGGGCGCGATGGCCACGGGCATGGCCACGTCCTGGCCGATCATGGTGGAGCGGGTGGAACGGCCCTCCATGTTCACCGCCACGCGTTGGCGCAGCTTGATCTTCTGGAAGTCGCTCTCGTTGGCACGGTAGGTGCCCTCGGTCCATGCGCCGGAGTCGGCATAGTCGTAGAACATCTTCGGCACGCGCCGCTTGGCGATCACCCGCAGGTCTTCGATGCAGGTGATCTTGGAAAGGTCTGGCACGAGGCGGTCTCCTGTTGTGTGTTCTACGTTTGCGCAAGGCGGGGCCACGTCTGGCTCGACGGACCTGTAACGGCGCCGAGTGTGATCTACCCGCCTGCCGGCGACCTGAAATTTACCCCGCCCTGGCCTGAAAAGAATTCAGCTAGCTGCGCAGCGCCTCGCGCAGCCATTCGACGAAGGTCGCGCATTCCCAGCGCTCCATGGCGCCCGGCCGCCAGCAGATGAAATAGGCATTGGGCGAGGGAACGCTCACATCCGAAAGCCGCACGAGCCGGCCGCTCTCAACCCAGGCGCTTCCCAGCTTCAGGTGCATGAGCACCACGCCGAAGTCTTCGGCCGCCGCATCGAGCGCCAGGCCCAGGTCATGGAACTGGTGGCCGGCGGCCGGCTCGGGCAGGCCGATGCCGCAGGCCTTGAACCAGGTGCGCCAGGCTTCCAGCGGCGTTCGCAGCAACTGCGCGCGGGCAACCTCCGCATCGGTGGCAAAACCGTCAAATGGGCCGTAGCGCTCCAGGTAGGCCGGGCTGCACACCGGCGAAATCTCATCCGCGAGCAGCTGGAAGGACTCGCGGTCATGAAACGGCCCGGTGCCGAAGCGCAGCTCGATGTCGGCCTCCTCGGCCGTCATGTTGCGCACCGGCGTCGTCACCTGGAGCATGAGTTCGATGTTCGGATAGGCGTCGCGGAACAGGGCCAGCCGGGGCAGAAGCATCTGGCGCGAGAAGGTGGGCGTTACCGCCACGCGAAGCCGCCGCACCTGCGATTCGGGCTCGCGCCCGGGCACCTGCTGCAGCGCCGCAATGGCTTCGCGCACGCGCGCCAGGTAGGCAATGCCTTCGGCGCTCAGGCTGAAGTCGTTGCCGCTGAAGAACTTGAGCGCGAGCTGCGATTCGAGCTGCCGTATGCGGTGGCTCACCGCGCTGGGGGTAACGCTGAGCTCCTCCGCCGCAAGGTTCACGCTGCGCAGACGTGCCACGGCCTCGAAGGCCTGCAGGCCCTGCGTCGAGGGAAGTCGCGTCGAAGCCATGTGTGTTGCCGTGTCCGGAACGGATGTTATCGAGTCGGGGGCGGTGCCGACGCGGCAACCAGTGCCTCGAGCAGGCGGCGCAGATCGTCCACGGCTTCGCGCGCCAGGACCGGGCCGCCCATCTGCGCCTTGACGATGGCGCCATCCACCCCCAGTGCCGCAGCCTGCGCCAGCGGCATGCGCGAAGCAGCGCCGGCAGGCAGCAAGCCCGCGATGACCTCGACCATCTCGCGCTTGTGCTCGCGCGCGCGCTCGGCAGCGCCTTGCACGCTTGCGCCCACCTCGGCCACCGAATTGATGAACGCGCAGCCCCTGAAGACCGGGTCGGCGAACCATTCGGCCATGACCTCGGGCAGCAGCAGCAAGGCCTCCGCGCCACCGGTGCATTCGTGGGCCCCGCGCCGGCCCAGCGCATCGACGAACCATGCCATCCAGCGCGCATGGCGATGATCTAGAAACTCGCGCACCAGGTCGTCCTTCGACGGAAAGTGCCGATAGAAGGTGACCTTGGTCACGCCCGAGGCCGCAATGACACGGTCGATGCCCGTGGCGCGAATGCCGTCGGCATAGAAGAGGTCGTGCGCCGTGTGCAGGATGCGCTCGCGCGCGGGCAGTGCGGAGATGTCCATGGCCGTATTGTAGGCATGTAGACAGGTCTGTCTACGTGTGGCACATTGCGAGGCTTCGCCATCCCTTCCCCCTTTGTCATTCAAAGAAAGACCGCCATGGAATCCCGCCCGCCGCTGCCTCCCTTCACCCTTGAAACCGCAACCAGGAAAGTGCAGGCGGCCGAAGATGCCTGGAACACGCGCGACCCGGTTCGCGTGAGCCTGGCCTACACGCCCGACACCGAATGGCGCAACCGCGCCGACTTCGTCAACGGCCGCGAACAGGTGGTGCAATTTCTCACCCGCAAGTGGGAGCGCGAGCACGACTACCGCCTGAAGAAAACGCTCTGGGCCTTCATGGACAACCGCATTGCCGTGCGCTTCGAGTACGAATGGCACGACGCGGCGGGGCAATGGTTTCGCAGCCACGGCAACGAGAACTGGGAGTTCGCAGAGAACGGGCTGATGCAGCGGCGCTACGCGAGCATCAACGACCAGCCCATTTCCGAATCGGAGCGCAAGTTCCGCTGGGAACGCTGACCATGCCCGGCCTCCGGGCACGGGTGTTGCTTGCTAAAGGTGCAAGGAGCAAACCCCAATGAACCGCAACGACGTTACCGAGAAGATCATCACCGTGAAGGTGTCCAAGGGCATTCAATGGGCCGACGTGGCCAGGAAGGTGGGCCTCTCGAAGGAGTGGACCACCGCCGCGTGCCTGGGGCAGATGACGCTGGACGACAAGCAGGCGAAGATCATCGGCAAGATCTTCGGCCTGACCGTGGAAGAGCAGAAGTGGCTCAAGGTCGTGCCCTACAAGGGCTCGCTGCCCACGCCCGTGCCGACCGATCCGCTCATCTACCGCTGGTACGAGGTGGTGAGCGTGTATGGCACCACCATCAAGGAGCTGATCCATGAAGAGTTCGGCGACGGCATCATGAGCGCCATCGACTTCAGCATGGACATCCAGCGCCAGGCCGATCCGAAGGGCGACCGCGTCAACGTGGTGCTGTCGGGCAAGTTCCTGCCCTACAAGACCTACTGACCCGCGGCCGCTCGGAAGACCGCGCCCCCTCAGAACGCCGCGTGCTCGGCCGGCTTCGGCCGCCACGCCTGGCGCCGGGGCGCCGAGATGCTGCCGCCTTCGATGGCGCCTGCAATCGAGCGGGCCACGGCGTCTGCCGGCACCGCAATGCGCCGCCGGGTGACCATGCGCTCGAAGGTGCTGCAGGCGGCAATGCGTTCGGCCAGGGTGTTGTGGTCCTCGCTCACGTCGGGGCGCACCACCGTCACCCGCACCCGCCCCGCATGCTCTTGCCGCAGCCCTTCGGAGATGGCGTCCACTGCGTACTGCGTGCCGCAATACACCGCGGAGTTGGGCGACACGCCGTGCGCCGGCACCGGCGCAACGTTCACGATGTGGCCCCAGCCCTGTTCCTGCATGGTCGGCAGCACCGCCGCAATACCCAGCAGCACGCCGCGCAGGTTCACGTCGATCATCAGTTCCCATTCATCGATCTTGCGCGTCCACAGCGGCGAGACCGGCATCACGCCCGCGGCGTTCACCAGCACGTCGATGCGGTCGTGCTGCTCGAGTGCGAACTCGGCAAACGCTTCCACGTCGGGCCGGTAGGTCACATCGAGCCGCTGGAAGCTCGCCGTTCCTCCCGCCGCCGTGATTTCTTCGGCCAGTGCTTCCAGCTGGTGGGTGCGGCGCGCGCCGAGCACCACCTTGGCACCGCGCCGTGCCAGCAGCCGTGCGGCCGCTGCGCCAATGCCACTGCTTGCGCCCGTGATGAGGACGACTTTTTCCTGGATTGCGCTCATAAGAAACTCCTCGTGCTGGTCTGTGTGAACCATGGCGCAACGCTGCGCCGGCATGATGACAAGTCTCGCGCCGATGGTGCCTCGGGCGTTATACGAATCGAACGGCGTTCTTGCCTGATTCTGCAAAACGCGCGTCTTCGGGCTCAGCGCCGCGGTGTACTTTCGCGGTAAAGCACCATGCCGCCGTGGTACAGCACGCCGTCGCGAAAGTCGCCGTCGGCCGTAAAGCCGGTGTCGTCCACGTAGTCGATGTGATCGCCGCGCAGCGTGTAGCGGCCCTGGTAGGCGCTGCGGCGGTTGCCACGCGCCTCGTCGTAGCGGCCGCCCGGCAGCAGCTCGTGGCGGATGTAGCCGTCCTTGGTGACCCACATGCCGACATAGCGGTTCTGATCGGTCGGCGCGTGGGCCGGTTCGGTCTGCGAATGCGATGGCGCCGACGCCATTGCCAGGGAGAGCGAGAGTGCGGCCAGGGTGCTGCCGCGGTGCGTGGTGGTGCCGGTGGACATGGTGTGCGCCTTTCATTCGATGGTGTGGATCGATCGGCCGGTTGGCTTCTCGTGCCAGTCCATTGTGAAAAGAGCGCCCCTAGGAGAGGTATCCGCTTCGTGTCGATTTTTTGCCCGAATCTGCGAAAGTTCTGCGGAAGAATAGGGCGCCCCGAGGCTCACCATTGAAAACCTCCAGACGCCGAACCATGCATATCGCCCTGGGAGTCGCCGCATTCGCAGCGTTGCTCGTCCTGGCGGGCGTCGTCTACGAGCGCCTGGGCCAGTACCGGGCCGCACGGGACTTTCCTCCGCCCGGAACAATGATCGACATCGGCGGCCGGAAGATCCAGCTGGATTGCCGGGGCTCGGGCTCTCCCACCGTCGTGTTCGAGTCGGGGCTGAGCGTCGAAGGTTCGCTGAGCTGGTCCGCCGTCCAGCCGAAGATCGCCGCCCACACGCGCGCCTGCGCGTACAGCCGCGCGGGCCTGATGTGGAGCGATTCTTCGAGGGCCCCTCACAGCGCCAGGCAGGTGGCGCAAGACCTTCATGCGGCGTTGACCAAAGCCGGCGAGCGCGGTCCCTTCGTGCTGGTGGGCCAGTCCATCGGCGCCCTTTATGCCATCGGTTTCACGAGGCACTTCGGCCCGGAGGTCGCGGGGCTTGTCTTGGTCGATCCCTCGCATCCCGAACAGGTCGAGCGGGTGGCGGGCTTCATGACCGAATCGCGGTCCATGTTGTCGCGGGTCGGTGTGGCGCTCGCGTGGACCGGTGTGCTGCGCGCGGCGGCGCCGGTGCTTCTGCCTCGGTCGCCACACCGGACTGCACGCGATGCACAGGCCATATGGGCCTACGCGCCCAAGTCATTGAGCACGCAGCTCGCGGAGAGCGATTCGACGGACAGTACGCTCGCCGAGGCGCGGGGCTTCCAGGATCTGGGCAACCGCCCGCTGGTGGTGCTCACGGCGATGGCTCCCTACACAGCGGCCGAACTGCGTGGAATGAAGATCACGCCGGAGCAAGGCAGGGAGGTCCAGGCCATCTGGAAGCAGCTGCATGAAGAGCAGGCGACCTGGTCATCCCGAAGCACCCACCGCGTGCTGCCGGATTCAGGGCACAACATCCAGCTCGAAGATCCGGATGCCGTGGTCGAAGCGGTGCTGTCGGTGGTGCGTGCGGTGCGCGCGGGCGGAGGTGCCGAGTCTCCGTGACATGAGTCGCTACCTACATTGCCGACCAGCTAGTTGAGTGAGAGAAGCTGCCGGTTTCTACAATCTTCGAGGAAGGAGTCGATCTTGCCCTTATCTTTCAAAGACTATGTTCTGACCGGTCGCTTCAACAAGGTGGCCAGTGAAGCCGTGGCGGATGCGATCGCCCGAACCAAGGCCGCGGGCCTTCCGGTTGAAAGTTGTGTCGACGACGTGTCAACCTCGGACAACCGACCTGTACAAGCGGGCTCGACCAATAAGCCTTCCGACCGGCTATCGCGCAGACAAGATGCGATGAGCGCCGGGTCCAACGGGTCGAAGACAGCTCGCTAGCGAACTACTCCACCCGTATTGCGACATAGTCAACGCCAATCCCTGGCAAGTCCTGCCCCGTCGCGTGGAGAGTTGTTGCCGTCAACTCGAGTACCGAGTATTCCTGCGATGTGCCTCGTGGAGTGGCATCTTCAAGACGAAAAAAGCGTGAAGTGCCCGGGACGGAGGCCGCGGCTTTGTCCAGGTCAACGTCCGCTTTGCCGGGTTGGCGCAACACGGTTCTGACCGTTTTCACATCGGCCAGCGTAATGGAATACTTGTCGTCCGTGGCGCGCCATGTCCCAGCGGCGGCGACCTGCGAAACAACTGCCGTGTCCGGCCCCAGTTTTTCGACGTTGCGAAACGTGAACTCCCCGCTGAAGTTGTACTCGCCGTTTTGCAGGAATTGGGAATAGCCACTGGAGGAGAGCTCTCCCGCTGGCACGGCGTACTGGGATGTGCCCTTCCATTTCCCTACCAGCGGGGACACGGCGCGTCGAGATTGGCTCTCCTCTTCGTTCCCATACACGACTGTGTTGTGGGAGCCGTTGATGATGGCATTCCGACTCACTGGATTCCCATTTCCATGAACCACGAGACTGCCATTCGGTGCAGCCGATGAGGCGCTCACAGTTGTGGGCTCGGAGCCAATGAACGCGGCGACAACTGCGCCAATGGCTGAGATGACAGACCCGATAACGACGCGTTTTCCACTAGTTTTCATAAGTTGTTGGATCTTCCGCTAAGTGACCAGAGTCACACAAAAATGGGTTAGCGAAGCAAGCAAGTTGTCACATCGCGATTGGAAAAGCTTGGACCACAACGCCTTCACGCGTCTGCATCTAAACCTCTCTCCACTCCACCGAAGCTCGAGGGCGTCCAAGTGGATTCTTCCTGCCCACAAAACGGGACTCGCCTCGCAGCAGGTGACCCCGTGTCCAATACCGCCCCGTGCTCCTGGGCAGTGCTGCAAGAAACGTGGAGACCACGATCGCCACAGCGCTGTCCAGCGCCAGGATGTCGGCCACAGCGAGCGTGCGCAATGCGGTGTGGCCCCGAACGTCAGCAGATTGGCTGACCTCGATGAGTACCTCCGCCGCGAGTTCACGGTCGCTGCGCGGCGTGCCGTTCGGATGCATCACCCATTGATCGCGTCAAGCATGACGGGCAGCCCCATCGCGCACGTGCAGTATCTCGCGGGGGCTTCGTCTTCAGGCCAGATGCTCGCGGTGCGTCGTGATTTTTCGCACGCAACGTGCGATGGAAAAAACCCGCCGCGACGAGATTCGTCGAGGCGGGTCAAAAGGCAGCCTCACTCAGGGAGGAGGGATTCGTGACTCATGGCTGCCGGCGCAAATCGTAGCCGCCAAGCCACGGCCAAGTCGCGCCGATGACGACTTAATGATTCATGTCCCGGCCCGGGTGTGTGCGATATGTGGCGCTTTCCGGCTCAATCTGCGCGCACTGAGATTCCTTGACATTTCTTACGGCAGCTCGAACCCAGAATCCGGGCCTGCCGATGTGGATGTCGGCGAATCAGCACGGTCGCTTGTCGCGGCGTGCATGGCTGTCACGCAGAGAGATCAGGGAAGAAGAACGACATGAATAAGAATTTGCACCGTATTGTGTTCAATGCGAAGCGCGGGCTGCGCATGGTCGTGCAAGAAACGGCCAAGAGCACCGGTAAGGGATCCTCCAAGGCCACGACCGTGGCGGCCGGTGCGGCTGCCTTTGCGCCGATGCTCGTGGGCGCCGCGCTTGCAGGCATGCTGTCAGCCTCGCCCGCTCAAGCCCAGATCGTCGGTGCCCCCAACGTTCCCGGCAACCTGCGGCCCACCGTGATGGTCGCACCCAACGGCGTGCCGCTCGTCAACATCCAGACGCCCAGCGCCGCCGGTGTCAGCAGAAATATATTCAACCAGTTCAATGTTGCCCCCAATGGGGCCATCCTGAACAACAGCAGAACAAGTGTAGGTACGCAGCTTGGCGGCATCGTCCAGGGCAATCCGTATCTCGCGACCGGCCCCGCACGCATCATCGTCAACGAGGTAAACGGCGGCAGCCCGAGCCAGCTGCGCGGCTACATCGAAGTCGCGGGACAGCGTGCCGAAGTGATCATCGCCAACCCTGCGGGCATCAGCATCAATGGCGGCGGCTTCATCAACGCGTCTCGCGCCACGGTGACCACGGGCACGCCGCAATTCAACGCCATCGGCGGCCTCGACAGCTTCCTCGTGCGCGGCGGCACCGTCACCATCGATGGTGCGGGCCTCGATGCCAGCAAAACGGACTACGCGGCCATCCTGGCTCGCGCCGTGCAGCTCAATGCAGCCATCTACGCCACCGATCTCCAGGTGGTCACAGGCGCGAACCAGGTCAGCGCCGACCACAGCCAGATCACGCCAACCGCCGGCACCGGCGCCGCTCCCACCTTTGCTCTGGACGTGGCCGCGCTCGGCGGCATGTACGCCGGCAAGATCACGCTCATCGGCACCGAGGCTGGCCTGGGCGTGCGCAATGCCGGCAGCATTGGCGCCAGCACCGGCAGCCTGGTCGTGACAGCCGCAGGTCGGCTGGAGAACACTGGCACCCTCGAGGGCCAGAGCGTGCAACTGGCCAGCACCGGTGGCGACATCGACAACCGCGGCGGCATCATCCGCCAGACCAGCAGCGTTGCCCTGACCATCGCCGCACCGACACTGAGCAACACCAGCGGCGGCGTGATTGGCCTCGAGCCGGCACCGGCACCGACCGCCGGAACGGGCGGTACCGGCACAGGCGGCGCGTCGGGCGCCGGGACAGGATCGACGTCCTCCGGCAGCACCCCATCGACGACCGGCGGAACGACCGCGACGACAAGTGCGCCCGCCCCGGCACCAGCGCCCATCGAACCGGGCCGCATCACTGCCGCAGGGACGATCTGGAACGACGGCGGCAAGATCTACGCTGGCGGCCCCATCACGCTGCAAAGCGCCAACCTGATCAACAACGGCGGCACGCTGAGCGTCGCCAGCATGGCCGTGAGCCAGCCGACGTTCGACAACCACGGCGGCACGCTGAATGTCAGCAACGGCTTCAGCGCCAATGTCGATCGGTTCGACAACACTGGCGGCACGCTCAACGCGGGAGCCTGAACATCACCACGACCGGCGACCTGGTCAACGTCGATGGCAAGCTGACCGGTGCGTCCGATGCCACCCTGGCGGTGAGCGGCCAAGCCGACAACACGCGCGGGACGATTTCGGCAACGGGCGCGCTGACGGCCAATGTGGCGGGTGCGCTCAACAACACCGGCGGCACGCTGGTGGCGAACCAGGGCGTTGCGCTCGGCGCGGGCAGCCTGGACAACACGCAGGGCAGCATCCAGTCGGCGCGAGCCGGGGTGCAGCTGGCGGTGGCGAGCCAACTGACCAACGGCAGCGGCGGCACGATCGGGGCGGCCACCGACCTGAAGGTACAAGCCAGCTCGCTCGCCAACGGCGGCAGCCTGCGCGGCGGCAACGATGTCGGCGTTGCGGTCGGCGGGGCGCTGACCAACGACGGCAGCATCACGGCCGGACGGCACGCGACGGTCGCCGCAGGCAGCCTGCAAAGCGGCACCACAGGCGTGCTGGGCGCGGGCATCCAGAGCGACGGCCAACTCGGTGCGGCGGGTGACCTGGTGGTGACGACGACTGGCGCCCTGGTCGCCAACGGGACCAACCTGGCGGCCGGCAACGCCACGCTGCAGGGCGCGAGTGTCGACCTCTCGGCCAGCCAGACCAGCGCGGCCAACATCGCCGTCACGGCCACGCAGGTCAACGTGACCACCAGCGGCGCGACCGTGGCCACGCCCGGCACGCTCGCCATCAGTGCCAACGGCAACGCCGCGCAGACCCTCGTCAACGCGGCCGGGCAACTCAACGCCGGCCAACTGCAGGTCAACGTCGCGAACCTCGCCAACACCAACGGCGGCCAGATCGTGCAGACCGGCACCGGAGCAACGGTCATCGCGACCAGCGGCACCCTGAACAACGACGGCGGGCGCATCGCCAGCAACGGCCAGGACCTCACGCTGCAAGGCACCAGCATCACCAACGCAGCCGGCAAGATCGAGCATGCCGGCACCGGCACGCTCGCCGTCGCGGGCGGCAACTTCAACGGCGCCAATGGCCAGATCACGGCCAACGGCGCGCTGACCGTGGCCCTGTCGGGCGCCTTCAGCCAGGATGGCGGCACGATCAGCGCCAAGCAGATCACCATCGATGCAGGCTCTTTGAGCAATCGCGGCGGCCAGCTGATCCAGACCGGCGCCGACGCCACGCGCGTCACGGTGGTGAGCGCGCTGGACAACAGCGGCGGGACGCTGGCCAGCAACGGCAACACGACCATCGCGGCCGGCAGCCTGGCCAACCAGGGCGGCACCATTCGGGCTGCCGAGACCTCCGACCTCGGCCTGACCGTGGGCGGCTTGCTCGACAACAGCAACCAGGGCGTGATCGGCGCGGGCGGCAGCACCACCATCGCGGCTGGCAGCCTGAACAACAACGCGGGCAGCGTGACCGCTGTGGGTGATCTGAACGCCACCATCGGCGGGGCCGCAACCAACGTGGGCGGCACGCTGGCGGCCAACGGCAACACCACGCTCGTGGCCGGCACGCTGGACAACAGCAGCGGAACGGCCGCGGCCGTCACGGGCAACCTGAGCGTCACGACCTCGGGTGCGACGACGAACAACGGCGGCACCCTGCAGGCCGGCGGCGCGACCACGCTGCTCAATAGCGGACTGAGCAATGTCGGGGGCAAGGCTTTCGGCAACAGCCTGTCCGTGAACACGCGCGCGAACGGGCAGAACAATGCGCTGAACAACACGCAAGGCACGCTGGCCGCCACTACCACGGTGGCAGTGAGCTCGGGCGCACTCGCCAATGATGCGGGCCTGATCCAGTCGGGCGGCGCGATGACCATCAACACCAATGGTCAGAACCTCAGCAACACCAATGCGGCAGGCTATGCCTCGGGCCAAGGCGGCATCACCAGCGGCGATACGCTCAGCCTGACTACCGGCGCGGTCACCAACACCGCCGGCTTCATTGGCGCCAAGAACGCATTGGTCGCCGACACGCAGGCCTTCTCCAATACGGGTGGAGGCCAGGTGCTCGGGCAATCCACTGTGGCCATCAACACCAACGGGGCAGGCTACGACAACAGCGGCGGGCAGACGCAGGCGGTGGGCGATCTCAGCATCAACGCCGGCAGCATCGTCAACAACGGCGGCCTCGTCCGGTCGATCGGCACGACGACGCTGAACGCCGGCACCATCGTCAACACGAACACGTTGGGCACTGACCAAGGCATCGAAGGCAAGAACCTGGCCATCGGCGTTGGCGATCTGAACAACACCTCGGGCGCCATCCGCGCCGACGTCAACGCCACCCTCACCAGCGGCGGCACCATCAACAACACGAACGGATTGATCTCAGCCTGCAACGAACTGGGCATTCTCGATCCGAAGCGTGCGAATCCCGCTGCCAAGACGCTGAACGTGATCAACACGGGCGGCACCCTGGTCGCCGGCACGGCCGCCGCACTCGGCGCAGACGGCAAGCAGATTGCTGCTTTCGGCAAATTGGAGATCGACGCCAAGAGCTTCAGCGGCGACGGCACGACCGTCGGCGTCAACGACCTGAGCATCGCACTCGCGCAGGACGTGACGAACAACGCCGAGGTCAAGGCGGGCGGCAATCTGACCTACGCGACCACTGGCAAGCTGACCAACAACGGCAAGCTGCTCGCGGGCGGCACGGTCACCGCCAGCGGCAACGAGGTCGACAACACCGTGACCGGCGAGATCACGGGCGACACCACCATCGTCAGCGCAGCCAGTACGCTAACCAACCGGGGGCTGATCGACGGCTACAACACGCAGATCAACGGTGGCACGGTCAACAATGTGGGCACGGGCCGCATCTATGGCGACATCGTTTCGGTCGCAGCAGGCACGCTGAACAACGACAGCGAGACCCTCGGTAGCGAGACCAGGGCGGGCACCATTGCTTCGCGCGATACCTTGGACATTGGTGCCCAGACCATCAACAACCGCGAGCACGCACTGCTCTTCAGCGTGGGTGAGATGTTCATCGGCGGCGGCCTGGATGCCAACCGCCAGGCCGTCGGCAAAGGCGGCACGCTCAACAACCTGAGCGCCACGGTCGAATCGCTGGGCGACATGTCCATCACGATGGGCCAAATCAACAACTTCGACAGCCACTTCGCCGTGGTCCGGACCAGCAGCGGTCCGATCAATGGCGATCACACCATCACGCCGCTCGGAGGGATCGAACTCCCCGCCGACCAGTTCGTGCTGGACCGCGGCGGCCGAACCTGGACGACCATCATCAATGGCCAGGTGCTAAGTGGCAGCGGCTGGATCGAACGCCAGTACACAACCACCACCGAGGTCGACCAGCCCGCCAATCCGCCCGAACCGGGCCGCATCTACTCGGGCGGCAACATGACCATCGACGGCAAGCTGCGCAACCGCGACAGCCAGGTGATGGCGGGCGGCACCTTCACCATCGACCCGGCCAATGTCGACAATACGCCGACGCAGGGTCAGAAAATCGTGACCGTCGGCGGCCTGGAGGTCTATGCCCCTCCCGAGAAGGGCAACAACCTGGTGCCTGGTTTTATCCCGGAGCAAAAATCGGTCTACACGATCGACGTGGGCGCGAGCTGCATCAACGACTGCACCGGTGTGACCCCCTCGGGCACGAAGCTGAGTGCCGCCCAAGGCGTCGCGGTCAGCGACCGTGCCGGCATGGCCGGCGCAGTGACTGCGGGCACACGTGCACGCGCCATCGTGGAGGTGCCATCGGCGGTCGGAGGCTCCATCAAGACGAGCGGCAATACCGCCAATGGCGCGGGCGGCGCCGACGGCGCCTCAGGCACGGGCGGCACCAGCACCATCGCGCTGGTGGTGCGCACCAGCCTGCCCAACACGACGGTTCCCACCACCAGCCTCTTCGGCATTCACGCCGGTCCTGGCGGCTACCTGATCGAGACCGATCCTCGCTTCACTGACCGTCGTCGTTGGCTCAGCAGTGATTACATGCTGAACAGCCTCGGACAAGACCCGAACAACATCCTCAAGCGCCTGGGTGACGGCTTCTACGAGCAGAAGCTCATCCGAGAGCAAGTGGCCCAACTCACGGGTTATCGCTATCTCGACGGTTACTACAGTGATGAGGAGCAGTACACCGCCCTGATGAATGCGGGCGTGACTTTCGCGAAGGAATACGGCCTGCGCCCCGGCATCGCGCTGACACCGGCACAGATGGCCCAACTCACCAGCGACATCGTCTGGCTGGTCGAGCAGACCGTGACCCTGCCCGATGGCACGACCCAGCAGGTGCTCGTACCGCAGGTGTATGTGCGCGTGCAGCCCGGCGACATCACGGGCTCGGGCAGCGTGCTGTCGGCCGACCGGACGATCATCAAGGGCAAGGGCGACCTGACCAACAGCGGCACCATCGCCGGGCGCACCTTGGTTTCCATCAACGCCGACAACATCAACAACCTCGGCGGCCGCATCGCCGGCGGCAGCGTCGCGCTGGATGCAACCAACGACATCAACAACATCGGCGGCACCATCACCGCGGCCAACTCCGTGTCACTGAAGGCCGGACACGACATCAACATCGACACCACCACCAGCGCACAAAAGGGCTGGCTGGCCAACAAGACCAACATCGACCGCGTCGCGGGCGTTTACGTCACCAATCCTGGCGGCACGCTGGTCGCGAGCGCGGGCAACGACGTGAACGTGATCGGCGGCATCCTGTCGAACAAGGGGCCGGGCAGCTTCACCTCCGTGACGGCCGGCAAGAACATCAACCTGGGCACCGTCACCGAATCCAGCAGCCGACTGTCGATCTTCAACGCCGGCACCTACCACGGCGATGCTTCCAGCAAGGAAACCGGCAGCACCATCGTCGGCAACGGCACCGTGTCGCTCAACGCCAAGGGCGGTGACATCAATGCGCGAGCGGCGACGCTGGATTCCGGAAGCGGGTTGCTGAGTCTTGCCGCGACGGGGGACATCAACATCATGTCGGGCGTCGAAACGCATGCCACCATGGGCGCCGGCCAGTCGACCAAGAAGGGATTTCTCAAGTCCACTACCAACAGCGTTTCGGGCACCTCCGAGGTCACGACCACCATTGGCAGCCGTCTCTCGGGCCAAGCTATCGGCCTGTCGGCCGGCCGCGATATCAACGTCGTGGGCAGCGACATCGAAGCGCGAGGGAACGCCACACTTACAGCCGGTCGCAACGTGAACATCGTGTCTGCGGTGGACAGCGTTTCCGGAAGTCTGGATCGTTCCCGCGAGACCAAGGGCTTCATCCTTCCGAAGCTGGGCGGCTCCAGCATCGACAGCGGAATCCGCTACGAGCAGCATGCCGAAGTCTCAAGCCAGGTCGAGCGGGCCTCCAACGTCAAGGCGGGCGGAAACCTGGGCGTCACTGCAGGCGAGCAGGTCAATATCTACGCCAGCAATCTCAGCGCTGGTGAAGACCTGAAGATCTCGGGCAAGGAAGTGACGATCCTGAGTGGCATCAACCAAGTCCACAAAGAAATCGGGAGCAAGAACTCCAAGAAGTCCATTGGCACGATGGGCAACTTCAAGCGCGTCGGCAAGGGCATGAACGGCAAGGACAGTGTGACCGACACGCTCGATCAGACTACGCTCGCCGCGGCCACGCTGAATGGAAAGAATGTCACCGTCATCGCCACCGATGGCGATCTGACGCTGGGCGCGGCGCGTATCAAGGCCCAGGAAACCGTGGCACTGAATGCGCCCAAGGGGGCCGTGAACTTCGACGTAGTCAAGACAGGTATCGAACTGGGCCAGAGCCGGGGCGAGAGCGATCCGATGTACCAGCGCACGCGCGACACCGGTGCGCATGTTGAAGTCGCCAACTACACCCAGATCGAAAGCAAAACGCTGACGCTGGACACCCCGACAGTGAACGTTCAGGTGGGACAGAACGCGATCAAGGGGCCGGGCGACATCTATGTCGCACAACAAACCATCGAGCAGGTGCTGCAGAGCCAGCGCAGCCAGCCCGGCATGGGGTGGCTGAACCAGATCCAGAACGATCCGGCGCTCAACAAGGTGCCGATCAACTGGCAAGGCGTGCCGCTGGAGCAGCGCCAGTGGGCGGAGAGCCAGGGCAGCCTGACCGAGGCCGGTGGCGCGGTGGTGGCGATCGTGGCCACTGTCATGACATGGGGAGCCGCCAGCAGCATCGGAACGGTGGCCGGCAGCGCCGTTGGGGGCGGCACCACAGGCGCCGTGGTCGGAGCCGCGGTCGCTGCCGGCGTATCGAGCATCGCCTCGCAAGCCGCAGTGGGCCTGATTAACCACAACGGCAATATCAGCGCGGTGCTGGAAGATCTGGCTTCGAGCCGGGGGATCAAGAACATTGCCACTGCGATGGTGACGGCTGGAGCCGTGCAAGGGCTCAACATCGGTCTTGGCCTGAGCGGCGCAGCCTCCACGTTGACCACCCCTCAACTCATCAGTCGGGGCCTGATCGACGGTGCGGCCGCGGGCCTGATCCGTGCGGCCATCAATGGCACGAGCCTCGAAACCGAATTGGCCAATGGGATGCTGAATGGTCTCCTCAGTTCGGCTGCAGCAGGCGGAGCCAATTGGATCGGCGCAAACACTGAAGGGTTTGCTCGAGAACTGGCGCATGCGCTGGTGGGCTGTCTCGCTGGCGTGGGGAGTGCGGCAGTCAATGGGGGAACCAATTCGGGCAGCGCCTGTAGCGCCGGTGCTGTGGGGGCCGTCGTGGGCCACTTGGCGGGGCAATATTTCAATCCTACCGGTGACCTCGCGCTGAGCGCCGAGAGCATCGCGCTGGGACAAATGGTGGGCGCACTTGCAGGCTTGCTGGTGGGCGGTGATGCGGCCAGTGTGAACATCGCTTCCGCCGCTGGCGGCAACGCGGTGGAGAACAATTGGCTCAGCGGAGAGCAGCAAAGGCAGCGGGACGCCGAGCTTGCAGGTTGCGCGAAGGAACCCAACCCGGCCAGCTGCCAGTTCCGGGTCTCCGAACGTTGGAGCATGGTGGACTACAACCAGCAGGCGGTGTACGACGCCTTGTCGGCTGCCAAAGAGAGAGCATTGCTAAAGCCAACCGCAGCCAACGTGATCGCGCTCAACAACGCGATCACGGACATGGTCAGCCTGTACGGAGAGTTCCAAGCAACGGGAGACACACGCGGCGCTCGCACGATCAGCGCGGCGTTGGTGTCCGGCGTCCTGTCTAGAGCACAAAGCTGTGCCGCGATACAAGGCGGTCCCGGCTGCGGCACGATTGTGCTCACGTCCGCAGAACGTAGTGCGGTAGCGAACGCTTTTGTGGAGTTTGGGCTTGCCGCCGAAGGCAACATCGCTGCGAGCGACCTACGCACGATACGGGCTATTGGCGAAGCGATCGGATCGGGCTCAGCTTCGGCGTGGCGGACAATTTCAGCGGCATTTGAGGACCTAAGTGCCTCCGCCCGTCAGGTGGTCCGGCAATTGGTGCGACCAGAGGGGACCCCGGCTAATTTAGGCACGAGACTGGGTGGTGATAAGGACACTATCAACGCGGCAAAATGGCTGAAGCCTGAGCCTGGCTACTACGATGTCGTTATTCACGGAAATGCTGAATCAGCCATGATTCTTAGAAATGGGGAGTGGATCAAGGTAGATCAACGTGCATTAGCCACCTATATTGGGAAGCAATCTGACTATTCAGGAGGGGCCGTGCGACTAGCATCGTGCTCGACTGGTTCATGCAGTACGGCGTATGCCCAAGATCTTGCAAATAAACTAGGTGTTACAGTCATGGCTCCTACCGATTTATTGTTCGTTTATCCAAATGGTGTTGTGGTTATTGGCCCTAATTCGTGGACCAATACCGGGAGTTGGCAGGTATTTAAGCCCACCCCCAATTAAATTGAAAGAGCTATTTTTATGTTGATTCCCGTCGGAATGTTTAAAGAGCATTGTGGGGAGAGGTTTCCCTCTATCCTGGATTTTGAAGGAGTATCGCTAGACTCGGAGGAGCAGCAAAAGGTTGTGAAATATCTTGCCTCATGCCCGGTAGTTATTGCGAGTCCTGGCGTTATCCAAAGTGTTTTTGACAACTCCAAAATTGCAGGGACACCGTCCATGCGAACTGATGGGTGTTGGATTTGGCAGGATACATATGCTTATTATGTGAGTCAGCAAAAGGTCAACGTGGACAAGGACTTTTTGCATCACATACGGGAGCGTTTATATATCACCCCAATTGACGAGGAAATTGATTTCTCGGCAATTAAATTCCCGTGGTAATTTTGCAAATTCGCCCAGTTTTGGCGAAATATATGCAGCCTTGAGGTCGACGTCGATGTATAAATTGCGAAAAATTAATTATGCCGAAAAATCCAAATACACAGTAAATCTGGAGAAGGATGGCGACGTGATTGCGGCAATGTGCGAAGTCAAAGAAATCGAGAGCGACACAATCGAAGGACTTGAACTTATTTCATTTGAGTCATCACGCTTTGATGATTTGTGCATTAAGGGGTTGGTTGATTTGAGGCTGCTAAGAGCAGCAATATTCTCATTTCACCGATGTGCATGAGTCTTGCTCACTCGGCGCAACAAGCAAGATTTTGGCTCTCTGCCTGCAGAAAATTAAATGAATTCGGTAGTCAACCGGAAATAAGGGAAAAATGAAGCTGTCACACATTCATTCCGTTCGGAATATCCCTCTCGCGCTGGTGCTCGCCACTAGCACGTTGCTCGCCGGTTGCGCCACTCGCCTTTCGCAGCCCGTCACCGGCTACACCTGCTGCAACCTGCGGCCCGACTACGGCTGGGTCTCCAGCACCAACATGCTGGGCGGCCCCATCGTGCCGTTCGGCGAACCCGCGGTGCTCGACACCATGAAGCGGGACCGCTACCTCTACGGCACCATCGGCAGCGACTACGTCTCGCTGCGCGACGACACATCGCGCAGCAGGGAAGACATGCTGCGCTGGGCGCGCCAGATCGTGGTGCCCGCCGATCCCAAGCTGACACTCGCCAGCTGGAGTCCCGAGGTGCAGAAGGCCGTGTACTCCGCCAAGGTCATGGTCGGCATGACCCGGCCCCAGGTGCTGATGGCGCTGAGCTATCCCTCGCGCAACGACACCAAGGACCTGAACGCCGGCAGCTGGCGCTACTGGACGGTGCAGGAAGACGAGCCGGTCGATGTGCTCTTCGGCGCCGACGGCACCGTCAGCGGCTTCTCCGGCAAGCCGTCGGCGGTTCGCACGGTCGAATTCCGGCGCTGATCACCATGGTGCATTCCTCGGTCGTGCCTCGGCGCACGCGCATGGCGCTGGCCGTGGCTCTCACTGCTTCTCCGTTGTGGGCGGTCGCGCAGCAAACGCCCACCACCCCCCAATCCTTCGTCGAACAACAACGCCAGCAGGAACGCGAACGCGCCCTGCGCGAGCAGAACGAGCGCACCGTCGACCAGCGCCTGCAGGCGGCCCCGCCCGCACCGGTGGCACGCATTCCCGCATCCGAAGCCCCGTGCTTCCGCATCGATCGCGTGCTGCTGGTGGGCGAGCAGGCCGAATTGTTCCAATGGGCAGTTTCCGACTTGTCCGGTCCTGACGGCAACGATTCGCCGCTCGGCCACTGCCTGGGCACCGCAGGCGTGAACGTGGTGCTCGCCCGCGCCCAGCAGGCGGCCATCGCGCGCGGCTTCGTCACCACCCGGGTGCTGGCCGCGCCGCAGGATCTCTCCACCGGCACCCTGACCCTGTCGCTGGTGCCCGGGCGCATCGCGGCCATCCGCCTGACGCCGGATTCTTCCTCGACGCTGCTGGGCAGCGGCGCCTTGCTGGGTTCGGCCATTCCCGCCCGGCCGGGCGCTCTCTTGAACCTGCGCGACATCGAGCAGGGGCTGGAGAACCTGAAGCGCGCCCCCACGGCCGAGGCCGACATCCAGATCGAGCCCTCGACGGCACCCAACGCCCGGCCGGGCGACAGCGACCTGGTGGTCAAGTACGTGCAGGCCAAGAAGTGGCGCGTGGCCCTGAGCCTGGACGACAGCGGCACCAAGGCCACGGGCCGCTACCAGGCCGGCGCCACGGTGTCGGTGGACAACCCCTTCGGGCTGAACGACCTGTTCTACCTGAGCGCCAACCACAGCATCAACAGCCACTTTCTCTCGGAGCCGAGCTACGGCACCGAGGGCCAGACGGTGCACTATTCGCTGCCGTACGGTTACTGGATGCTCGGGTTCACGGCCTCGAACAGCCAGTACCACCAGAGCGTGGCGGGGCTGAACCAGGACTATGTCTACGCGGGCAAGACCAACAACGCCGAAGTCAAGCTCTCGCGCCTGCTGTACCGCGACCAGAGCCGCAAGACCACGCTGGCGCTCAAGGGCTTCCGGCGCGAGTCGCGCAACTTCGTGGACGACACCGAGGTCGATGTGCAGCACCGGGTGGTGGGTGGCTGGGAGCTCGGCCTGAACCACAAGGAGTTCATCGGCGAGGCCACGCTGGAAGGAACGCTGGCGCTCAAGCACGGCACGGGCGGCTTTGGCGCCCGGACCTCGCCGCAGGAGATCTACCACCGCAACCACCCTGACGAGCCG
Source organism: Variovorax paradoxus (assembly GCF_009755665.1). NCBI lineage: Bacteria > Pseudomonadati > Pseudomonadota > Betaproteobacteria > Burkholderiales > Comamonadaceae > Variovorax > Variovorax paradoxus. Next base: position 1,475,333 of record NZ_CP046622.1, read on the forward strand.
CTGGAAGGCACTTCGCGCATGAAGCTGTACACGGCCGAGGTGAGCCTGAATGCGCCGTTCAAACTCGGGGCGCAGAAGCTGCGCTATTCGGGGCTGATCCGCGCGCAGTGGAACCGCACGCCGCTGATGCCGCAGGACCGGTTCGCCATCGGCGGGCGCTACACGGTGCGCGGCTTCGATGGCGAGACGAGCCTGATGGGGGAGCGGGGCTGGCTGATCCGCAACGACATCGGGTGGGCGATCCCCACGGGGTCAGGCCAGAGCGGGGCGGAACTGTATGTCGGCGCCGACTACGGGCATGTGGGCGGGCGCTCGACGGTGGATGGGCTGGGGCGCAGCCTCGCGGGCGCGGTCATTGGCGTGCGGGGGCAGTGGAGCAAGCTGAGCTATGACTTCTTCATGGGGGCGCCGATCCGCAAGCCCGAGGGGTATCGCACGGCCAGGACCACGTTTGGGTTCAATCTCAACGCAAGTTTCTGAGCCTGGTCATGCGCAAATGGACTCGCAAGTCCAGCCTGATGTATGGCATCGACAGGTTGGATGCCAGTTGGCTTGTCTCCCTCATTCGCGACCGGGAGCGACTGGTCAAATCTTTCGCATTCAGCATCTACGGCGGCCCCGAGGCGGCCTTGAGGGCAGCCCAGGCGTGGCGCGACGAGGTGCTGCGCACCCATCCTCCGCTGCTCAAACAGGAGAAAGCACAGCGGGCACGCAATGACAACAAGTCCGGCGTGCCGGGTGTGGTGTGTCTGTACAAGCCGGATGGCACAGTGGAGCGATGGCTCGCGAAAACGCAGCTGGAACCAGGGAAGATTCTGCAGAAGAGTTTTGCCGTGGGCCGCTATGGACGCCAGGCCAAGGCGCTGGCAATCGTGGAACGCCAACGGCAGCTCGCGCAGATGACGGGGCATGTGATCCTCCATCCAGCCGCGGACCCCAGCAGGGTCCCGCCGCCTGCCAAGGTACGGGCCAATCCGCCGGCCATCCATCGTGTCGAGGTCTTGCGGCGGGACAACACGACCGGCATCGCTGGCGTGTCGTGCAAATTGAGCCCGGACGGCCACCCGCGCGTCTGGGTCGCCAAGACCGTGCTCCCCTCCGGCCAGACACTCCGGAAGGATTTTTCTGTCGCACGCCACGGCGATCGGGCCCAGGCCCTTGCCATCGCGGAGCGCCAGAAGCAGCTGCTGCAGAGAGCGGAATTTACGGCCGCCGGGAAGTCCCGAGGGGGACGTAGTTCTCGCTCATGACCGCCTGCAGTGCCTCTCTCTCCTCGTCTGGCATCTCCGTGCCCAACTTGGCAGTGAGCTGCTCGGAAAGCTGGGCCGCACAAACTTGGCTCACTTCTTCAGCAATTGCCGGCCCCGTTACGCCGGGACGGCTGAACACGTCCACTGCAGCCACAGTGATCAACTGCCTTGATAAATCCAGCATTAGATCCTCCGGCACCTTATCGAGTCTTGACTGGAACTCCGCCAAGTTCATCCCTTGAGATTTCTTTTCATCGAACATACCTGCGAAGCGCCCCATCAGGGGACAGATGCCATCGCGAGACAGCAACGCCAGCAATAAGGCTGTCTGGGTTGAAAACCGGCTGCGAAAATCCTGCGCAACCGCTGGTTGCAGGAGACCTGCGCAAACAAGAGCTAGGGCGACTTGTGTGATTCTGGGAGTCATGTTTCTGTTTGGCGCCACTCAAGGCGACGGAGGTATTGCCAGACTTCATTCCAAAGCGGCAACTGTTTAGATGGTCAAGCAAGTCGACGAGGGACAGCCTGATCACGTCCTTATCGTCTTCTGCTGTTTGTCGATCAGCGCCCCGACAAGGTTCGCACGTCGATGAGACCGGCCGGGCCTCGACGTGGCTCGACAACAACTGACCCGGTGGAATTCTCCACACTTCACAGCCACGGTTGTGCGAAGCGACCAAATCTCCATCCGGTCTGCGCATTTTGCAATGAGGCGTATGCCAAGAAATGTCCGGCATGCATAAGATTCCAGCCTCTGACCTGCACGGTCATCGATAGAGAAGAAACTTGAAAACCGCCATCACTGTCTTGGCTTTCGGAATCGCTTTAGTTCTGATTGCAGCCCTTCCTCCCACGGCACCCACGGCTCCGCCGATCGACTTCACGAGTTCGAGTGCGAGCGAAGTGCACAATCCATAAGCGTAGCGATAATCAGCACCGTTGCGCGCTCGCCTCGAGCCGGAACGCATCTCGTCCAAACGCAGTTGCTGGCCGGCTCGCACTTGACTCGGCTCATCCCCGTTGCCTCGCCGAAGTTCATACGAAGAGCATCTGTGTCTTGATGCAATTCGTGGGTCACCTAAAACTCGGCAGGAAATTTGATGCATGACGCTCGCACTGCAGCGGGCCGGATTCACGACGATGTTGTTACTCCCCGCTGCACTCCCGAGTGAATAGAGTCGTCTTGCGGCGCCATCCGAAGTGCGCCACAAGGACCGGCGATGACCCGTAAGAGAAGCAACAACAAAGACCTTGTGAGCTGCGACGAGCAGGCTCCCGGCCGAGTCGCGCAGGCGCTCGAAATCCATCGAAGCATTGCGCTGTGCAATGCGTACCTTGAACGCGGCAACGACGTCCACGCGCTCACGGCTGCGCTGATGCGGCCCTGCTACCAGGCCGAGTTCAGGAGCCTGGTGCTCAAGCTGACCGAAGTGGAGGAGAGCGAACTCAGGTCCGTTCTTACGCGCGCCCATCCGTGGCCGAGGGCGGCTTGGCTCAACCCGTATATCCCGCCAGCCTCGGCAGAAACAACACCATGTCCGGCCACACCGTTACCAGCGCCAGCGCGCCCAGCATGACCATGAGAAAGGGAAAGGTCTCGCGGATCAGCACCATCAGGGACACGTTCGCTATCTTCGCCATCATGAACAGCAGCAGGCCATAGGGCGGTGTCACCAGCCCGATCATGATGTTCAGCACCGCCATCACGCCGAAGTGCACGGGGTCGATGCCCAGCGCGGTGGCGGTCGGCAGCAGCACTGGCAGCATGATCAGGATGATCGTCGAGCCCTCGAGGAACGCGCCCATCACCAGCAGCAGAACGTTGACCAGCAGCAGAAAGCCGAGCGGGGAAAGATCCAGCCCCTTCATTGCCGTGCTGAGCGTCGCGGGAATGTTCTCGGACGTGATGACGTAGTTGAACACCATCGCCCCCGCGATGAGCATCCCGATCGAGATGCTCATGCGCGCACTGGAGAGCAGCGACTGGTACAGGTCGGCCCAGCGCATGCTGCGATACAGCCCCGCCGAAATGAGCAGCGCGTATGCGGCGGCAAGGCCTGCCGCCTCGGTGGGCGTGGTCACGCCGCTGTACAGGCAGCCCAGCAGAATGACGGGCAGCATGAGCGCCGGCAGCGCCTCGCGGGTGATGCGGGGCATTTCGCGCAGCGGCACCCGCGGCTCGACCGGAAAGCGGCGCCGGCGCGCCAGCACGTAGATCAGGCCCATCTGCACGGCGCCCAGCAACAGGCCCGGCAGCAGGCCGGCGATGAACAGGTAGCCGATCGAAGTTCCGGACACCAGCGCATACAGCACCAGGGGAATGGAAGGCGGCAGGATCGGCCCGATCACGGACGACACCGCGCTCAATGCCGCGGCAAAGCCCGGCGTGTACTTGCCGTTCCTGGTCATCATCTCCTGCATCAGCTTGCCCGAGCCGGCCGCGTCGGCCAGCGCGGAGCCCGACATGGTGGCGAACACGATGCTCTGCAGCACGTTCACCTGCGCCAGCCCGCCCGGAAAGCGGCCCACGATGGCGTTGCAGAAGCGCAGCAGCCGGTCCAGGATGCTGCCCGAACTCATGATCGTGGCCGCCAGGATGAAGAGCGGAATCGCCAGCATCAGAAAGCTGGAGTAGGTGCCGTTGAGCAACTGCTCCGCGGCGGCGCCCATGTCCATGCCCTTGAGGTACAGGTAGAGAACGGAGCCGCCGATCATTGCGTGGCCGATGGGCACGCCCAGGAGACTGAGCGCCACGATCACGTAGAGCGCCAGCGAAAAAGGACTGGTGAAATTCACAATGCGGATGAGGAAGAAGAAGGTGGTTCGTCCGTCAGCGGCGCGGGCCCGCGAACGAGTTGGCGCAGGCTCCGGGCAATCACCGCCACGACGAAGACCAGGTAGATGGCGTACATCACGTCCATGCGAATGCCCAGGTACGAGCTCTTCTCGACCTTCATGAAGCTCACGTAGGCGTAGGAGGCCGGCAGCGACATGCCGAACAGCACGATCACGCCCAGCGCCGCAATGGCGCCGACGACGCGGCGCATGCGCGGGCCGGCATTCGCGGCGACGAAGTCCATCCGGATTTCGTCGGAGTCCTTCAGCACGAAGGCGGCGCCCCAGAGCACCAGCCACAGCCACGCCGCCAGCGAAACCTCGGAGGTCCAGCCCACCGGCCAGTTGAACAGGTAGCGCAGTGCGATCTGCACGATGAACGCGACGAAGATCACTCCCAGGAAAAGCGCGGCCACCGCTTCGGCGAAGCGGTGCAGCAACGAAAGCGCGCGGTCGAACATGGCTTTCGGGTTACTTCATGGCGTTGATCTTGTCGAGCATGCCGGGCGGCCAGTTCTTCGCGTCGTCGGAGGCGAGGTAGGCCTTTTGCGCGTACTCGCGAAAGGCGTTGATGTTGGGCACATACACCTCCAGCCCCTGCTTGCGGAAACTCTCGGCGAGCTCGGCCTCGCGCTTCTGGTGCTCGGCCGTGCTCCAGGCAATGGCCTTGTCCGCGGCGGCCTGAAAGCTGCGCTGCTTTGCGGGCGCCATGCCCTGCCAAGTCTTCATGTTCACCGTGAGCAGGTCGAAGGCCACCAGGTGCGAGGTCAGCACGATCTGCGACATCACCTCGTTGAACTTCATGTTCTGCACATTGGGCAGCGGGTTGTCCTGCCCGTCGATGGCGCCGGTCTGCAGGCCGGTGTAGGTCTCTGCGTAGGCCATGGGCGTGGGATTGGCGCCGAGCGAGCGGCCCAGCATCTGCCAGGTGTCGCCGGGCGGCATGCGCAGCTTCACGCCTGCGAGGTCGGCAGGCGTGCCGATGCGCTTCTTCGTCTTCAGGCCCACGTGGCGGGTTCCGAAGAAGGTCGGCCCGAGGATCTTCACCTTCAGCTGGTCTTCCACCATCTTCTTCATCTGCGCGCCCAGGTCGCTCGCGAAGAACTTGCCGAGGTGATCGGGGTCGCGGAACAGGTAGGCCGAGGTGAGCAGCGACCACGCCGGCACCTGCTTGGAAATATCCTGCGGCGCGATGTTGCCCATCTCCAGGTTGTCGCGCTGCAAGGCGACGAGCTCGGTGCCCTGGCGGAACAGCGTGGAGTTCAGGAACATCTCGACCTTGTAGTCGGCCTCGATGTCCTTGGCGAACATCTTCATCATGTCGGCGCGGATGTCCTTGTCCGAAAACACCGCGGCAAACCGCAGCGTGGGCTGCGCCTGCGCGCCGGCCGGCAAGACTGCGCCTGCGGCCAGCGCGGCCCCTGCGCCCAGCAGCGTGCGGCGATCGATGGAAAAGGTCATGGTGGTCTCCTGTCGTGTTGTGATGATGAGGCGGGAACTCGGGGAACTCAGGCCGCTGGCGCAGCCGCCAGGCGCTGCGCCAGCGCCCGGATCGCCAGCTCGTAGCCGAACGGGCCAAAGCCGCAGATCACGCCCGTGGCCGCCAGCGACACCAGCGAATGCTGATAGAGCGTATCGCGGCGGTGGATGTTGGTGATGTGCACTTCGGCGATGGGCTGGTCGAGCGTCTTGAGCGCATCGAGCAGCGGAATGGAGCGGAACGACAACCCCGCGGGATTGATGGCGACGGCCGCGGCGCGCTCGCGGGCCTCTTGCACCCAGTCCACCATCACGCCTTCGTGGTTGGTCTGGCGAAACTCGCAGTCCAGGCCCAGCTCGCCGGTCACGCGGCGGCACAGCTGCTCCACCTGCGCCAGCGTGGTGCTGCCGTACAGGTGCGGCTCGCGCACCCCCAGCAGGTTGAGGTTGGGGCCGTTGAGGATGTAGACGATGGAACTCATGCGGCCGATTCTTCGGCGCAGCGACGAAAGACTTTCCAGATTGGAAACAGCTTTCATAATGCAGGATATGAGCATTTCACTCGACCGCGGCCTCTCGATGGTGGAACACCTTGCACGGCATCCGCAGGGCTTGCCGCTCACGCTGCTCGCGTCGGAGCTCGACATTCCGCTCGGCGCCTGCCACCGCTTGCTGGCCGACCTGCAGCGCTGCGGCTACGTTCGCCAGACGCGCAAGCAGGGCGACTATGTGCTGACGACCAAGGTGGTGTCGCTGGGCCTCGGCTTCCTGAGCGGCGCCGGCATCGTGAACATTGCCGAGCCGCTGCTGGAGCGGCTCGCGCAGGCATCGGGCGAACTGGTGCGCCTTTCGATCGTGGACGAAGACCGCCTCACCTGGGTGGCCAAGTCGCAAGGCACACGGCAAGCGGGGCTGCGCTACGACCCCGACATGGGCATGGATGCGCGCCTGTCGTGCACGTCGTCCGGCCACGCCTGGCTGATGACACTGAGCGACGAGCGCGCGCTGGAGCTCGTCTCGCGACAGGGCTTCGGCACGCCGGCGGAATACGGCCCGAAGGCACCGACGACCATTCGCGCGCTGCTGGGTTTTCTGCATGCGGCGCGGGTGCGCGGCTACGCCATGATCGACGAGGTCTTCGCGCCCGGCATGGCCGCCATGGCGGCGCCGGTGTTCCGCCGCAAGGAAGTGATCGGCGTCATCAGCATTGCCGGGCCGCGCACGCGCCTTGGCAGCGAGCGCATGCATGAGCTGGCGCCCGCGCTGCTGGCCGCAACGGCCGAGCTCGGGCCGATCAGCAACGCGTCGAGCCTGTTCGGGCGTCCTTCGCTGGGCAAGGGCTGAACGGCGTTCAGTAAGGTGGCGCCTTGCGCGCCCGCTGCTCGCGCGCGGCTTCGGTCCACCAGGCCAGGTCGTCGGCAAAGCGGCCGAACGAGCGCTGGAGAGATTCGCCCGCGCTGCCCGTGGGCTTGCCGTCCGCGTCGAGTGTTTGCGAAATCGGCCCGACGGCGAGCGTGCTCGAGACGACGACCATGCCCATTTCCGAGAGGATCGAATGCCACACGGTGCCCGAGCGCACGCCGGAAAACCGGCCCGCCGAATAGCTGGCAACCGCAGCGGGCCGCCAGAACCATTCTTCGAGAAAGTGGTCGGTCAGGTTCTTCAGGCCGGGCTGCGGGCCCCAGTTGTATTCGCCCGTCACGAAGACGAAGGCGTCCGCGCCGCGGATCTTCTGCGCCAGCGCTTCCATGGGGGCGGGCGCGGTGCCCTCGGGGTACTCCTTGTACATGCGGTCGAGCATGGGCAGGCCCACCGCCTGCGCGTCGATCAGTTCGGCATCGGCACCTCGGGCGCCGAGGCCCGCCACCAGGTAATCGGCCAGGCGAATGCCCATGCGGTCCGACCTGTAGGAACCGTAGAAAACCAGGATCTTGTCAGCCATTCGTCGCTCCGTTGTCGAGGCCGGGCGGCCACGGGGCGAAGGCTACAACATTGGCATGTCGGCGCATTTGGTAGCAGCATCTTTCGAATCCTCTGGCTACCATTCCGGCATGAACAAGCTGCCTGCTTTTTGCACTGCCGCCATGGTGCTTGCCGCGTCGGCGGGCCAGGTGTTCGCCGCCCCCTCGGCGCAGGTGCTCGATGCCGTCAAGAAGCCGCAGTCGGTCGATCCCGATTGGCGCGCCCGCCTGTGCGCGTTGCTGCCGCAGCCTTGCGATCCGCATGCGCTGGGCTTGTACCGGCTGCGAGGCGCCGCGGCAAACAGCTTTGCAGTGCTCTCGGCCGAGCCGCTGGCCATGGCGCGCATCACGCGCGACAAGGACGCGAAGACCTGGCAGCTCGAGCGCCTGCACGACTTCACCGGCTATGTGGCCGGCATGAAGAAAGACGCCGCAACGGGCCTGTCCGACACGCGCCTTTCGCTTGCGCCGGCACTCTATCCGCTGGCTGAAGGGCAATGGGCCATGGCCGTGCTGCAGACTGTGTCCGAGATGTACTCGGGCGGTGGCGCATCGTTCAGCAAGGCGGACTTCGTGCCGCTCGACGACACCCGGGCCGTGCACGAAGGCATTCCTTTTTCCTGCTCGAAGATGATCCGCGCCTGCTTCAGCGAAAAGGAATACAAGAGCTCGAAGCATTGCCACGACGAGAGCAACGGCAGTCTTCGCATCGCCTACGAACCAGCTGGCAAGCCGGGCGGACCCTACACGTGGCAATACACGTGGCTGCAGAGCGAATGGCCCGCGAACACGCCCGCAAGCGGCACCACCACCACTCGCCTTCACTTCACCGCCAAGACCACCGAAAGGGTGAGCTTCTGTGGCGGACCGCAGTAGCTGCCGGCCCGCTCGTTCGCAACTGACGCGGAGGGGTTACCTCAGCGCCGGGGAACCGTCACCGCGCCCACAAGCATCGTGCGCCCCGCGCCAAGGCCTGCAATCACCAGCGCAATGCCCAGCCCGATGAAGAGCCACGACGATGCGCGGAAGCTCCCGGTCCAGCCATGCAGTAGGCCGGCAAGCAGCGGGCCGCACGCGGCCACCATGTAGCCCACGCCCTGCGCCATGCCCGAGAGGTGCGCCGCCACGTGCGAATCGGGCGAGCGCAGCACCATGAACGTGAGCGCGAGGGCAAAAGTGCCGCCTTGCGCAATGCCCAGCAGCACGGCCCAGAACCACACGCCCGAGAGCGGCGCGAACAGCATCGCCAGCATCGCGGCCAGGGTGAGCATGGCCAGCCCCACGGCAAGGCCGCGCTGGTTGCGCAGCTTGACCGCCACCGCGGGAACGACGAGGCAGGTCACCACCTGCGTCATCACGGCGAGCGACACCACGTAGCCCGCGGTTTCGCCGCCCAACCCGCGCTCGCGCAAGATGGGCGCGAGCCAGCCCATCACGATGTACGCGAGGGCCGACTGCAAACCCATGAAGAACGTGACTTGCCAGGCCAGGCGGTCGCGCCAGAGTCCGCGCACGGTAAAGCCCGATTCGCTTGCCACCGGCTTCAGCGGCAGGGCCTGCGGCGCCCAGATCAGCGTGACCAGCAGGGCCGGCAGCGCCCACATGGCCAGCGCGGAGGTCCAGCCGCCGCCCAATGCATGTTCGAGCGGCACTGTGAGCCCCGCGGCGCTGGCCGCGCCGCCGCACACCGCCATGGTGTAGAGGCCCATCATCAGCGCCGCCTGTCCGGCGAAATCGCGCTTCACCAGGCCCGAGAGCAGCACGTTCGACACCGCGATGCCGCTGCCCGCAATGGCCGATGCCAGGAACAGCAGCGGGATGTTGCCGGTGCCGCGCAGCGCGGTGCCAATCAGAATGAGCACCATGCAGCCGAGCAGCGTGCGCTCGGTGCCGAAACGCCGGCCCAGGCCCGGCGCCAGCGGTGCGAACGCGCCTAGGCAGACGATCGGCAAGGTGGTCAGCAGGCTCGCGGCGGTGGCAGAAAGGCCCGTGGCTGCCATGATTTCGGGCAGCATCACCGAGAGGCTGGCAAACACCGGCCGCAGGTTGAATGCAATCAGCACCACGCTTGCACCCAGCAGGATGCGGCGGGCCAGGCTCGGCGCCGGCGTGGGGTGCGGCGCGGGCATGCTGTCCGCCTCGGCGTCGATCAGCAGTTCACCGGCGGCCCGGTTGGTGGAAAAAGGCACTGCGCTCATTGAATGCCCTTCATGGCTCGGCTTTCGACAGTGCGTCGATCATGGGCGCCATGAAAGCGCGAACCGCTTCCGCGGCGCGGTCGGGGTCGCGGCTGGCAATGGCTTCGACGATGGACGCGTGTGCCGCCTGGTCGGGTTCGGGCAGGCTGGTGCCCATGGAGCTGGCGATGGTGTCCTTGATGTAGCCGGTGATGAAGCGGCAGGTTTCAGCCAGCGCCAGGTTGCCCGAAACGTCGACGATGGCCAGGTGGAAATCCAGGTCGCGCTGGATGAAGCTTGCACCGCCGTCGCTTGCATCCGGCAAGCCACGCCGCTCGAGCAGGGCCCTGAGGTTGCGCAGGTCCTTGGCTGTGTGGCGCACGGCGGCAAGCCGGGCGGCTTCTACCTCGAGTGCGCGGCGCACCTCGAACTGGTCGCGCAGGCTCGCGCGCCGCATCTTCTGCAAGTTGGCCGACGGATCGAAGCCGGAGCGCACATAGGTGCCGGAGCCCTGCCGCACCTCGAGCAGCCCGCGCGAGACCAGTGTTTTCACGGCTTCGCGCACGGTGCCGCGGCTCACGCCCAGAAGCAGGGCGAGCTGCGGCTCGACGGGAATGCGCGAACCGACGGCCCAGCGGCCGGCCGAGATCTCGGCGCGAATGCTGTTGGCGGCGCTGTCGGCAAGGGAAGTTCGGGGTGCTTGGGCCAGCATATGAGTCAGAAAGGCCTATTCATTGAATCATTGGATGAATTGTCGGCCGGCTTCAATGCCGCAGTCGCAAGCAGGGGATTGCAGCTACCAGCTGCCGGATGCCCCGCCGCCGCTGCTGGAGCCGCCGCCGCCCGATGAAGATGACGAAGACGACGATGAGGAAGAAGAGCTGCTGGAGGAGCTGCCGCTCCACCCCCTGTCGCTCGAACTGTAGCGAACGCGGCCCGCGCCGTTCCCATTGCCGAAGGCGAGCGGAAGAAAGGCAAAGGCCGATGTCACGACGGCCACCAGCGTGAGCGGCATCCACACCGTGTCGGCCGCAATCTCCCGGAAGGCCGTCACGCCCAACACGGCCATGGCGCCCAGCACGAAGAGAAGGCGCAACCCGAAGCTGGCCACGCTCGTACGCCAGGCATTGCGCATGCCGAATGCCACGCCCGAGGCGAACGCAAGGCCGATCGCGGCGGCGAACAGATGCATGGCGCCCTGCAGCAGCACATCCGCTCCCACCCTGCGGGCCGCCACGACGAGCAGCACGATCAGCAGCACCGCGGCGGCGGTGACGCGCCGCGCGGTACGCGAGCGGGCGCAGGCCATTCCCAGCGCGAAGCCGAGCGGGGCGGGCATCGTCGCAAGCATGAAGAGCATCGCGGGTTCGCGCAGGATGACGGCGGCCGCCAGCGCAGCGGCCACGAGCATGCCGAACGACAACTTCCAGTGGGAATGAGCGCGCAAGAACGTATCCGGGGCCGGGGCGGCCGCGCGCCTGCGCTTCGGCTTGCCGGACCGCCGGCCGTGCCAGACGCCGACGCCAACACTCCAGAGCAACACGCCGAAGACGGCCCAGCCCGCAGGCGTCACCCGGCCCCTACCGGTGGGGCCGCTTTCTTCCGGCTCTTCCTGCGCCTGCAGGGTCTGCTCTTCGTCCTCCGGCGTTTCCGACTCGGCGACCATCATGGAGGGCTGCGCGCCGGCCCGCTGCGACAGCACTTGCAGCGTCGCCTCGATGCCCTCCGCGAACTCGCCCTTGCGAAAGGCCGGCACCATCTGCTCGTCGATGACGCGGGCGGCCTGTATGTCGGTGATCGCGCCTTCCAGACCCGTGCCCACCTCGATGCGCATGCGGCGGTCCTTCAGCGCCACCAGCAGCAGCACGCCGTCGTCTTCTTGCTCGCGGCCCAGCTTCCAGGCGGCGAAGACACGCGTGGCGTACTGCTCGATCGAATCTTCCCCGGTGGTCGGCACGATCAGTACCGCAAGCTGCGCCTGGGTTTCGTTCTCGATGGATGCAATCTGCTGCCGCAAAGCCTCGGCTTGGGATGGCTTCAGCGTGTTCGTCAGATCGACCACGCGCGACTGCATTGGTGGAACCGGCACAGGTTTGGCTTGCGCCGGCAAGGGCCACGCGAGCAACGCAGCCACATGCAGGCTCAACCACCACCAGAGCCGCAGAGTCCGCACGCCGCAGATGACTGCCTTCATCGGCGGGCGCTTTTCGCGACCACGCCCGCACCGCGCACTTCGAGCCTGCGCTGGTCGACCACCTTGCCCGTCGCGTCGACGAGTTCGATCACGTGGCGCCCCGGCCAGGGCAGCCATTGCGCGCTGTTGCCGCGCGCAAAGTATTTGCCGTCGATGCGCCATTGCACGCCGCGGCCTTCGGACTCGAAGCGCACGCGCTGGTGCAGGGGCGGAATGTCCGGATCGAGCGCGATGATGGTGCCGTCGACCGGCGCGATGATGCGCGCCGCCGCGGTGTTTGCCGCCGGCGTGCCCGCGGCGGTGTCGAGCGCAAAGAGCGGCTGCTCCGTGCCTTGCAGGAACCACTCGCTGCGCGCGGCTTCCAGCGGGTTGCCGTCGGCACCGGGTCCGAAAGCCACGCGCGCTTCGACCAGGCCGGCGGGCGGCCTGGGCGCGCGGCTCGGCTCGCGTGCGTGCAAAAAGCGCATCACCTCGGCCCACACCGGGGCCGCGCCGCTGGTGCCGCTCACGTCCCACATCGACGCGCCGCTCGCATTGCCGACCCACACGCCCACCGTGTAGCGCTGCGACCAACCCACGGCCCAGTTGTCGCGCATGTCCTTGCTGGTGCCGGTTTTCACCGCGGTCCAGAAGCGCGTGGAAAGAATGCTGTCTAGCCCGAAGGTGCGCGTGCGTGCGTTCGCGTCGGACAGGATGTCGCCGACGATGAAGGCCGCGGCCGGGTCGAGCATGGGCGCGGCGGCGGTGGATGCGCTGTCGGCGGCCTTGGGCTTGGCAGACGAGGCCGGCGGCGGCGCGGGCATGCGCGCGGTGAGCGTGGTGGTCCCGTAGCGCCCGCCATTGGCCAGCATGCGATAGGCATTGGTGAGCGACAGCAGCGACACCTCGGCGCTGCCGAGCGCGAGGCTGTAGCCGTAATAGTCGCCGCTTTCGCGCAGCGGCAGTCCGGCCGCGCGCAGTTGCCGTGCGAACGATTCGGGCGACACCATCACCAGCGTGCGCACGGCGGGCACGTTGAGCGATGCGGCAACCGCCGTGCGCGCCGACACCGGTCCTTTGAACTGGCGGTCGTAGTTCTGCGGAATGTAGAGGCCGCTGGCGGTGTTGATCTGCGCCGACGAATCGTCGATCAGCGATGCCGCGGTGAGCCGCCGTTCGGCAATGGCCTGGGCATAGAGCAGCGGCTTGAGCGTGGAGCCCGGCTGGCGCAGCGCGGTGACCGCATCGACCTCGGCCGCCTGGCTCAGCGGGCCCGACGAACCGACCCACGCGAGGACTTCGCCGTTCGCGTTGTCGAGCACCACCAGCGCGCCGTCTTCCACATGGCGGCCGCGCAGTTCCTTCAGGTGGCGCTGCAGCGCGTCGAGCGCAAAGCGCTGCAGCGGCGCGCGCAAGGTGGTGCGCACGGCGGCTTCCCTGGCGCCGGCTTGCCGCGCGGGCGCCGTGGGCTTTGCGGTGGCTTCGGCCTCGCCCAACTCCTTCAGCACGCGCCGCGCCGCATGCGGCGCAATGCCTTCGTTCGCATCGAACGCCCGCCGGTGCACCGCCGCGCTGGTGAACATATCGAGCGCATCGCAGTCGATCTTCTGGCCGGGCTCCATTGCGCGCATGACCTCGCACGCGCGTTGCGCCACCTGCGCGGGCTTGGCGTTGGGCGCGCGCACCAGCGCCGCGGCCACGGCGGCCTCGCGCGCGTCCAGCCCGCTCGGCGCCTTGCCGAACAGCGTGCGCGAAAGCGCGTCGATGCCCACGATCTCGCCGCGGAACGGCACGGTGTTGAGGTAGGCCTCCAGGATCTGGTCCTTGCGCCAGTTGCGCTCCAACTGAGTGGCCGCCACGGTCTGGCCGATCTTCTGCGTGAAGGTGCGCCCGCTGTTGGCGCGGCGCAGGTCTTCGTCGAGCAGGCCCGAGAGCTGCATCGTGATGGTCGAGGCGCCGCGCGTGCGGGTGTTCCACAGGTTGGCCCATGCCGCCGACGACACCGCACGCCAGTCGATGCCGCTGTGCTCGTAGAAGCGCCTGTCCTCGCTCAGCACCATGGCCATGCGCAGCGCCGGCGATACATCGGACAGCGCAATCCATTGGCCGCGCCGCACCGTGGCATCGGTGCGCACGCGCTGCAGCAGTTCGCCGCTGCGGTCGAGCACCGCGGTGTCCGACGAGCGGAACCCGCGCTTCACCTCGTCGAAGCTCACCGCACCGGCGGCAAACGCCAGGGTCGGCTGCATGCAGCTCGCCGCGATCAATGCAGCGGCAAGATGGCTGGCGGTAAGTGACGGGCGATTCATGGAGGGCGTGAACTGGAGGAGGGCAAATCGATGGCGAAGCCGCGCCATTCTCGGCGATGCGCCCACGGGAACTGCACCTACTCCGACTCGGGCGTGCCGCCGCCTCCCTCGCTCAGCAATTACCGCCAAAGTTCGCAGCACGGTTCCACATCCGGTAACGAACTTCACGCCCGAGCGTCATTCGGGATACGCAGCCGAGACGGAGGTGGCCTTCAATGCGGACGTCGGCTTGCGGAGGCAGGCCGCGTTTCAAAACTCCAAGGAGAAATCATGAAGAAGACATTGGCTGTTCTGCTCGCCGCATCGGCTGTTCTGGCCGGCTGCGTGGTTGCGCCCTATGACCGTCCGCCGCCGCCGCGCGGCCAATACTACGGGGGCGACCGCGACCGCGACGGCGTGCCCAACCGGTATGACCGCGACCGCGATGGCGACGGCGTGCCCAACCGCTACGACCGCAGGCCCAACAACCCCAGCCGTTGATCCTGGCCGGCCGCGAGCGTCAGGCGGGCCGGCGCGCAAGCAGCGCCCACACGCCCGCCGCGCTCAGCAGCGAACCGCCCACAAGATTGAAGCGCCGCTGCGCGCGCGGCGACGAAAGCAGCTTGCGGGCCGATCCCGCAAACACCGCGTAGAGCGTGGCATTGAGCGCCGCCATGGCCACGAAGGTGACCGCCAGCACCCACAGCTGGCGTGTCATGTCGGCCGCGGGGCTCAGGAACTGCGGCAGGAACGCCACGAAGAACACAATGCCCTTGGGGTTCAGCGCCGTTACCAGGTAGGTGTTGGCAAACAGCCGCCAGCGCGAATCGGGTGCGGCAGGCGCCGCGACCTCGGACGACGTGATGCCCGCGCGCAGCAGCTTGATGCCGAGGTAGAGCAGGTACAGGCCGCCTGCCCACTTCACCACCGTGAACCAGAACGCCGAAGCGGCCAGCAGCGCGCCCAGGCCGAGCAGCGAAACCACCAGCGCCGTCGAATCGCCCAGCGCCACGGCCGCCACCAACGGCACATTGGCGCGCCGGCCATGCGACATCGAATAGCTGATCACCGTGAGGATTGTCGGGCCGGGAATGATCAGCAGTACGGCCGATGCCGCCACGAAGGCGAGCCAGAGTTCAACGGGCATGAAAAGTCTCCAGGGGTGTTGTTGCGTTCAGGTTCCGAAGCGCGCGGCCGACCTGGCCCTGGCGCGCTCCGCCTCGATGGCCCGGTCGCGTGGCTCGGCGGTGGTAACCAGCGAATCGATCAGGCGCCCGGCCGTTGCAGCCACTTCGTCGACCGCGCGTTCGAAGGCCTCCTGGTTGGCCTTGGACGGCACGCTGAAGCCGCTGAGCTTGCGCACGAACTGCAGCGCCGCGGCGCGGATCTCCTGCTCGGTGGCGGGAGGCTCGAAGTTGTAGAGGGTCTTGATGCTTCTGCACATGGGCGAACTCCATTCGGCGGTATTCGGCAGTGGATGCGCCCGCCAGTCTAGCGAAGCAGCGCCATGGCGTGCGCGTCGTGGTACACGCCGTCGATCAGGCTGGCGCGGCGCACGAGACCTTCGTGTTCGAAGCCGAAGCGCTCGTACAGCGTCTTCGCATTCAGGTTGTCCGCGCGAACCGTCAGCTGAATGCGCGTGAGTCCGCGTGCCCACGACCTGTCGATGGCGGCCTGCAGCAGTTGCGCGCCGAGTCCCTGGCCGCGTGCCTCGGGCAGCAGCGCGATGCCCAGGAGCCCGATGTGCGCGCGCGAATGGCCGAACACCGGCGACACGTCGCACCAGCCCACGACCTTGCCGGTGCCATCGACGGCAACGAAATGAGGGAAGCCCGTGGACAGCACATTCCGGTAGAAGGCAAGCGACTGCTCCAGCGGCGGCGCTTGCGTGAGCGCGAGGTACTTCTGTTCGCGCGCCACGGCGTCGAGCGCCTTGTGCAGGCTTTCGAAGTGGCGTTCTTCGGTGGGAACGACGGAGTGGGTCATGCGCGCGAGACGAAACGCGTGTTCATTCGATCAGCCCGCGCTCCGCGGCCTGCGCCTGGTTCTCGAAAACGGCCATGGCGGTCTTCATGCGCCTGAAGCCGAACTTTTCGTAGAAGGGCTCCTTGCCGGCCACCGCATAAAGAATGATCTTGCGGTGCCCCTTCGAAAGATCCATGAGCCGCGAGACGAGCTGCTTGCCCAGGCCGGTGCCCTGATGCGTAGGGTGCACGGCCACGTCGCAGATGTAGGAGCAGTCGAGCCCGTCGGCCACTGCACGCCCGGCCCCGACCAGGCGGCCGTCGTCGTACACGAAGCACTTGAACATGCTGTTGGAGAACACGAGCTTCAGGCCGCCCGGCTGCTTGTTGCCGAGCGGTGCGGCCTGGTAGAGCCGGGAGAGTTCTTCCCAGTCGATGTCTTCGAGCGAATGGCGCCATTCGAGTGTCATGGAGCGTGCCTCCTCTGTTTTCGGCCGGTCACCCGGCCGCGTTCAAGCGCAGGATGGCGTCCGCCACGGCTTCGATGCCTTGGTCCGTCAGGTCGGGTGCCGCCACCTGCTGGCGCAGCGGCCACTTTTCGAAGTGGCGCGCCTGCGAGCGTTCGTAGTGCGGATCGTAGTGAAGTGCCATCAGTTCCGCAAAAAGCTGCGGCAGGTCGCCCGCCATCGCCCACTCCTGCCAGCGCTGCACCACCGCCTTGCCCTGCATTTCCTTCAGCCTGCCAAGCTGTTCCGCGAGTGCCGCGCGGTCGTCGCCCAGGTAGGCGTAGTCGCGCAGCAGGTAGTCGAGCCGTGCGGCTGCACTAGCTTGAATTTCGATGCATGCCGCGGCGCGCATGTGCGCGACCAGGGGAATGGGAACCGAGAGCCGGCCGATGCGGGCGCTCTCGCCTTCCACATACAGCGTGCGAGAGAGGTCGAGCGCACCGAAGCAGGTGGCAATGCGCGTTTCGAACTGCTTTTGCGACGGCTGCGGCACGCCGGGCAGGGCGCCCAGCAGCGAGCCCTTGTGGCTGGCGTAATGTTCGAGGTCGAGCACCTGCTCGCCGCGCGCGGCCAGTGCCTGCAGCACGCGCGTCTTGGCGCTGCCCGTGGCACCGCAGATCACCTGGAGCCGAAGCTTCGGCACCGTGGCCTCGATTTGCGCCAGCACATGGTGGCGAAAGCTCTTGTAGCCGCCGGCAAGCTGCTGCGCGTCCCAGCCGACCAGGCGCAGCCAGGCCACCATCGAGCCGCTGCGCAGCCCCCCGCGCCAGCAGTACACGAGCGGCCGCCAGTTGGCGGGTTGCTCGCCAAAGCGCTCGCGAAGGTGCCGCGCGAGGTTGGCGGCCACCATGGCGCCGCCCACGCGCCGCGCTTCAAAGGCGCCGGTCTGCTTGTAGATGGTGCCGACGATGCGGCGCTCTTCGTCGTCGAGCACCGGGCAGTTGATCGCGCCGGGAATGTGGTCGAGCGCAAACTCGGAAGGCGAACGCGCATCGATGACGGTGTCGAACCGGTGCAGGTCTGCCACGCGCGTGGGCTGGTGGCGCGGGTTGTCTTGGTCACGCATGGGCATGCCCCAGGTTGCGCCGCAGCCGGCCGCTTGCCAGGTCGACAAGGGCCACCAGGACGAACATTGCAATCAATACGGTCATGGCCTGCTGCTGTTGAAAGATCGACAAGTGAAAGTAGAGAAGCTGGCCCAGGCCGCCGCCGCCGACAAAACCAAGCACCGCGGCCATCCGGATGTTCATTTCCCAACGATACAGCGCATAGGCCACCCATTGCGGCAGCACGAGCGGAAGGCTGCCGTAGGCGAAGGCCGCCGCCGCGCCGGCACCGCTGAGGGCCAGTGCCTGCTCGGGTTCGCGCGGCGCGTTCTCCAGGCTTTCGGCAAACAGCCGGCCCAGCACGCCGGTGGTGTGCAGCGCGAGCGCCAAGGCTCCGGCGAAAGGCCCGATGCCGGCGGCCAGCACCATGAGCGCGGCCCACACCAGTTCGGGCACGCTGCGCAGAAAGTTGAGGACAAAACGGCAGCCCTGCCGTACCAGCAGGCCCGACCTGCCCGAGGCCGGCAATGCGAGCGCGGCGGCACCTGCGGCGGCCAGCAATGTGCCCAGCGCCGACACGGCGAGCGTCTGCAGTGCGCCCCACGCGGTCTTGGCAAGGAAGGCACTTGAAAAATCGGGAGGAAAAAACTCGGCGATGAACTTGCCCATGAAGCCGATCGACTCCGCCGTGAACAGCGCCCGGTAGTCGATGGCCAGATACCCAAAGCTGGCCACCACGCCCGCGAGCACCATCGCCGAGGCCGCCCAGCAGCGGATGCAGCGAGGCGGCCTGGCCAAGTCGACATGCCCGTTCATGCCAGCAACCTTCGCAACGCATTGCTCAGCGCATCGGCGAGCAGCACCAGCACCAGGAACACCAGCAGGATGCTGCTGGCCTCGCCGCCGTTGAGCATCTTCATCGACTGGTCCATGAGCTGGCCCAGGCCGCCCGCGCCCACGAAGCCCATCACCACCGAGGCCCTGACGGCGCATTCCCAGCGGTACACGGTGTACGAAATGAGCTCCTGCGCGGAGTTGGGCAACAGGCCGTACACCAATGCTGCAAAGCGCCCGCTGCCGCTTTCCAGCAAAGCGCGGGCGGGGCGCGTGTCGGTCGATTCGAGTACCTCGGCGTACACCTTGCCGAGCATGCCGCCATAGGTGATGGCCAGCGCCAGCACGCCTGCTGCAGGGCCCAGGCCGAGCGCGCGCACGAAGACCAGCGCCCAGACGATCTCGGGCACGGCGCGCAGCACCATCAGCACCGAGCGCCCGGCTTGCCGCACCATGCCGGCTTGCGTGCGGCCCGGTCCGGGGCCGATGCGCGAGATCGAGAGCGCGCGTGTGGTGACGAAGGCCAGCGGCGCGCCAATGACGAATGCCAGCGCTGTGCCGGCTGTGGCCATGGCCAGCGTCTCCAGCGTGGCCTTGGCCAGCATCGCCAGAAAATCCGGTGCGGTTTCTGGCGGCAGAAAGCCGGCCAGGAAACCGCCGATCACCTGCAGGTTGCCGGGCGCGAACAGCGCGGACGGCGCAAAGCCCGACAGCTGCAGCATCGGCCATGCGATGACGAGCGCGGCCAGCAGCCACACCAGGCGGCGGCGCGCCAACGGGTCGCGCAATGCGGGCGCTATACGTGGGGGCAATGGCTGCACGGTGCTCACAGGCAATCCGGGCGTTCGATGGAGTTCTCGGCGCCCGAAGCGAATGGGCCCGGTGCGATGCCGATAGGCCGTTCCGGTGCCTGCATCGGCAACCCGCCTTCGCTCGCATAAAGCGCCGCGAGCATCGCCTCGGTCACGTTGCCGACGGGCTCGTCGAAAACTACCTGCCCGCCGCGCATGCCCACGATGCGCGGAAACCAGCGCAGCGCCAGGTCGACCGCATGCAGCGAAGCCACCAGAGTGGCGCCGGTCGCTTCGCTTTGCGCCGCCAGCTGCTGCAACGCTGCATCGGCCAGCGTCGGGTCGAGCGCGGATACCGGCTCGTCGGCCAGCAGCAGCGCGGGCCGCTGATAGAGCACGCGCGCAATGCCCACGCGCTGCAGCTGGCCGCCGGAGAGGCGGTCGCAGCGGTCGAACAACCGGTCTTCGAGCGAGAGGCGCGAGAGCACCTCGTGCGCCCCTGCAAGGTCTGACGGGCGCAGCAGCGAGGCCAGTGCGCGCATCGCGCTCCATTGCCCCAGCCGCCCCGAGAGCACGGCGGTGACCACGCGCAGGCGCGGCGCGATTGGCGGGCTCTGGTGCACGGTGCCGATGCGTGCGCGCAAGTTGCGCAATGCGGGCGCCGCCAGGCTCCAAGGCGATTCGCCGAGCAGCTGCACCGTGCCTTCGCCGGGCCGCAGCGCGGCGCCGAGCACGCGCAGCAGCGTGGTCTTGCCCGCGCCGGAAGGCCCGATGACGGCCACCCGCTCGCCGCCGCGCGCCGCGAGCGACACGCCTTGCAGCGCGCGATGGCCGTTCGGGTGAACCAGCCCGACCCGGTCGAGCGAGAAACTCACGCGACGGCTCCGCTGGCGCGCCGCAACGACATCACTTGACCAGGCCGGCCGACTTGGCGGCAGCCTCGATGCCGTCGTAGTTCGACGACTTGGTGGCGACGAACTTGCTCGCGCGCTGCAGGTTCATGATTTCCTTCATGGCGGGATTGGCCGGGTCCAGCTTCAGGAAGGCCTCGGTGAGCTTCTTCGTCAGCGCCGGGTCGAGGCCCGGGCGCACGGTCCAGTTGTAGTCGTAGTAGGTGGGCGTGGTGGCCAGCACGCGCACCTTGGCGGCGTTCGGGTTCTTGCTCTCGACTAGCTTCTCCCACACCGACGCGTTCAGCACGCCGGCTTCGGCGCGCGAGGCGGCGACGAAGGCCACGGTGGCGTCGTGCGCGCCGGAAAACGCGACCGTCTTGAAGTCCTTTTCAGGGTCGATGCCGGCCTGCATGAGGAAGTAGCGCGGCATCAGGCTGCCCGAGGTGGAGGAGGGTGCGCCGAACGCGAAGGTCTTGCCCTTCAGGTCGGCCAGCGTCTTGGCGGTGCTTTCGACCGGCACGATGAACTTGCTGGTGAACACCTCGTCTTCCGCGCGCTGCACGATCGGCATCGCGCCGCCGTTGGTGCGAATGCGGGCCTGCACAAAGGTAAATCCGCCGAGCCAGGCCAGGTCGATCTTGTTCGTGGCCAGGCCTTCGACCACCGCGGCGTAGTCGGTCACGGGCGTGAACTGCACCTCCATGCCGGTTTCCTTCTTCAGGTAGTCGCCCAGCGGCGTGAACTTGCGCTGCAATTCGGTGGGCGCCTCGTCGGGAATGGCGGAGACGCGCAGCACCTTGCCTTGTGCGGAAGCACCCAGGGCGAAGGCAGACAGCGAGAGCGCGAGAGCAATGCGAAGGAGGTTTTTCATGGAATGGCGCGGCATCGCGCAGGGAGGAAGGGACAACCCTCGATTGTAGAAACCCGCGTTCGGGCGCCGTTTGCGCGCGGCTTCGATAATGGGCGACTGCCCTGATACGGATTGCGCCATGACCGATACGCCGACGATTTCACCCCTCAACCCGCTGGCCCCGTTGCGGCTCACCAGCTTTTCGCACGGCGGTGGATGCGGCTGCAAGATCGCGCCCGGCGTGCTGTCTGAAATTCTGAAGAACAGCGGCGGCGGCCTCATTCCGCCCGAGCTGATGGTGGGCATCGAAACCGCCGACGACGCGGCCGTGTATCGCCTGAACGACAAGCAGGCGCTGATCGCGACCACCGACTTCTTCATGCCCATCGTGGACGACCCCTACGAGTTCGGCCGCATTGCCGCCACCAATGCCATCAGCGACGTCTACGCGATGGGCGGCAAGCCGATCATGGCGCTGGCGCTGGTGGCAATGCCCGTCAACCAGTTGCCGGTGGAGGTGATCGGCGACATCGTGCGCGGCGGGCAGGACGTGTGCCGCGCGGCCGGCATTCCGATTGCGGGCGGCCATACCATCGATTCGGTCGAGCCGATCTACGGGCTCGTGGTGATGGGCCTGGTCGACCCGGCCCACGTCAAGCGCAACGCCGAGGCGCGCGCGGGGGACGTGCTGGTGCTGGGCAAGCCACTGGGCGTGGGCGTGCTCTCGGCCGCGCTCAAGAAAGAAAAGCTCTCGCTCGCGGGCTACCGGCAGCTCATCGAGAACACCACGCGGCTCAACACGCCGGGCATTGCGCTGGCGACGATGCCGGGTGTGCATGCGCTCACCGACGTCACGGGCTTTGGACTGGCCGGCCATGCGCTGGAGCTCGCACGCGGCGCCAGGCTCACGGCCACCATCGACTGGCCCCGCGTGCCGCTGCTGGACGGCGTGGCCGCCATGGCGGCGGACGGTTTCGTGACCGGTGCCTCCGGCCGCAACTGGGCCGGCTACGGCGCGGACGTCGAGCTTGCCGACAGCCTCCCCGCCACCGCCCAGGCACTGCTGAGCGACCCGCAGACCTCGGGCGGCCTGCTCGTGAGCTGCGCCGCCGATTCGGTCGACGCCGTACTGCAGGTGTTTCGGAGCGAGGGCTTCGCCGATGCCGCGGTAGTCGGCCGCATGGAGCAGGGCCCGGCGCGCCTGCGCGTCTTGCCTTGAAGGCTGCACGGGTGCCGCCGCAAGTCCCGAGTTCGGGCCAGAATGCAGCCAAGGGGAAACGCTGCAAGACTCCGGCAGCGAACAACGAGGGTCGCATGATGCACACAACGGTTCTTTTCATCTCGGTCTTTGCTGCCGCGGCCATGGGCATGGCCGCGCATGCCGCGGACGTGGTTCGCTGCACCGACGCCAGCGGCGGCATCGTCTACACGCAGGGCCAGTGCCCCCCGGGAACCAAGCTCTCGCGCCAGGTGCCCATTTCAGAGCCGCTGTCGGTGGTACCGCCTGCTTCGCCGGAAGAAGCGCGCCGCCCGGCCTACACGCCGCCGCCGACCGCGGCGTTGCCGCAGCCCCCTGTCAGCAATGTGCCGCAGGGCCCCGCCATCATTCCCCGCAACGTCGAAGAACCGCGCGTGGCCCCCGAGCCGCCGCCGGTGTACAGCTGGGGCCCCGACCCGTACTACGACGGCGGCCGTCCGGTCATCCGCCCGCGGCCCCCGCGCCCACAGGACCCGGGCCCACCCCCGGGTCAGCGCCCCTGCCAGAACCTGGCGGGCATCAAGCGCAGCAACTGCTGAGCCGCCGCGGCCGATGCAACTTCGCCCCTGGACCGTGTACTGCGACGGCAGCGCCATGCCGAACCCCGGCCGCATGGGCGCCGGCGCGGTCATCACCGAGCCCGACGGCACCCGCCATACCCTGTCGGCGGCCAGCCATGCCGTTGGCTGCAACAACGAAGCCGAACTGAGGGCGCTGACCCTCGCACTCGAGGAGCTGAAGGCCAGGGGCGCGACCGCGGTGCTGGCCTATACCGACAACAGCATCCTCGTCGAGCAGCTCGGCGGGTCCGAGGCCAAGCCGATCGCGCGCATGGCAGGCCTCTTCGAAGACGCCCGCGCGCTGCTCGGCTCTTTCGAGGAAGCGAGCCTGCGCTGGGTGCCGCGGCACCGCAACCACGAGGCCGATGCGCTCGCGCGCGCCTCACTCGGGTTTGCGCCCAAGGCGCCCGCCAAGGCGACAAAGAAGCGGCGTTAAGCTGCGCGGTTCAGTTTTTCAGTTAGATAGCCGTTTATTCCATGACCGAAGCCAATTCCCTTCCGCCTCTTCCCGACCACCTGTCCACCGACCCGCGCAGCCCGCACCACGTGGCGGCCGTTTTCGAGCACGACATCGGCATCCGCTTCAACGACAAGGAGCGCCTGGACGTCGAGGAATACTGCATCAGCGAAGGCTGGATCAAGGTGCCCGCCGGCAAGACGGTGGACCGCAAGGGGAAGCCTCTGCTCATCAAGCTGAAGGGCAGGGTCGAGGCGTTCTATAGGTAAAGACTCCGCCCAGGACCATGCAGAACGCGCTTCGCGCCGTACGCGGCGACATCACCAAGCTGCAGGTCGATGCCATCGTCAATGCGGCCAATTCATCGCTGCTCGGCGGAGGCGGTGTCGACGGTGCCATCCACCGCGCCGCAGGGCCCGAGCTTTTGCATGAGTGCCGCCTGCTGTCTGGCTGCAAGACGGGCGACGCCAAGCTGACCAAGGGCTACCGGCTGCCGGCGCGGTTCATCATCCACACCGTGGGGCCGGTCTGGCGCGGAGGCTCGAACGATGAGCCGGAGCTGCTTGCATCGTGCTATCGAAAGTCGATGGAAATCGCCGGGCGGCACGGCGTCCGCACCATCGCGTTTCCATCGATCAGCACGGGCATCTACGGCTATCCGGTCGAACTCGCGGCGCCCATCGCTGTGGCCACGGTCCGGTCGGCACTGGCCGAGAGTGCCAGCGTTCAGGAGGTCACGTTCTGCTGCTTCTCGGAGGCGGACCTGGCCGTGTACGAAGCGGCGCTTGCGGCAGAGGGCCCTGCCTAGAAAAGCAGGCCTCGCTGCGCCTTGGTTCGCCTTACTTCGCCGCCTCCACCTTTACCCGCGCATTCGGCGTCTCGCCGAACATCTCCGGCGCATACATCGCCTCGACGCGGCTCGGCGGCAACGCGAAGTCGCCCACGTTGTTGAGGCGCACGGTGTATTCCATCTTCACGACGCCCTTGGGCAGGTATTCGTAGTAGCTGCGGAAGGCTTCGAAGCTGCGCTCCTCGAATGCCGGCCAGCCCGCGCCCGACTTCTTTTCGCCCTGCGTGGCAATCTGCGAGTCGCGGCCAAGGCCGCTGCCCAGGATGGTGGCGCCGCCGGGAATGGGGTCGCTGATCACCACCCAGGTCATGTCGGCGCTGGCGTTCACCTCGATGCTCACGCGCAGTACGTCGCCGCGCGTGTACTTGCCGGCGGTGGCCTGTTCGACCGGCGTGATGGTCTTCTTCAGCGCGTAGCCGGCGGCGAACGGCGCCTTCAATTGCACGGCGGCAATCGACTGCATCGTGAGCCACGGCTTGCCGGTGCCTTGCTGCATGACCAGCAGCGTGTCGCGCACCGGCGCGCCCGATGGCGATGCCGCCCACGGAAGGAACATGGTGTTGTTCTTCAGGTTGCCCGGCGAGGCGGGCGCGCCGAAGAAAGTGCCCTGGTGGGGTGCGCCGGCCGCGTCGGTGGTCTTCACGCGATCAACCTTGCTCCAGTCGACCTGCGCCTTGGCTGCGCCGAGCGTGGCTGCGGTGACGCCGGCCACCGGCGTGCTTTCGAACACCTTGGAGAACTTCTCGAGCGCGAGCCCGCCCCACAGGTTGGCGGTGGTGGTGTGCCAGGCGCCGTTCTGCTGGCGGCCGATGAAGCCGTTGGCGAGCTTGCCGATGTCGTCCTTCCACGCCGGGTCGTCCATCACGCTGAGCAGCAGCCGCGCGGTGTTGACGTCGCCGTTGGTCATGAGCCACCACCAGTAGTCGTCACGCTCGGTGCTGAAGACGAGCTTGGTGCCCTGGTACGAAAGGCGCGCCTTCAGTACGTTGTTGGCCTCGTCCAGCCGCTGTTGGCGCTGCGGCACGTCGGGTATGCGCTTGAGGATGTTGAGCCAGTCGATCACCGCGCTGGTGGGCCACTGGTTCGGCGCAATGGTGATGCTGCCGAGCATGCCGGCCTTGGCGCTGCCGTAGCGCGATAGCGCTTCGAGCGCGGCGAGCTTGCGCACGTCCAGGTCCTTGCGGGGGCTCCAGAACTCGCGCTGGATGCGGCCTTCGACAAAGGCGATGAGGCCCGACTCCATAGGCCCGCGCACGTCGTCCGCCAGCGCGAAGGCCGGGTTCAGCATGGCGGCTTCGTGCGTTGCGGCCAGCAGGTACGAGGTAAGGATGTCGCTGCCGCGGTTGGCCTCACCGTCGCGCGGTGGAAAGTAGTTGGCCAGCCCGTCGCTGTCCAGGTAGGTTGGCAGCTGGGCCAGCACACCTTGCCACATCTTCGCGTCGCGCAGGCCGACCGATTTGCTGGTCTTCTGTTCGAGGCAGATGAACGGGTAGTTCGCAAACCAGTCGCGCACGCTCGGCAGGCCTTCGGCAAGCTTGGGCTGCAAGGCGAGCTTGAGGCCGCCGCGGCCGGGCAGGGCATCGGCCGGCGGCGCCACGTCGATGGTGAAGGGTCCGTCGAGCTGCACCAGCGTGGCCTGCTGCACCGTGAGCGGCACCGAAGGCACGATGCGCTGGCGCACCTTGAGCGCGTCGCGTGCGCCACCGATGGTGTCCTTGGCTTCGATCTCCCACAGGATGGCCTCGGCACGCGTCTGCGCGAGCTGCGCGGGTGCGGTCACTGTCCATGCAACTTCACGCGCCTCGCCGGGCGGGATTTCCACCGTCTGCGTCTCCAGCGTGAGCAGCGTGGCGCGCGGCGTGGCTTCCACCTTCATCGGCTTCTGCGTGGTGTTGCGCAGCGTGATCTGGGCGCGGAACTGGTCGTCCTCGCGCACCAGCGGCGGCAGGCCGCTGATGATCTGCAGGTCTTGCGTGGCCTGGATGCTGGCCTGGCCGGTGCCGAAGAGGCTGGTGCCCGCATCGGCCACCGCCACGATCTTGAAGGTGGTGAGCGCGTCGTTGAGCGGCACCGTCACCACGGCCTGGCCGTTGGCGTCGAGCACCACCTTCGGGTTCCACAGCAAGAGCGTGTCGAGCAGTTCGCGCGTCTGGCCCTTGCCGCCGCCGCCGCCCGCGGGCACGGCCTTGCGCCCGTAGTGGCGCCGGCCGACGATTTCCATCTGCGCGGTGGAGGTGGAGACGCCCCAGCTGCGCCGCTGCAGCATGGCGTTGAGCAGGTTCCAGCTGTCGTTGGGCATGAGCTCCAGCAACGCCTGGTCGACCGCGGCCAGGGCTACTTCGGCACCGGCCGCGGGCTTGCCGTCGGGCAGCTTGGCGGAAATGGTGATCTGCGCCTTGCTGCGCACCGGGTAGCTGGGCTTGTCGCTGGTCACGGTCACGTCGATCTGGTGCGCGCGCGTGCCGACACGGATCTCTGCCATGCCCAGGCGATAGGCGGGCTTGCTCAGGTCGACCATGGCGGTGGGCGCGACGTATTCCTTGCCTTCGTACCAGAAGGCCGTCCACCACTCGCGCGGTGCCTTGAAGCCCCAGGTGAAGAAGCTGTACCACGGCACTTCGCGCAGGCGGCCGCGCAGGGCGAGCACGCTCACATAAGCGTTCGGCCCCCACTCGGGCTTGACCTCCAGGCTCACGGTCGGGTCCTTGCCGTTGAGCTGCACCACGTGCGTTTCGATGATGCCTTCGCGTTCAACGGACACCAGCGCGGTGGCAAAGCGGAACGGGCTGCGCACCTGGAACTTGGCGATCTCGCCGGGCTGGTAGCTCTTCTTTTCGGGCAGCACGTCGATGCGGTCGTTGTCTTCGCCGCCGAACCAGAGTTCGCCCTGCTTGGTCACGTACACCGAGCTGGCGGCGCGGCTGTCGCGGCCTTCGCTGTCGGTGGCACTGGCCACCAGTTCGACTTCGCCGGCTTCCTTCAGTTCGGATTCGCACAGCAGCAGGCCGCGTGCGTCGCTCTTGCCGCTGCAGACCGTGCCGATGTCCTTGGTCTCGGTCTTGTTGTCGTAGGTGTAGAAGCCGCCCACCATGCGCTTGCGGCTGGTGGTTGTGATGCGCGCCACGGCGCGCACGTTGAGCGTGACGCCCGCCTGCGGCTTGCCCGAAAGATCGAGCGCAAGGGCCTGGTACTTGAGCTTCTGGCTGGTGGAGACCCAGCCTTCGGTCTTGATGCCGGCAATCACGGAGGCCGGCCACAGCGTTTGCGTGCTGCGGATGGTCTGCACCTCGCCGTTCGGGTCGGCGTAGGTGGCTTCGAGCAGCAGCTCGCGCGCGGCCCGGGCCTTGGGCACCTTGTCGATGGTGACCTTGCCGGCGCCATCCTTGTTGAGCGTGAGCGGCAGCTTGTCGGCGATCACGCGGGTGTCGCTGGCGCTGTTGATGTCTTCCTCGCCGCCTGCGGCATCGGCGGCGGGCGTGGCCGCCTGCGAACCGTCGGCCTGCACGCGCGGCGGACTGAAGCTGAAGGCGTCATGGTCGGCAAAGCTCAGGCTCTTGCCGCGCACCATGGCCGACACGCGCACCGGCAGGTTGGCGGCGCCGCCACCGGCCACGTAGTTGATCTGCACGTCGGCCGGCACCGAGACGACGCTCACCAGCGGCTTCTTGTCGGCGGGCGTGATGCGGCCTTCGAGCACCGGCAGGCGGAATTCCTCGACGCGGAACTGGCCGGTGGAGAAGCTGCGGTTGTAGTCGCCGTCTTCCCCTTCGCCTTCGGAGTCGCCGTCGCCGTTGCGCAGCATGACTTCGTACACGCCGAGCTTGGCGGCCGGCGGAACGGGGAATGTGTTTTCGGCGCTCAGGCCGCCGGTCGGCGTCTTGCGCCATGCCAGCGGCTGGGTAAAGCGCTGGCCACTGCCGGTGTGGGTCACCACCAGCGTGTCGGGCCGCTTTTCGGGCAGGCCGAAGCCCTTGCTGGTCTGGGTGCGGATCAGGTGCTTCATCGACACCGTTTCGCCGGCGCGCAGCAGCGTGCGGTCGAAAATGGTGTGGGCCACGCGGTCAGGCTCGGCCTGCAGGCTCGTGGGCACGTTGAAGCGCCAGGGCTCGATGCCGCGCTGCCAGTCGCTCCAGGTGAAAGCCAGGTCTTCGATGCCCTTGTCGTCCTTGGCGCGCGCGCTGACGAACCATGCGCCCGCGTTGTAGTCGTCCGGGCCGCTGCAGTTGGGCGCCTCGGGCGCGACGCCCGGCAGGTTGACGACGCCGTTGGCGTCGGTCTTGCCCGACGCGACGGCCACACCGCGGCAGTCGGACACGCGCACTTCGGCGTTCGGCACCACCTTGCCCTTGTCGAGCGTGGTGACCCAGGCCATCGAGTTTTCACGGCCGAGCTTGAAATGCACGGCCAGGTTGGTGGCCAGCGCGGTGGTGCGCACATACATGGTGCGGCTTGCGCCGTAGCGCTCGTCGAGCAGCGCGTCGCCGAGCTTCTGCGACGCAATCTCGAGCACGTGGAAGCCCGGCGTCAGCGGAATGCCGATGACTTCGAACGGACGCGGATCGCCGCTCTCGGCCTTGGGCATGTCGAGCGCCTTCACGCCCGGCTGGCCGGCCAGAAGGGACAGCATGCGGGTCTGCAGGCTGGTGCGGTCGTCCTTGTCGATGACCGGCGGCAGCGCGCCCTTGATGTCCTTGCGCGCCTGCTCTCGCGAAACGGTGTAGTTGTCGTAGCGGCGCACCTTGCGGAACCACGCAATGATCTCGGCGTCGGTCTTGGGGTTCATGTCGCTCACCTTGCCGGGCGTGAGCGCCTGCACCATGAGCGCGGGTTCCACGCGCCGCACGGTCACCGGCATCATGGCCGGCGTGCCGGGCTCGGCCAGCCGCTCGACCACGCCGAAAGGCGAGGCGGCAAACTTGGTCAGCGGCGGCATGGCGCCGGTCGCCACGTTCAGCGGAAAGCTGCCGGGCGAAGCCAGTGGCCGGCCCGAGGCGTCCTCGAACTTGGCGGGCAGCTCGACGGTGAACTTGGTGTCTTCGGCGAGCGGCGGGCCAAAGCTCGCAGAGCTGACCACGTCGTCTTCGCTGGGCGTGCCGCCGTCGTTCTCGAGCGTGGCGGCAATCGACTTTCCGCCGCCCTTGAGCTGGATCTGCGAGGCCATCTTGCGCGTGACCGGCGCATTGAACTGCAGTTGCATCGGCCGCAGCGGCAGGCAGGCGGCCTGCGCGTTCTCGCGCTCGCAGGTGAACGAGACCGCGAACGGCTCGCGCACCTGGAAGCTCAGGCGGCGCTCCACATTGTTGGCAACACCCGAAGGCGTGGCTACGCCCTTGCCGTAGACGATCTGCACCTTGCTGCCGGGCGTGAGGGTGCGGTTGCACTGCAGCGCAATAAAGCGCATCGGGTCTTTTGCGGCTTCCTTCTCGCGGCTGAATGCCTTGAGCAGGCCGGCGCGCTGCTCGCCTTCGAGCAGCCTGACGGGAATGCGCTCGCCAATGCCCTCGGCCGCGCACCAGACGTTCTGGCGAACGCTTTCGACGGTGGCCGCGCCGTTGAGCTCGAGCACGAACATCTGCTGCTCGTCGATCCGGCCATAGCTGCCCGGCATGAAATTGCGCACGAACGGGCCGCCGCTATTGAATTGATAGCGCTCCGGTCCGGTCAATTCGCCGCCGCCGCTCGGCTTAAAGGTGAAAATCCGCGTGACGGTGCAGCGCACGCCGGGCGGCAGGTCGTTTTCGAAGTCGTACACCCACTGCTTGGCATCGGTCCAGCGGCCCGTGCCCTTGCCGGCCTGGGCGTCGGTGCAGCTCACCGCCAGCGGTGCGGGCGCCTTGGGATCGCCGAAATTCACGGCGGCCTGGTCGAACTTGGCGACGATTTGCCGTACGCGGGCCACTTCCCCCTGGGGTGTCAGGCTGGTGATCTGGAGGGCATGGACCGGGCCGGCAAAAAAGGCGCTGCCGGCCAGAAGCAGTGTTGGAATGGTTTTTTTCATTTATTCGTTTCTCCACCTTGAAGCACCGCGCAGCGTAGCCGATTTGAGTGGCGGTTCGGCAGTGCCAGGAGTCATATGCCGTGGCGGTCTTCATACAATCGGAGATGTCGTGCGTGCGCCGCGCAGACCGCCACCAAGACCTCGCCGCCGACTGATGAAACGCTACTGGGAAATTGACGCCTTGCGCGGGCTGATGCTCGTGCTGATGACCGTCACCCATTTGCCCACGCGCCTCACCGATCCGCTGGGGCAGCCGTTCGGCTTCGTTTCGGCGGCCGAAGGCTTCGTGCTGCTGTCGGCGTTTGTGGCGGGCCTGGTCTACAGCCGCATCGGCTACGTGCGCGGCGTCGACTCGATGCGCCAGGCCTTCTGGCGGCGCGTGCTCAAGGTGTACCTGTGCCAGGCGGCGATCCTGCTGTTCCTGTTCACGGTCATTGCCGCGCTCGGCCTGCACATCGACCAGCCGGCCGTGAAAAACCTGGTGTCGTACTACCTTGCGGAGCCGCGCGACGGATTCCTCTTCGGGCTGCTGCTCGTCTACGAACCGGCGCTGCTCGACATCCTGCCGATGTACATCTTCTTCATGTTGATGAGCCCCTGGGTGCTGGCATTTGCCATGCGCCACGGGTGGGCGCTGGTCATGGCCGCGAGCGCGACCGTGTGGGCCATGGCCCAGTTCGGGCTCAGCGAATGGATCTACGGGCTGGCAGTGCACTACCTGCACATTCCAGTGCCGTTCCACGAAATGGGCGCCTTCAACAGCTATGCGTGGCAGTTTCTCTGGTTCGCGGGGCTGTGCATCGGCGCAAGCCGCAACCTGCCCGATGCTCGGCCGATGCGTTTTCCGGCCTGGCTGTGGGTTCCCGCGCTGGCCATTGCCGTTTATGGCTTCTGGTGGCGACACCACGGCATCAACGGCCAGGCGCCCTTTGGCGGCGACGTGGAGCTGAACCTGCTGTTCGACAAATGGCAGCTGGGGCCGCTGCGCCTCGTCAACCTGGTGGCGCTGGGCATCCTGGCGGTGCGTTTCGGGCCGTGGTTCATGCGCAAGATTCCGCGCCTGCACTGGCTCGAGGCCATGGGCTCGGCCTCGCTGCCGGTGTTCTGCGCGCACCTGGTGGCGGTGCTGCTGGTGCTGGCCTTCTACGGCGACAGCCAGACCGCGCGGCCCTGGTGGGGCGATGGTTTGCTGCTGCTGGCGGTTTTTGCCGGCATGTACGCGGTGGCGCGGTTCACGCGCGGGGCCGACGTGCCGCCGCCGGCGGACGATGTGCCGACCGAGCCTGTGCGGGCCTGAGAGCGGTCAGGGCAGGACAGGCGCAGGTGCTGTCGCAGGGACCGGCATTGGTGCCGGCGCCGGAACCGGGGCCGCCGCTGCAACGGCTCCCGGCAGCCGCGCCGCGATGATCGACTGCCAGAGCCGGTAGCCCTCGTCCGTCATGTGCAGCCTGTCGCTGCGGAACAGTTCCGGCCGCGGCCGTCCGTCAGCGCCGAGCATGGGCGTGAAGACGTCGATGTATTCGCTGTCGGGCAGGCGGTTGAGATAGGCCGCAATCACGTTGTTGGTTTCGCGCACCAGCGGCATCAGGTGCTCACGCGAGGGGCTCGGCTTGACGGAGATGAAGCTGATGCGGGTGTTGGGCAGT
The DNA here is from genome assembly GCF_009755665.1 of Variovorax paradoxus. Lineage (NCBI taxonomy): Bacteria > Pseudomonadati > Pseudomonadota > Betaproteobacteria > Burkholderiales > Comamonadaceae > Variovorax > Variovorax paradoxus. The sequence continues at coordinate 1,507,149 of NZ_CP046622.1, forward strand.
TCGGCGCGCACCGTGTTGACGAAGCGCGCAAAGCTTTCGAGCACCTGCAGCGGCGTGCGGCCTTCGGCCAGGTCGTTGTCGCCGGCGTACACCAGCACCTGCCGCGGCTTGTAGCGCACCACCAGGTCGCGCGCGAACAGGCTGCAGTCGGCCATCGTCGAGCCGCCGAAGCCGCGGTTGACGACGCCGGGCACCTGGCGAAAGTCTTGCAGCAGGCTTTTCCACATGCGCACGGAGGAACTGCCCACGAACACCACGCCGCCGGGCGCCGGAAACTGCTGCTGGTCGGCGCGGGAAAAGGCCGCGAGCTCGTTGTGCCAGCGCGCCTTGGCCGCCAGGTATTCGGAGGACGTATCGACCGCGGTGCTGTCCAGCGACTCGTAGGGCAGCACGGCATTGTGGTTCTGGGCGTGCGAGGCGAATGCCGCCGTGAGCAGCAAGGCCGCGGCCAGCGCGGTTTTCATCGAAGGCATCGGAAACTTGGCGGAACGCAGGTCAGGGGTTTTTTCAATCGGGGCTCGAGGCTGATCTCCGGCGCGGGCACGCGAGCGTCCTATTCTGACGCAGTCAGCCGCCGGCGGCTTTGTCGCGCCGCCCGCTGCAATCCATTTGCGCCCGGCGTGCGTACAAGCATGCGAGACCGTCCGGGCGCTCGGCGCCGAGGCACGGACTCGCCTTCACGGGCTTGTCTTTTCATTCACCTCTCGCTCAGGCGACAAAGGAACCGACCATGACCATCCGCACCCTGACCGTCCTCGCAGCTGCCGCGGGCCTTGCCGCCTGTTCCGGCATGGGCGCCAAGCCCCCGATGTATTCCCAGGCCGGCCTGCCGGACGCGGTGAAGGTGCCGGCCGGCCATTCCGTGGCCATGGAAACCGTGGGCGCAGGCGACATCACCTACGAATGCCGCGCCAAGGCGAACATGCCCGGCCAGCACGAGTGGGTCTTCGTCGGCCCGGACGCCAGGCTGATGGACCGGGCCGGCAAGCAGGTGGGCAAGTACTACGGCCCGCCGGCCACCTGGGAGAGCATGGACGGCTCCAAGCTCACGGCCACCCAGGTGGCGGTGGCGCCCGCCGGCACCGGCAACATTCCCTACCAGCTGGTGAAGGCCAACCCGGCCATGGGCACGGGCGCGATGCAGGGCGTGAGCTACATCCAGCGCGTGTCGACCCAAGGCGGCGTGGCACCGGCGGCGGCTTGCGGCGCCTCGAACATGGGCCAGAAGCAGGTCGTGAAATACCAGGCCGACTACATCTTCTACCGCGCCGTCTGAGCGGCTTTCAGGCACTGTTCGCCGCCTCAGGAAACATTCGGCAACGTATACTTCCCCGCAAAATCGGAGCGGAGCGCACCAGCGTGTGCGGGCGGGGAATGAAGCAAATTGCGATCGTTGTCGCGCTCTGCGTGGGCGCGTGGTACTTCTTCATCGGCGGGCGCAAGCTCGACGAATCGATGGTGCGCACGTACTACGAGAAAGAGGCGCACGCCATCTACTCGCGTGACGCGGAGAAGCTGTGCAAGCAGCTCAGCAAGAAGGCCGTGGTCCAGAGCAAGACGGTCATGATGGGCCGAACGCAGGAAACCACCAGCGACCGCGACCAGGCCTGCGAAGGGGTGCGCAAGACTTTCAAGATGTTCGAGGTGGTGGGTGAGGGCATGGGCGGCATCCTCACCATCGAGTACGAATACAACATCGACAGCATCGAGGTGGCCAGCGACCGCAAGAGCGCCACCGTCGAAGGCACCAGCGTGCTGAAGATGGGCGAGGCGGCCATGCAGTTCAAGAGCAGCTTCACGCAGCGCCTGGAGCGCGAACTGGGCCAGATGCGGCTGGTTCGCAGCGACGACGTCACGGTGGTGCGCATGGGCGGGCGCGGCGCCATGAGCCAGAGCGACTTCTTCAAGTAAGCACGGGGGCCGCCACCATGCTCGTCAACGACTCGCCGCCGCCCCCGCCTCCGTTCTGGCACCGCCTCAACAGCTTCTTTGCGTTTCCGTTCCAGCTAAGGCCGCTGATGTACGGCCTGGTGCTCGCGTTCTGCAGCCTGCTGTTCGAGGCCATTCCCTTTCTGCATCCCGGCCTGTCGCTGATCGTGATCGAACTGGGCATCGTGCTGGCGGCCAGCCGCTATGGCTTCAAGGTGACCGCGCTCGGCTCGAGGGGCATCTGGCGTTCGGAAGATTTTCCGCGCGAGCTGAATGAAGACTGGGTCAACCTGCCGTGGAAGCTGTTTGCCATTTCGGTGGTGCAGGGCGCGCTGATCGGCTGGCTGGCCTGGTACGAGCCGGTGCTGGGTACCGTCGGGGTGTTCGTGGTGTCGTTCACCTTTCCGGCCGCGGTGATCGTGCTGGTGCAGTCGGGCAGCTTTTTCCAGGCCATGAACCCCGGCCACGTGATGGATGCGATGCGCATCATCGGATGGCCGTATGCGCTGCTGTGCTTCTTCCTGTTCTTGTTGAGCGCGGGCGCGCAGATTGCCATTGGCATGGTGCTGCCGATGATCGACGGCCTCATCGTGCTGCCGATTGCCAACTTCGCGTTCATCTACTTCGGCTGGGTGATGGCCAGCCTGCTCGGCTATGTGATGTACCAGCACCATGACGCCTTCGGCATCGACCTGCTGCCCGGCGGCGGCGTGGACGACGGCGCGCCCGTGGACCGCCGCACGCCCGAGCAGATTGCCGCGCAGCGCACCGATGCCGAAGTCGCGCAGCTGGTCACCGACGGCGACGTGGCCGGCGCGCTGGGCGTGGCCTGCGAAGCCCAGCGCGTGGCGGCGGCCGACGACCTGGCGGCGCAGCGCCGCTATCACCGCGTGCTGCTGCTCATGCCCGACAAGGCATCTACCTTGCTCGACCATGCGCGCCGCTACATTCCGCTGCTGCTGCGCCGCGACCTGGCCTCCGAGGCGCTCAAGGTCTTCAAGGCCTGCCGCGAGAAGGACAAGGCCTTTGCGCTGGACGACGCGCCCACCGTCATGACGCTGGCAAAAGCAGAATGGCGCAACGGCGATGCGCATGCCGCACTGGCGCTGCTGTCGGGCTTCGACCGGCGCTTTCGCGGACATGCGGCCATTCCGCAGGCCTACGAACTGGCGGCCAGGGTGCTGGTGCAGGGGCTGGGCCGCGCCGACATGGCTCAGCCGATTCTGAAGACGCTCGAATCTCGCTTTCCGGACAGCGAGCAGACGCAGGAAGTGCGCTGGCTGCTGCGGCCATCGGCCTGATTTTCGGCCGGGCTAGGCGCGCTCGAGGGCGCGCGTCACCATGTCGTTGGGCGCAAGCCGCAGCAGATGCGGCAGCCAGCCCTTCGCCATCTCGCGCTCGCCGGCATGCAGCAATCCATTGGCGCAGGCCGACAGCGTGTCGGCCAGTTCCGGATGGTCGGGCGCGGTTTTCAGCAGCACGCGGCACAGCTTGTCGGCGTCCTCAAACTGGCGCACGCGCGTGAAGCGGCGCGCAAGCCGGGCCATGTCGTCGGGCTTCAGGCGCGCGCCGGGCTTGGCCTGGTCTAGGTAGGTGGTGTAGCTGGCGTGCTGCAGGGCCAGCGTGTCGGGGTCGGTGGCCGGCAGGCGGAAGATGCGTCGCGCGGCCTGGTGAAAGTCTTCGCTCGCGGGCTGCAGCCGCGCGGTGTTGAACCAGGCGCGCAGCGTGTCGGTATCGCCGGGTTGCAATGCGGCGGCGGCGCGCCATTCGGCGGCGGCGGCCTCGAATTTCATGGCTGCGCCCAGCCGCCGCGCCGCGGCCACGTGGCCGTTGAACTCCTCGGCGCCATTCGATTGTTCCGAGGCCACGGTTTCCGGGGTTTTCACGCGATTCAACGCCATGGCGCAGGCCATCAGCGCCGCGCCCGCCAGAAGGCCGCCCAGGTGCGCCATGTAGGCGATGCCCTGGCCGCCCACCGCGTGCTGGAGCAGTTCGTTGGCAATCCACGCCGGCAGCAGCAGCAGTGCCGGCGCCGTGACGTAGTTGAAATAGAAGAACAGCTGGTAGAAGAACCGGATGCGCCGCAGCCGGTACATCACCGCGTACATGCCCATCAGCGCCGACACCGCGCCCGAGGCCCCAAGGCCGTAGCTCCCCTTGCCCGCATAGGCCCAGTCAGCCAGCACCGAGGCGCCCACCGCACCCAGGATGTAGAAGCTCAGGTAGGTGCCGCGGCCCAGGGCCAGTTCGACCGAGAAGCCGAACAGGAAGAGGAACAGCATGTTGCCCAGCAGGTGCCCGGTGCTGCCGTGCAGGAAGGCCGCGGTCACCCACGTCCAGGGCTTGAACTCGGCGTCCTTCGTGTAGTCCTGCGCCCAGCGTTCGGTAAACGCAGTGGGCTTCATCGATTCGTATTGCTGCCGGTCGCGCTTCCACTCGGGGTACCGTGGGTTGGCGGGCGTGATCACGCCATCTGCGCGCAGCTTTTGCAGGAACGTCTTTTCGCGCTGCATGCCGTCGAGCAGCGGCCCTGTCTGCTTGCGGGCCAGCAGCCGCTGGGCCGCCTTGGCACGGGGCGAACGCGTTTCCTCGAGCCACGCGACGAAGGGTGGCAGCTCCAGCTCGGGCAGCACGCTCTGTGCGTAATAGTGGGCCGCGCGTTCGTCGGCCTTTTCTTCACTGCGCTGCGGCCCCCAGAACACGATCATGTTCACGAGGATCAGCAGCACCGTCATCCACGGTGGATTGCGCCAGCTCGGTTTGTTCTCGAGCGGGATGGCGTAGAACAAGTGGCGCCTTGACGGTCAGGCAAGCCGTGCGCGGTGGCGCGCGATCTGCGCCTTGACCTGCGCCGGCGCGGTGCCGCCCAGGATGTTGCGCGCATTGAGCGAGCCGCGCAGGCTCAGCACGTCGTACACGTCCTTCTCGATCTTCGGGTTGAATTGCTGCAGCACCGCCAGGGGCAGTTCTGCCAGGTCGACCTTGTGCGAGGTGGCGGCCTTCACCGCGTGGGCCACGATTTCGTGCGCGTCGCGGAAGGGCAGTCCCTTCTTCACGAGGTAGTCGGCCAGGTCGGTGGCGGTGGCGTAGCCGCGCAGCGCGGCAGCTTCCATGGCCTCGGGCTTCACGGTGATGCCACCGATCATCTCGGCAAAGATGCGCAGCGTGTCCTTCAGCGTGTCGACAGTGTCGAACAGCGGCTCCTTGTCTTCCTGGTTGTCCTTGTTGTAGGCCAGCGGCTGGCCCTTCATCAGGGTGATGAGCGCCATCAGGTGGCCGACTACGCGGCCGGTCTTGCCGCGCGCCAGCTCGGGCACGTCGGGGTTCTTCTTCTGCGGCATGATCGAAGAGCCGGTCGTGAAGCGGTCGGCGATCTGGATGAAGCCGAAGTTCTGGCTCATCCAGAGAATGAGTTCTTCGCTCATGCGGCTGACGTGCACCATGCACAGGCTGGCTGCGGCGGTGAACTCGATGGCGAAGTCGCGGTCGCTCACGGCGTCCAGGCTGTTCTGGCACACGCCGTCCATCTTCAGGGTCTTGGCCACCAGCTCGCGGTCGAGCGGATAGCTGGTGCCGGCCAGTGCGGCGGCGCCCAGAGGCAGGCGGTTGACGCGCTTGCGCACGTCCTGCAGGCGCTCGGCGTCGCGGCTGAACATTTCCACGTAGGCCAGCATGTGATGGCCAAAGCTCACCGGCTGCGCCACCTGCAGGTGCGTGAAGCCGGGCAGGATGACGTCGACGTTCTTTTCGGCGATGTCCACCAGCGAGACTTGCAGCGCGACGAGCAATTCGGCAATCAGGTCGATTTCGCCGCGCAGCCACAGGCGCACGTCGGTGGCAACCTGGTCGTTGCGGCTGCGGCCGGTGTGCAGGCGCTTGCCGGCGTCGCCCACGAGCTGGGTCAGCCGGGCCTCGATGTTCAGGTGCACGTCTTCGAGGTCGAGTTTCCACTCGAAGGCGCCCGATTCGATTTCAGCGCGGATCTGCGCCATCCCACGCTCGATTTCGGCATGGTCCTGCTTGCCGATGATGCCTTGGGCAGCCAGCATGCCGGCATGCGCGAGCGAACCTTCGATATCGGCCTGCCACAGACGCTTGTCGAAGAACACGCTGGCGGTGTAGCGCTTCACGAGGTCGCTCATGGGTTCGGAGAACAGGGCCGACCAGGCTTCGGATTTCTTGTCGAGTTGGTTTTGGGTCATGGGAGCCGTTCGAGAGGCAATAATGGGTTGGTTACCCAATGTATCTGTGATGCGCAACCCGGCGATTTTATCGGCCACCTCCAACCCCACGCCTCCGGCCTCGCCGGAAAGAGGGCGTTTGCCTGCGCGCGGCGGTTCCGGGCTGTTCGACGCCTGCCAGATCGGCGTGGTCCTGCGCACGGTTCTCTTCGTGGAGGCGCTGGTGGCGACCGCCACGCTTTTCGTGTCGTCCTCCCCGGGCGAATGGCTGGTGCAGACGGCCACCGTCACTGGCGGCGCGCTGCCAGCGACCTTGCTCTGGCTGGTGGCCGCCTGCGCGCTCAAGAAGCCGCTCGGGCGCCTGCCGCGGCAGGCGCAGTACGCGGCGGGCGCAGTGCTGGGCGCCGTTTCGGCGCTTTACGGCTGCGGTCTCTTGCGGCTGACAGGTGTGCTGGGCACGGCGCCGTGGCTTGCCAGCGCCGTGGCGGGCGCCTTCATTGCCGGCATGGTCATGGCCGCCATGGTGCTGCGCGCGCGCGGCCAGACGCCCGCCGCCATGACCGCCCGGCTGGAGGAACTGCAGTCGCGCATCCGTCCGCACTTTCTGTTCAACACCCTCAACAGCGCCATTGCGCTGGTGCGCGAAGAGCCTGCCAAGGCCGAAACCATGCTGGAAGACCTGGCCGAGCTATTTCGCCAGGCGCTGGCCGACCCCGGCGAATCGGGCACGCTGGCCGACGAAATCGCGCTGGCCGAGCGCTACCTCGCCATCGAGCAGGTGCGCTTCGGCGACCGCCTGCGCATCCGCTGGGACCTCGATGCCGCGGCCAGCAGCGCACGGCTGCCGCCGCTGCTGCTGCAGCCGCTGGTCGAGAACGCCATCAAGCACGGCGTGGAGCCCAGCCCCGAAGGCGCCAGGCTGCGCATCCGCACCGAGCGCCGGGGCGACGTGGTGGTGATCGAGGTGGTCAACAGCCTGCCGCCCCTGCGATGGGCCGACGAGCCCTTGCCGCGCGGCCACGGCATTGCATTGGCCAACGTGCGCGACCGGCTGCGGCTGCTGCACGACATGCAGATGCAGTTCAGCGCCGGCATGGACCAGAAGAACTATCGCGTACGCATTGCCATTCCCGCCGAATCATGACCCTCAAGACCTTGATCGTCGACGACGAAACCCTGGCGCGCTCCAGGCTGCGCACCCTGCTGCGCGACTGCCGAGCGCCCGCGGCCGAAGTGGTGGCCGAGGCGGCCCAGGGCGCCGAGGCGCAGCAATACCTGGCGAGCATGGCGCTCGACCTGGTGCTGCTCGACGTCCACATGCCCGGGGTCGACGGCATCGAGGTGGCGCGCATGCTGCGCGAGCAGGCGAACGCGCCGGCCGTGGTGTTCGTGACCGCCCACGCGGCGCATGCGGTCACGGCCTTCGACCTCGATGCGGTCGACTACCTGACCAAGCCGGTGCGGGCCGAACGCCTGCAGCAGGCGCTGCAGAAGGCCGAGCGTTTTCTGAAGGAGCGGCGGGCGCTGCAGGCCAACGCCGTGCAGGAGAGCGTGCTCATTCAAGACCGGGGCCGCGCCGAGCGGGTGCCGCTCTCGGAGGTGCTCTACCTGAAGTCGGAGTACAAGTACCTCACGGTGCGCACCGCCACCCGCAGCCACATCCTGGACGGTTCGCTGAACGAATTCGAAGAGCGGTACCCGGGGCGCTTTCTGCGGGTGCACCGCAATGCGCTGGTCGCGCGCACCGCCATCCGCGCGCTGGAGAAATACGATGACGGGGAAGACGCCGAAGGCTGGGCCTTGCGTCTAGACGCGATTCCCGAACCCGTCGCGGTTTCGCGGCGGCAACTGGCTGCAGTGCGCGAAGTGCTGAAGGAAGCCCGATGACCGACGACAAGAACACCGCCGACGAGACAACGGCAGCAGGACAGCCTCCGCCGGAGGCTGCCGAAACTCCGCCCGAATTGCCCCCCGAACCCGCGGCGCCGCCCGCGCCGCAAGCCGCCGCCGCCGCCGAGCCCGAACCGGAGCCCGAACCCCCGCGCATGCTGCTGCACATGCCGGTCGATGTGCGCAGCGCTTCGCTGGTGGTGCTTGCGGTGCTGGCCGGCGTCTTCGCGTTGCGATGGGCTGCGGCGGTGTTCATTCCGCTGATGGTGAGCTTGCTGCTGAGCTACGCACTGTCGCCGCTGGTCGACCGGCTGGAGCGCTGGAACGTGCCGCGCTGGATCGGCGCGACGGTGATCCTGCTGGGCCTGACCGGGGGACTGGGCTGGACGGGCCATTCGCTCTCAGGCAGCGCCTCGGAGTTGCTCGATTCGTTGCCGGTTGCGGCGCAAAAGCTGCGGCAGGCTACGCGCAGCAACAAGAGCGCCAGCGCCACGCCGCTCGACAGCGTGCAGCAGGCTGCCGCGCAGCTAGAACGCGCGGCCGAGGAAAACTCCGCCCGCGTCGCGGCCCGCAAGGGCGTGGCGCGGGTCGTCATCGAGCGGCCGGCCTTCAACGTGCGCGAGTACCTTTGGAGCGGCACCGTCGGGCTGCTGGCCGCGGCAGGGCAGTTCACGCTGGTGGTCTTTCTGACCTTCTTCGCGCTGTGCTCGGGCAACACGTTCCGGCGCAAGCTGATCAAGATCACCGGCCCCAGTCTCGAAAAGAAAAAGATCACCGTGCACGTGCTGGACGACATCACGCGCAACATCGAGCGCTACCTGCTGGTGCAGATACTCACCAGCGTGCTGGTCGGCGTTGCCACGGGGCTCGCGTTCTGGGGCCTGGGGCTCGAGAACGCGGCCGTGTGGGGCATTGTTGCGGCGGTGACCAACCTCATTCCGTACATCGGTTCCGTCATCGTCATGGCTGCGGCGGGGCTGGTTGCCTTCTTGCAGTTCAACACCATTGAAATGGGACTGCTCGTGGCTGGTACGTCGCTGCTCATCCACACCCTGGTGGGCAACCTGCTGCTGCCGTGGCTCACCAGCCGCACTAGCCGCATGAACCCCGTGGCGGTGTTCGTCGGCGTGATCTTCTGGGGCTGGCTCTGGGGCGTGTGGGGGCTGCTGCTGGGCATTCCCATCACCATGGTCGTCAAGTCGATCTGCGACCGGGTGGAAGACCTGCAGCCGATCGGGGAACTACTGGGAGACTAGGCAGCCGGCTCCACAAGAGGGCTTCACCTGGATGGGACGCGGGCCTGGTTCAGCCTTGAGAAGCGCACGATCATCCACGGCCCCAGCAGCGCACCGAGCCCGACGGAGCTCCATGCCGCGACCCAGCCGTAGGTGCTGCCGAAGCCGAAGTGCGACTGTCCCCAGTCCAGCGCCAGGCCGAACACCCAGGGGCTCAAGGCACCCGCGCCGAAGCCCATCACCGAGCGTACCGAGTACGCCACGCCCAAGCGGTGCGGCGCCACCACGTCGGCCAGCGCGGTCGAATAGACCGACGAATCCGCGATGGCAAGCAGGTTGTAGATGGCGGCCATCGCGGCCAGCAGCCACAGCGGCCAGGCCCACATCCAGCCGAAGCTGAACGACATGCACAGGCTGGCCACCGTGGCGACCATCATGATTCGCGCACGGCCGAACCGGTCGGACGCGGAGCCGCCCGCGATGCTGCCGAACACGCTCACCAGGTGCGCAAGCGCTGCCAGTGCAATGCCCGCGCCTTGCCACGGCGTACTGCCGCCCGCGGAAGCGACGAGGTAGGCGGGCAGCCACGCCCACAGCGCCATCAGCTCCCAGCAATGGAATGCATAGGCCCAGTTGCCGGCCATCGCGGGCTTGTCGCGCACCGTTTCGCGCAGTGCATGCCAAGCGCCTTCGCGCGGCGTGCCGGCACTGGCGGGCGGCGCGGGCGGGCGCATGCGCCGCAGTGCGGGCAGCGTCAGCAACGCACCCGCGAAGGTGCAGCCCGCCGCCACGAACAGCCCGAGCCGCCAGTGCTGCACATGGCTCAACACCGCCACCATCGCGAGCGACAAGGCATAGCCCATCGACGCCGCGCCGAGAAACAGCCCCATCGCGCGGCCGCGCACGGCGGGATCGGTGTTGCGCGCCAGGAGCTGCAGGCCGGGCGTGTACGAGGCGCCCGCGCACAACCCCGTCAGGCCGTAGAGCAGCATGGCCGAACGATGGTCGTGTGCGAAGACCGCGAAAGCCGCTGCAGCGAATGCACTGATGATGCTGCCGACAAGGAACACGCGATGCGGGCCGAAGCGATCGGCCAGCAGGCCCACCGCGAACAGCGAGCTCATGTAGCCGATGTGCCAGGCGCTCTGGATAGAACCGGCCTGCGCGGCCGTCATGTGCCAGTCGGCCATCATGAAGGGCAGCACGCCGGAGTAGGCTGTAACGATCATCGCCTGCAGCAGCCGGCTCGCGCACAGCAGCGCCAGCCATCCGCGTGCGGGCGCCGGCTCAGCGCAGTGCACGTTGCATGAGCACGGTGTCGACCCACTGCCCAAACTTGAAGCCCACGTTGCGCAGCACGCCCACCGTGTCGAAGCCAAGGCTTTCGTGCAGGCGCTGAGATCCGGCATTGGCGCTGTTGCCGACCACCGCGACCATCTGCGTGAAGCCGCCGTCGGTGCAGCGCCCGATCACCGCCTGAAGCAGCGCCTTGCCGATGCCGTGGCCCTGCATGCCTTGCGCGATGTAGACCGAATCCTCCACCGTGTGGCGGTACGCGGACCGGCTGCGGTAGGGGCTTGCATAGGCATAGCCTGCCGCTTCGCCGTCCTTCATTGCCACAAGGTAGGGCAGGCCGCGCGCAAGCACGTCGGCGCGCCGCGCCTGCATCTGCTGGACGGTGGGAACCTCTTCCTCGAAGGAGCACAGGTCGTGCAGCACGTAGTGGCTGTAGATGGCCTGCACCGCGGGCATGTGGTGCGGTTCGGCGTCGACGATCTCGAAGGAGGTGGAGGCGAGAGTCTGTGAGGGCATGCCCCGGATCTTGACGGCCTTTACTGGATAAGTGAAGCTTGGCTAACCTATGCAAAGCATAAGGAATACTTTGGAAAAGACATTGAACCTCGACCAGCTGAAGTCCTTCGGGCTGGTCATTGAAACCGGCAGCTTCTCCGCCGCAGCCGACAGGCTCGGCCTCACGCAGCCCGCGGTAAGCCTGCAGATCCGTCAGCTGGAGCGCAAGCTGGCCGTGCGCCTGGTGGAGCGTGTGGGCCGGCAGGCCAAGGCCACGCCCGCCGGTGCGGCACTGCTGCTGCACGCCCAGCACATCGAGACCGCGGTGGAGAACGCCATCGACGCCTTGGCGGACCACACCAGCGGCGTGACCGGCCGTGTTCGGCTGGGCGCCGGCGCAACGGCCTGCCTTTATTTCCTGCCGGGCTTGCTGCGCGGCTTGCGGGAGCAGTTTCCGGCCCTTGGCATCGTGGTGAGCACCGGCAATACCGACGACCAGGTCCGCAAGGTGGAAGAAAACAGCATCGACCTCGCACTGGTCACGCTGCCGGCGGCGGGCCGTTCGCTGAGCGTGCTGCCGGTGCTGGACGACGAGTTCGTTGCCATCGGCCGCGGCGATCTCGCTCCGCTGAAAGCCCGCGTGGGGCCAGCCGACCTGGCCGCGCTCCCGCTGGTGCTGTTCGAGCCCGCGGCCAACACGCGCAAGCTGGTCGACCGGTGGTTTGCCGCCGAAGGCCTGCAGCCGCAGCCAGTGATGGAGCTGGGCAGTGTCGAGGCCATGAAGGAGATGGTGGCCGCGGGGCTGGGCTACGGCATCGTGCCGCGCATGGCCATGGCGGGCCGCGGCGCCCACCCCGGGTTGAAGACAAGCCGACTGAACCCCGGCATGCACCGCACGCTGGCCATCGTGATACGGCGCGACAAGCCGGTCAGCAAGGCGCTGCGCGTGGTGCTCGATGCGATTCTTGCGGCGGGCAAGACGGGGAGTTCGGCCGTTACTCCGGCCGTTACTCCGGTGAAAAGGCCGAAGACGTAGCCCGCGCCGCGCCGCCGCGTGCGCGGCCCAGCGTGCCGACGATGAGCGCGGCAACCAGCACCAGCGCGCCGCTGAGCACCATGGCGCTCGAGATGCCGTAGTTGTCGACCGTCACGCCGCCGATCAGCGCACCCGAGGCAATGGCCACCTGGAAGCCGCTCACCAGCAGTGCCTGTCCGGCTTCGGGTGCATCAGGCACCGCTTCCATCATCCAGCCCGTGAGCGCCACCGGAATCAGGCCGAAGGCCACGCCCCAGATAAAGACCACCACCGCGCCGGCCACGAAGCCGCTGCCGATCACCGTCGAGAGCAGCAGCGCGGTCGCAAGCATCAGTGCCGCGAGCAGGGTGGTGCCGCGCACGCTGCGCGCCACCAGGCTGCCGCCGAGGAAGGTGCCGATGAAGCCCACGGCGCCGTACACCAGCAGCAGCGTGGAGACCGAGTGCGGCGCCAGGCCGAACACCTGCTGCAGCAGCGGCTTCAGGTAGGTGTAGGCCGCGAAGTGGCCGGCGATGAAGAACAGCACGGCAAGCAGGCCGACCTGCGCCATGCGGCGCGTCAACGGTGTGAGCAGGTCGCGTGCGCCGATGGCGCGCACTGGCGGTATTGCAGGCAACAGCCACAGCTGCACCAGCAGCACGACCGCGGCAAGCGCGCCCGTCACCGCGAACGAGGCGCGCCAGCCGAACAGCGTGCCAAGCAAGGAGCCCGCGGGCACGCCGAGCACCGTGGCCGCGGATACGCCAGCCAGCACCAGCGACATGGCCCGCGCCTTCGAGGCTTGCGGTACCAACTGGGTGGCGGCGGCCGGTGCAAAGGTCCAGAAGCCGCCCACGCACAGGCCCAGCATGAGTCGCGCGACCAGCATGGTGGCGAAGTTGGGCGCAAAGGCCGCCAGCAGGTTTGATGCGATCAGCAGCGTGGTGAGCGCAATCAGCACCGTGCGCCGGTCCAGGCGCCCCGAAGCGACGATGAGCCCGGGCCCTGCGAACGCAGCGAGAACGCCGGGCATGGTGATCATCAGGCCGGCCGTGCCGTCGGACACATTGAGCCCGCGGGCGATGTCGGTCAGGAGGCCGATGGGCATGAACTCGGTCGAAACCATTGCGAAGGTGCCGACGGCAATCGAGCTGACGGCCAGCCAGGCGGAGCGGGTCGTCTTGACCGGCTCGGGCGACAGATCGTCGATGCAGGGGTTGCTGCTGGGTGAATTCATCATGGGAAAGGTCCTGGAGTCGCACCGGCCAAAAAGGCGCGCGCCGATGCGTTGTTTGCGAAAGGCCGTCCAGTGTCGAAGCGGACGGGCTCCTCACAAAGGGCCTTGCCAGCAGTAGTCAGTTTCCCGGTGGCGAACAATCGCGCGTTGCAGCGCCGCGTCAGATGACAGCAGGGCGATGCTGCAGCACCCGGCCGTCGGCGATGAAAGAGTCGCCGACCAGTACACGAAAGACCGCACCGTCGGGAAACCGCGCGCTTGCCACGCCTGGCGTCAGCAGCTCGACGTCGAGCGCATGCGGCTTTCCGCGTTCGAGCTGCGCCCCGTGCGGCACGAGCCAGCGCGCGGAAAAACCTTCGTTGCCGATCACCAGCGCGCAGCGGTATTCGCCGGCGGGCAACGGCACGTCGTGCGAAGGCAGTGCCGGCGGGCGCAGCGTCAGCTCGACCGAAAGATGCGGCGTGAAGGTGCGCGCCGCATCGAAGGTCGCGGGCTGCGCGGGTGGTGCACGCCGCGGCAGCTTGCCGATGAGCCACGCGATGACGTTGCCGATGATCGGCACCCACAGCACCATCAGCAGCGTGCCGACGTCGCGCGTGGTCGAGCCGGGTGTTGCGTAGTGCCGCACGACCGCGCCGCCGACGGCCACGCACAGCAGGACGGCGACGATCAGCTTGCGCCGGGACTGTATGGTGCTGCTCATGCCGGAGCGGTTGCCTGTGGGTTCATCGCATCAGCCCGTGTTGCGCAAGCCGGCTGCCACGCCGTTGATTGAAATGTGGATGCCCCGCTGCAGCCGCTCGCCGCCTTCGCCCGCGCGATAGCGCCGCATCAGCTCGACCTGCAGGTGATGCAGCGGATCGATGTACGGAAAGCGGTGGCGCACCGAGCGCTGCATCTCGGCGTTGCCTTCGAGGCGCTGCTTGGCGCCGGTGATCAGCGTGAGCGCGTCGGAGGTGCGATGCCATTCGGTGTCGATCATCGAGAACACCTTCTGGCGCAGCTTGCGGTCGCCTACCAGTTCGGCATAACGCGAGGCCAATGCGAGATCGCTCTTGGCAAGCACCATGTCCATGTTGGAGAGCAGGGTGCGAAAGAACGGCCATTGCGCATACATGCGGCGCAGCAGCGCCACGCGCTCCTTGCGCGCGGCCGGGGTGCCGGCCGACGCCAGGAACTGCTCCACGCCCGAGCCGAAGCCGAACCAGCCCGGTATGGTGAGCCGGCACTGGCCCCAGCTGAAGCTCCATGGCACGGCGCGCAGGTCGTCGATCTTGTGGCTCGGGTTGCGCGATGCGGGGCGCGAGCCGATGTTGAGCTCGGCAATTTCACGGATGGGCGTGGAGCCGAAGAAATAGTCGCCAAAGCCCGGGGTTTCGTAGACCAGCTTGCGGTACGCCGCCATGCTCGCGGTCGACAGCTCTGCGGCCGCTGAAAGAAAGGTGGCGGGTGCCGACTTGCCTTGCGGCAGCAGCGTGGCTTCGAGCGTGGCGGCCACCAGCGTTTCGAGGTTGCGCCGGCCGATCTCGCGGTTGGCGTATTTCGAGCCGATGACTTCGCCCTGTTCGGTGAGCCGGATCTGGCCGCGCACCGTGCCCGGCGGCTGCGCGAGGATGGCCTGGTAGCTCGGGCCGCCGCCGCGTCCCACCGTGCCGCCGCGGCCATGGAACATGCGCAGGCGGATGGGATTGTTCTTCTTTTTCTTGTTGAGCTCGTCGAACAGCGACACCAGCGCAATGCCCGCGCGGTAGAGCTCCCAGTTGCTGGTGAAGATGCCGCCGTCCTTGTTGCTGTCGCTGTAGCCGAGCATCACGTCCTGTTCGGCGCCCGAGCGCTCTATCAGCTCGGCAATACCGGGCAGGGCGTAGAAGGCTCGCACGATGGGCGCGGCGTTGCGCAGGTCTTCGATGGTTTCGAACAGCGGCACCACGATCAGGTCGCAGGTTGCGTTGCTGCCCATTGCACCACGCAGCAGGCCCACTTCCTTTTGCAGCAGCAAGGCCTCGAGCAGGTCGCTCACCGTTTCGGTGTGGCTGATGATGTAGTGGCGGATGGCCGCCGCGCCGTAGCGTGCGCGCGCGTTGCGCGCTGCCGCGAAGATCGCAAGCTCGCTTTGCGCGAGCGGCGAATACTCGGCATCGGGCACGCGCAGCGGACGTGCGTCGTCGAGCAGCTTGAGCAGCAACTGCTGCTTGGCTTCCTCGGCGAGCGAGGCATACGAGGGCTCGATGCGCGCGGTGGCCAGCAGTTCGGCGATCACGGCTTCGTGCTTGTCGGAACTCTGGCGCAGGTCGACCGTCGCCAGGTGAAAACCGAACACCTCCACCGCCCGGATCAACGGCCGCAGGCGCGGCGCGGCCAGCACGCTGCCGTGCTTTTCGTTGAGCGACTCTTCCACGGTGCGAAGGTCGGCCAGGAATTCTTCGGCCGCGGTATAGGGGTTTTGCGGCGGCACGGCGTGGCGCGCGGCTTCACCGCCGGTCAGGTCGCGCAGCGTGGCCGCAAGGCGCGCATACACGCCGGTGAGTGCGCGGCGGTAGGGCTCGTCCTTGCGGTGCTCGCTGGTGTCCGGCGAGCGCTCGGCCAGCGCCTGCATCTCAACGGACACATCCACCAGCGTGGCCGAGAGCGAGAGCTCTCCGCCGAGGTAGTGCACCTCGGTCAGGTAGTGACGCAATGCCAGCTCGGCTTGCCGGCGCAATGCGTACTCGAGCGTTTCGGCCGTGACGTTCGGGTTGCCGTCGCGGTCGCCGCCGATCCATTGGCCCATGCGCAGGAAGGGCGCCACGGAGGGCACCACGCCGTTCTGGCCCAGAGTTTTTTCGAGGTCGGCATAGACGCGCGGAATCTCGCGCAGGAAGGTGGCTTCGTAATAGCTCAGCGCGTTTTCGATTTCGTCGGCCACCGTGAGCTTGGAGAAGCGCAACAGGCGCGTCTGCCAGATCTGCGTGACGCGGATGCGCATCTGCGTTTCGTTCTCCGCAAATTCGAGCGGCGTGAGCGCGTCCTTGCCACCTGCGTAGGCGCTCTGGCGAAGCTTGATTTCGTCGCGCGTGGTGAGCAGCTGCGCAATGGCGCGCTCTGCGTCGAGGATGCTCTTGCGCTGCACTTCAGTGGGGTGTGCGGTAAGCACTGGCGACACGTAGCTGTGTGCAAGAGAGGCCACCACCTCGTCGGGCTTGACGCCGGCCTTGCGGATGCGTGCAAGAGCGGTCTGCAGGTCGCCGTCGGCGCTCTCGCCGGCACGCTCGGCCTCTGTGCGGCGGCGAATCAGGTGCCGGTCTTCCGCCAGGTTGGCCAAGTGGCTGAAGTAGGTGAAGGCGCGAATCACGCGCACCGTTTCGGCCGCGCTCAGGCCCTTGAGCAGGTTCTTGAGTGCGCGGTCGGCCGCATGGTCCGCGTCGCGGCGAAAAGCCACCGAGAGCGTGCGAATCTTCTCGACCAGCGCGTAACTCTCTTCGCCCTCCTGCTCGCGGATGACGTCGCCGAGGATGCGGCCCAACAGCCGGATGTCGTCGATCAGTGGCTGGTCTTCGGCTTGCCGGCGCTTCGCGGGCGCAGGAGTCTTGCTGGCTTTCATTCGATGTTTTTCCTGGACTAGAAAGGAGACGTCGCCTGCGTTGCTGCGGCGCAACATGCTAGCATTCCGGCGGTCTGAAACATGTACTTTTTGGGAGCGATCTTGAGCAACATCGTGATCGCCACGCGCGAAAGCCGGCTGGCCCTGTGGCAAGCCGAACACGTGCAAGCGCTGCTGCAAGAAAGAGGCCACACGGTCAGCCTGCTGGGAATGACCACGCGGGGCGACCAGATCCTCGACAAGTCGCTCAGCAAGGTGGGCGGCAAGGGCCTCTTCGTGAAAGAACTCGAACTCGCCCTGGAAGAAGGCCGCGCCGACATCGCGGTGCATTCGCTCAAGGACGTGCCGATGGATTTGCCCGAGGGCTTTGTCCTGGCCTGCGTGCTCGAGCGCGAAGACCCGCGCGACGCGCTGGTGTCGCCGCGGTATGCCTCGCTGGAAGAACTGCCGCAGGGCGCGGTGGTCGGTACCTCGAGCCTTCGTCGCGTGGTGCTGCTGCGCGCCATGAGGCCCGACCTGCGCATCGAGCCGCTGCGGGGGAATCTCGACACCCGGCTGCGCAAGCTCGACGAAGGCCAGTACGACGCCATCGTGCTCGCGGCGGCCGGGCTCAAGCGGCTCGGCCTCGAATCGCGCATCCGCGTCGCGTTCGATCCCGACACCATGCTGCCGGCGGCAGGACAGGGCGCGCTCGGCATCGAGGTGCGGGCCGACCGCGCCGACCTGATTGCATTGCTCGCGCCGCTGTCGTACCGCAGCGACTGGCTGGCCACTGCCGCCGAGCGCGCGGTGAGCCGATCGATGGGTGGCAGCTGCTCTATGCCGCTGGCGGCGCACGCACGCTGGCAGACCGACGGCACGCTGCGCATCGATGCCGCCTGGGGCGACCCTGAAGGAAATGCCGCGCTGGTGCGGATTCACGCCCAGGCCGAAGCAGCCGATTTCGCGCAGGCAGGCGCGCTCGGCGAACGGGCCGCGGATCTGCTGCGCGATGCAGGCGCGCACTGAGCGCAGACCAGAGACAAATGGCCGCCAAGCCTGTCATTGTCACGCGGCCGGCCCGCGAGGCCGCGCAGTGGGTGGACGACTTTCGCGCCGCGGGCCTGGCTGCGGCGGCGTTGCCGCTGATCGTGATCGAACCGGCAACCGACGTGGAACCCCTGCGGGCCGCCTGGCGGCGAATTTCGGACTTCGCCGCCCTGATGTTCGTGAGCGCGGCCGCAGTCGAGCACTTCTTTTTCCATGCCGAGAAGAATGCAGTGGCGGCGGGGCCGCGCTTCTGGGCCACCGGCCCCGGCACTGCGCGTGCCCTTCGGCGCGCCGGCGTGCCCGACGAAGCCATCGACGCACCGCCGCCCGATGCAGCGAGCTTCGACTCCGAAGCCCTGTGGGAACGGGTGAAAGGCCAGGTTTCGGCGGGCGTGCGGGTGCTGATCGTGCGCGGCGGCGACGCGGCGGGCAACCCCAAAGGGCGCGACTGGCTCGCCAACGAAATTGATGCCGCGCATGGATTGCGCGACACGGTGGTCGCCTACCGTCGCCTGCCGCCCTCCCTTGGCGACGAGGAGCGCGCGCTCGCACTCGACGGTGCACAAGGGCGTGCAATCTGGCTGTTTAGCAGCTCGGAGGCGATCGCCAATTTGCGGCTGGCAATGCCCTCGACCGACTGGCAGGCCGCCGGCGCGGTGGCCACTCACGCACGCATTGGCGAAGCCGCGCGCGCTGCGGGTTTCGGCACGGTGTGCGTGTGCAGCCCCCAGCGTGAGGCGTTGATCGCGTCGATAGAATCCTTCTCATGAGTGCCGCGTCTCCGTCCGACGACTTCTCCCCCCCAACTGCCGCCGCGCCGGTGCCCGCAACGCTCGCGGCGCCGCAGTCGCCAGAGGCGCTGGCGGCCGCCGCAACAACGCTCTCCCGCATCGGCTTTGGCCTGCTGGCCATCGTGTCGCTCGCGGCCCTGGCCATTGCGATCGCGCTTTGGCAGAAGGTGAGCGGCATGCAAGAGCAGCTCGCGCGCCAGAGCGCGGATGCGCAGGCCCAATCGCTCGAGGCGCGCACGCTCGCGCGGCAGGCAATGGACACTGTGCGCGACACCGCCGCACGCGCCGCCCTCACCGAAACCCGTGTGGCCGAAGTTGCGCTGCAGCGCTCGCAACTCGAAGAACTCATGCAAAGCCTCTCGCGTTCGCGCGACGAGAACCTGGTGGTCGACATCGAATCGGCCGTGCGCCTGGCCTTGCAGCAGGCCCAGGTCACGGGCAGCGTGGAGCCCTTGCTGGCAGCGCTCAAGTCCGGCGACCTGCGCATCGCGCGCGCCGCGCAGCCCAGGCTCGCGCCGCTGCAGCGCGCCATGCAGCGCGACGCCGACCGCCTGCGCAGCAGCGCGAGCGCCGACAGCGGCGAGGCGCTGCAGAAACTGGACGAACTGATGCGCAGCGTGGACGACCTGCCGCCACTCAACGCCGTGGCCACGCGCGGCTCCGGCGTCAATGCCTGGCAGCCAGAGCCCATTCCGGCCGATGCGGCCTGGTGGGAGCGGGCGCTGTTGACCGTGCGTGCCGAACTGCGGTCGCTGGTGCGCGTCGGTCGCATCGAGCGGCCGGAGGCCGTGCTGCTGGCGCCCGACCAGACGTACTTTCTGCGCGAGAACCTCAAGCTCAAGCTGCTCAATGCAAGGCTTTCGCTGCTGTCCCGGCAGGTGGATTCCGCGCGCAGCGAGCTCGCCACGGTGTCCGCATCGCTGAACCGCTATTTCGATCCCGCGTCGCGGCGCACGCAAGCGGCCGCTACGCTGCTGCAGCAGCTCCAGGCACAGGTGAAGACCTCCGAACCTCCGCGCATCGACGACACCTTGGCCGCGCTGGCGACGGCAGCGGCGGGGCGCTGACATGAGAGCAGCCCTCTGGCTTCTGGCGCTGTTCGCCATCGCCGCGGCGGTGGCGCTGTTCGCCGGCAACAACCAGGGCACGATCACCGTGTTCTGGCCGCCGTGGCGCGTGGACCTTTCGCTGAACCTGGTGCTGGTGATCCTGCTGGGCGCCTTCGCGCTGCTGCACCTTGCGCTGCGGGGCTTGGCGGCGCTGTTCTCTCTTCCGACCCAGGCACGCCAGTGGCGGCTGCAGCAGAAGGAACGCACGCTGCATTCGGCTTTGCTCGATGCCATGGTGCAGCTGCTCTCAGGCCGCTTCTCGCGCGCACGCAAGGCCGCACAAGCCGCGCTGGTGCAAGAGAAAACGCTGGCAGCGCTGGGCGCCAACCTGCCGCAAGCGCAGCAGGTCCGCGTGATCTCGCATTTGCTGGCCGCCGAGAGCGCACAGGCATTGCAAGACCGCCCGGCGCGCGATGCCCATCTGCAGCAAGCCCTCAATGAAAGCGTCGATCGGACCGTGCTTGCAAGCCCCGAGACGCGCGAGGGCGTGCAGCTGCGCGCCGCACGCTGGGCGATCGAAGACCACGACCCCGCAGGCGCACTGGCCCGGCTCGAAGAGCTTCCGCAAGGCGTGCAGCGGCGAACGCTTGCGCTGCGCATTCGCCTGAAGGCGGCCCGCCAGGACCGGCGCACTTTGGAAGCGCTGGAAACCGCGCGCCTGCTCGCGAAGCACCGTGCCTTTTCCGACGCGGCGGCGCAGAGCATCGTGCGCGGCCTGGCCACCGAACTGCTGGGCGGCGCGCACGACCCGGCGCAATTGCTCCGCGCCTGGGGCGAGCTCGACGTTGCCGAGCGCGAAATGCCCGAAGTGGCGATTCATGCCGCCCAGCGCATGGTGGCCTTGCGCGGCGACCTGGCGCTGGCGCGCGGCTGGCTGCTGCCGGCCTGGGAGCGCATGGTGTCGCAGCCGCGCGGCCTCAGCGATGCGTTGCGCGTCAGGTTGGCGCGCGCGCTCGAGGCGGGGCTCGATTCGGTGGATGCCGATTGGCTCGCCCGCATCGAGACGGCGCAACGCAACAACCCGAGCGACCCCAATCTGCAATACCTGGCCGGCATGGCCTGCATGAAACGGCAACTGTGGGGCAAAGCCCAGCAGCTGCTCATGCAGGCCGGCATGGGCTTGCAGGACACGGACCTTTATCGCCGTGCATGGCTCGCGCTAGCCGAACTGGCCGAGGCTCGCGGAGACGCGGAGCAGGCCGCTGCAGCGTGGAAGCGCGCGGCCCAGGCGGAGAAGGCCTGAGCATTCGGCTGCGACATTGCTGCGGGTCGTTGTTGCCGGCTGGCATCTCCTCGTTTCTCCATAAAAAAACGGCGCCAATTGGCGCCGTTTTTTATGGGTTCAGGCCCTAAGGCCTGATGAGCGTCTTCAGTTCACGCCTTGCGCGTCGGTCGATGCCTTCTCGAAAGGCAGTGTCATCGCGCTGAGTTCCCGGCGGGTTTCAACCAGCACCAGCGGACCTTCGTCGAGCGTGATTGCAGGGGGGCGTTCGCGCGGCACATGCACCGGCTTCGGCTCGGCCGCAATGGCGGCGCGGGCCTGTGCAATGCGCTCTGCATCGGAGTTGACCCACTGCAGACCCGAGCGCTCGGCGATTTGCGCGAGTTCGTTCAACGGCAGTTCGAAGGGCTGAACCTTCGGCAAGGCACGGCCGTTGGCGGCGGGCTTGCTGCTGCTGCTCTTCTCGACGGCAATCGGTGCCACGACGGGAGCAGGAGCGAAGGTTGCCACCGGTGCAACGGTTTCCACGGGTGCCACCACCGGAGGAGCAATCGGCGCAGGCGCCGTTGTGGGGCGGTCGAAGTAGCTCCGCGGTGCGGCGGGTGCACGCGATTCTTCTTCGGGCACCGCGGCGCGGGCTTCGATCGGCTCGGCCACGGTGCTGTCGGCCGATGCGTCGGCCACATTGGCTTCGCTTTCGTCGCGCGGGCCGCGTTCGCGGCGGTCGCGGCCATAACGGTCGCGCGAACGGCCGCGGCGCTCTTCGCCTTCACGGCGCGGTGCCTGATCGTTGGCATCGGTTTCGCCTTCAGCGCCTGGAGCGACGGCAGTTGCCTCGTCGGCGGGTGCCTGTGCATCGCCGTTGGCGAAACGCGGCTGGCCTTCGCCGCGGCGTTCGCGGCGGCCGTCGTTGCGCTCGCCACGCTGGCCGCGCTCTTCACGGCCGTTGCGCGGTGCGCGCTCGGCTTGCGAATCGTCCTGTGCGGAAGCGGAGTCGCCACTGGAGGCTTCACGCGGTGCGTCGCCGCCGTTGCGCTGTTCGCCGCGGTCGGCGCGTTCACCGCGCTCGCCACGTTCCCGGCGGTCGCCGCGGCCGCGGGGCGCGCGTTCTGCCGTGGCGTTGCCTTCGTTGCCGGCCGTCGCGCCGGGTGCCAATTGCTGCGCCTCGAGGTTGCCGTCGATCAGCTCGGCCGATGCGGGCCGTGCTTCGCGGCCTTCGCCTTCGCGGCGCTCGCCGCGGCCACCACGGCGTTGTTCGCCTTCGCGCGGACCGCGTGCTTCACGGGGTTCGCGTTGTTCGCGGAGCTCGCGCTGTTCACGTTGCTCGCGCGGCAGCGCGGCTTCGTTGCGCAGTTCACCGCTGCGGCCTTCGCGGCCTTCACGTCCTTCACCACGGCGCTCGCCGCCGCGACCGCCGCGGCGTTCGCCATCGCGGCCGCCGGAACGGCCACCGTTTTCGCTGCGGCCTTCGCCGCCGCGGCCACCGCGGCGCTGCTCGCCGTCGCGGGCGCCGCGTGCTTCGCCGTCACGGCCGGAGCGGCCGCCATCACGGCGTGCGGGCTTCGGCGCTTCGACGGGAATCACGGCCGGTGCGGGCGCCGGCGCCGGCGAGCCGCCGAACCAGCTCTTGATGCGGGCGAAGAAGCCCATTTCAGCCGGCGCGGGTGCGCTTGCCACGGGCGGTGCAACCGGCGCCGGGGCAACGGCCGGTGTGCGCACGGCTTCGGGCTTGGGCGGCACCACGGGCGCCGGCGCGTCGGGCAGCACGCCCTTGATGACCGGCGTCTGCTTGTTGGTGGGTTCCTGCGAACGGCGCGTGACGGCCGTCGGGTCTTCGATCTCGTCGGCCATCTTGTAGCTGGCTTCGATGTGGTCGAGGCGCGGATCGTCGTGCTTCAGGCGTTCGAGCTTGTAGTTGGGCGTTTCGAGCGTCTTGTTGGGCACCATCAGCACAGTGACGCGCTGCTTCAGTTCGATCTTGGCGATTTCAGGGCGCTTTTCGTTCAGCAGGAATGACGCCACTTCGACCGGCACCTGAACGTGCACGGCAGCCGTGTTGTCCTTCAGGCACTCTTCCTGGATGACGCGCAGGATTTGCAGCGCGCTCGATTCGGTGTCGCGGATGTGGCCCGAGCCGCCGCAGCGGGGGCAGGGGATCGACGAGCCTTCGCTGAGCGCCGGCTTCAGGCGCTGGCGGCTCATTTCCATCAGGCCGAACTTGCTGATCGAGCCGAACTGCACGCGGGCGCGGTCTTGCCGCAGCGCGTCGCGCAGGCGGCTTTCGACTTCGCGGCGGTTCTTCGACTCGTCCATGTCGATGAAGTCGATGACGATCAGGCCGCCCAGGTCGCGCAGGCGCATCTGGCGGGCCACTTCGTCGGCGGCTTCGAGGTTGGTGCGAGTGGCGGTTTCTTCGATGTCGCCGCCCTTGATGGCGCGCGCCGAGTTCACGTCGACCGAGACCAGCGCCTCGGTGTGGTCGATCACGATGGCGCCGCCCGAGGGCAGCTGCACGGTGCGGGCGTAGGCCGACTCGATCTGGTGCTCGATCTGGAAGCGGCTGAACAGCGCCGCGTCGTCGCGGTAGCGCTTCACGCGGGCGGCATGCTCGGGCATGACATGCGCCATGAACTGCTGCGCCTGGTCGTAGATGTCGTCGGTGTCGATCAGGATGTCGCCGATGTCGTGATTGAAATAGTCACGGATGGCGCGAATGACGAGCGAGGATTCCTGATAGATCAGGAAGGCGCCCTTGCCGCCCTTGGCCGCGCCGTCGATGGCGGTCCAGAGCTTGAGCAGGTAGTTCAGGTCCCACTGGAGTTCGGGCGCAGAGCGGCCGATGCCGGCGGTGCGCGCGATGATGCTCATGCCCTTCGGGTATTCGAGCTGGTCCATCGCCTCCTTGAGTTCGGTGCGGTCGTCGCCCTCGATGCGTCGGCTCACGCCGCCGCCGCGGGGGTTGTTGGGCATCAGCACCACATAGCGGCCGGCCAGCGAGATGAAGGTGGTGAGGGCCGCGCCCTTGTTGCCGCGTTCTTCCTTTTCGACCTGGACGACCAGTTCCTGGCCTTCCTTGATGACGTCCTGGATGCGGGCCTGGTTGGCGGAAACGCCTTCGGCGAAGTATTGCTTGGAGATTTCCTTGAACGGCAGAAAGCCGTGGCGGTCTTCGCCGTAGTCGACGAAACAGGCTTCGAGCGATGGCTCGACCCGCGTGACGACGGCCTTGTAGATGTTGCCCTTGCGCTGTTCGCGCCCTTCGATCTCGATTTCGTAGTCGAGGAGCTTTTGCCCGTCGACGATGGCCAGGCGGCGTTCTTCGGCCTGCGTGGCATTGATCAGCATCCGCTTCATGATGCGTTGTCCTTATATGTATCGTTCTACCGGCCCATGACGGGCCAACGATGCACGGACGACGCCCGCGAAACGAGGGGAATTGCCGCTTGGCCCCGGATGCTGTCACTGCCGCGGCAAGCGCGAGCAGGCCTCTTGAGCGTCAGCTCAAGAAGACAGCCGGGGTGGGGGCGCGTGGATGGGCGCGAGCCAGGTTCGGTGTTGAGCAGCTATCTTATTGATAGCTGGTTGCGCAATGGTGGCGCGCGGTGCGGATGATTCAATGCCTGAGGCCACTGGCAAAAGCCAGGTGGGCCAACGCAGGCACAGTTGAATCAGCAGCATCAACACAAGGGACTCGCTTCGATCCGCCGGCAGCTTGGAAGCTGCAGGCTGGGTATTCCGTATCGGTGTTTCGTGGGTGTCGGCTTGACTTGGGCGCAGGGGCTGCCACTTTGCGCAATTGCGCGGGGTTTGCAGTCTCGGCGCCAAAGCGGCATCGACCTCGCAGCGTTGTCCTGGGCGTTTGACTGCAGTGATCTAAACTTCTGTCTAATCAAGCACTTACACGACCGCGCTGGTGAAAAACATTATAGGTGCGAAGCGAAGCCCCGCGGCCGCTCCAAATCCCGCAGTTCCGGATCCCGCGGCCCAAAAGGCTGCGGTGGACGCCGCGGCGCCGCACGCGTCCATCAAATTCATTACCGTGGATGCGGAATCCGCGGGCCAGCGGCTCGACAACTTCCTGTTCCGCCACCTGAAGGGCGTGCCCAAGACGCATGTCTACCGGATCATCCGGTCGGGCGAGGTGCGCATCAACAAGGGCCGGGCGCAGGCCGAAACCCGCATCGAGGCCGGCGACGTGCTGCGGCTGCCGCCTGTGCGCATATCGCCGCGCGCCGAAGAGGGCGCCGCGCCGCCCGCGCCGGCGCGCGAGTTTCCGGTGCTGCTGGAGGACGACGCGGTGCTGGCCATCGACAAGCCCGCCGGCGTGGCGGTGCACGGCGGCAGCGGCGTGAGCTTTGGCGTGATCGAGCAATTGCGTACCGCGCGGCCGGCCGCCAAGTTCCTGGAGCTGGTGCACCGGCTCGACCGCGAGACCTCGGGCATCCTGCTGGTGGCCAAGAAGCGTAGCGCGCTTGTGGCGCTGCAAGACCAGTTCCGCGACCGGGAAACCGGCAAGACCTATCTTGCGCTGGTCGAGGGCGCCTGGCCCGCCAACAAGAAGGTGCTCGATGCGCCGCTTGCCAAATATCTGCTGCCGGGCGATGGCGCCGGTGCGGGCGAGCGCCGCGTGCGCGTGGTCGCCAAGGACCATCCTGATGCGATGCGCGCCGTCACGCTGGTGCGCGTGCTGGCGCGGCTCACGCTGCCGGGCGATGCCACGCCGCTGTCATTGCTCGCCGTCACCATCAAGACCGGCCGCACCCATCAGATTCGCGTGCATCTTGCTTCGGCCGGCCACCCGATTGCGGGCGACGACAAGTACGGCGCCTTCGAGCGCCAGCGCGCGCTGCAAAAACTGGGCCTCAAGCGCATGTTCCTGCACGCCTGGCGCTTGCAGTTCAGCCACCCCGCAACCGGCGAGCGCGTGGCGCTGCAGGCCGGCCTGCCGCATGAACTGCACGGTTTGATGCCGCCGCAGGCGCTCGAGGCGCTCGCCCAACATCCCACTCCCACGGCCAATGACTGATTCTTCCCGACCCCTGCGCTTCGACCTGATCGCCTTCGATTGGGACGGCACGCTTTATGACTCCACCCGGCTCATCGTGCGCTGCATTCAAGCGGCCGTGGTTGATGTCGGCGGCGCCAAGCCCAGCGAGAACGACGCTGCCTGGGTCATCGGCCTGGGCCTGGCCGAGGCCCTGGCGCGTGCAGCGCCCGATGTGCCGAAGGAAAAATACGCCGAACTCGGCGCGCGCTACCGCTATCACTATCTGCAGCACCAGGACGACCTGGTGCTGTTCGACGGCGTGCTGCAGATGATCGATGCCCTGCGTGCGCGCGGCCACAAGCTGGCCGTAGCCACGGGCAAATCGCGGCGTGGGCTGAATGAGGCACTGAAGACGGTCGCGCTGCGCGACCGCTTCGACGCTTCGCGCACCGCCGACGAGACATTCGGCAAGCCGCACCCGCGCATGCTGCTGGAGCTCATGGAAGAGCTCGAGGTGCCGGCCGAACGCACCCTGATGATCGGCGACACCACGCACGACCTGCAGCTGGCGCTCAACGCCGGCTGCGCCAGCGTGGGCGTGAGCTACGGCGCGCACGAGCCCGAAAGCTTCGACGCGCTGAAGCCGCTGTTCGTAGCCCACTCGGTGGCCAGCCTCGAGGCATGGCTCCTGGACAACGCCTGACCGAAGATCTTGCGATGAGCGAAGAACAGCCCATTCCCCTTTGCAACGCCTCCGAATTGGTCGAAGGCAGCCGGGCCGTGCCGTTCGATGTGGTCTACGGCGGCGAGACCTGCCGCGCCTTCGCGGTGCGCTTCGAAGGGCAGCCGCACGCTTACCTGAACCGATGCAGCCACGTGGCCATGGAGATGGATTTCCAGCCCGACCGCTTCTTTGACGACAGCGGCCAGTGGCTGCTCTGCGCCACCCATGGCGCGGTCTACAAACCGGACACGGGCGAATGCGCCGGCGGCCCGTGCCGTGGCGGCCTGGTGAAGATCGCCCTCAGCGAACGTGACGGCGTGGTGCACTGGCATACTGCCTGGAACCTCCATCCCCTGACCTTTTGACAATGACCGACCCGAACCGCACGGAACCTGAAGGTTTTGATCCTTTTGAGCCGGCCACGCCCATTGCGTCTTCTCAAGGCGCGCCGAAAAACATGGCCAAAGACCCCACGCAGCGCCCCGGGTGGGAGCGCGCAACGCTCGAAAAGCTCGCCTTCGCTTCCCTGAACGAGCAGAAGGCCGCGCGCCGCTGGAAAACCTTTACGCGTCTTTCGTGGCTCGCCTTCTTCATCTTCCTGGTCTGGCTGGCCATGTCGCGCAGCACGCCGAGCACCGCCAAGACCACGGCCCACACGGCGGTCGTCGAAATCAAGGGCGAAATTGCCAATGGCGGCGACGCCAGCGCCGAATTCGTCATTGCCGCAATGAAGACCGCCTTCGAGGACGAGGGCGCCAAGGGCATCGTGCTGCTCATCAATTCGCCGGGCGGAAGCCCCGTGCAGGCCGGCATCATCAGCGACGAGATCAAGCGCCTGAAGGCCAAGCACAAGAAGCCGGTGTACGCCGTGGTCGAAGAAACCTGCGCTTCCGCGGCCTATTACATTGCCGCCGCCACCGACAAGATCTACGTCGACAAGGCCAGCATCGTCGGCAGCATCGGCGTGCTGATGGACGGTTTCGGGTTTACCGGCGTGATGGAAAAGGTCGGCGTCGAGCGCCGTCTGCTGACGGCCGGAGACAACAAGGGCTTTCTCGACCCGTTCAGTCCCATGAGCGATGCGCAACGCGCGCATGCGCAGGCCATGCTGAACCAGATTCACCAGCAGTTCATCAACGTGGTGAAAAGCGGGCGCGGCGACCGCCTCAAGCTCGACACCCCGGGCCTCTTCAGCGGGCTGTTCTGGAGCGGCGAACAAGCCGTCGAGTTCGGCCTGGCGGACCAACTGGGCAATGTCGACTACGTGGCGCGCGAAGTCATCAAGGCCGAAGAGGTGACCGACTACACCCGCCGCGACAACGTGGCCGAGAAGCTCGCGAAGAAATTCGGCGCCGCCATGGGCGACGCCACGGTGCGCTCGCTGCAGTCTGCCGCCCCGGCGCTGCGCTAGGGCTGCTCTCCGGCGCCCGGCTCAGGCGGGCTGGTCGCCGCCGCTGTTCGTGTATCGGGCCGAGGCGGCAAGCGCCACGGCAAAAACCACCACCACATACAGTGCGGCCGTCAGCGAACTGGCCCGCGCCAGCAAGCCGATGACCGCGGGGCCGGCCATGAACCCCAGATAAGCCACGGCCGAGACAGCGGCAATGCCGGTGGCGGGTTCGACGTCCGGCACGCGCGCCGATGCGCCGAACAGAATCGGCACCACGTTCGCAAAACCGACTCCCACGCCCGCAAAGCCGATCAGCGCAAGCCACGGAAGATTCGTCAGCAGCACCAGCGTCATGGCCGCGGCCGCCAGCACGCCGCTGCCGAGCAGCAGCGCGGCCGGTGAAAAACGGGCCCGCATGGCGTCGCCGCCGAAGCGCGCGGCCGCCATCGCCGCCGAGAAACTCGCGTAGGCCAGCGCGGCCTGCTTCTGCGGGCTGCCGAGTTCCTGTTGCATGTAGAGCACGCTCCAGTCGTAGATGGCGCCCTCGGCAATCAGGCCCAGGGCCGCCAGCACGCCAAGCACAGCGAGCGCGCCGCGGGGCAGCCGGAACTTGCGGTCCGCGGTGCTTGCATCGGTTGTGGCTGGTGGGTTGGGCAGCATGCGCATCGAAGACACGGCCACCATCAGCACCATGGCGGCCGCAACCCACAGCAGGTGCGCCTGGGCGCCCAGGCCGGCGGCGAGTGCGGCGCTGCCGCTTGCGGCACCGGCCATGCCGCCAAGGCTGAACATGCCGTGCATGCCGCTCATCAAGGGTGTGCCGCCATGAAGTTCGAGTTGCGCCGCTTCGGTGTTGATGGCCACGTCGAACACACTGGTCACAAGGCCGAAGGCTGCAAGCAGCCCCAGCAGGGCGAGGTAGCCTGGCATGGCGATCAACCCGGCCAGCAGCAGCGCGTAGACGCAGCCGCAGACGGCTGCCATGCGCCGGGGGCCGTGGCGCCCGATCCAGCGGCCGGCGCTGGTCAGGCCGTACATCGCGCCCGCACCGGCGGCGAGCATTGCGAGGCCGAGTTGGGCCTCGTCGATGCCGTAATGGGCCTTGACGGTGGGAACGTGCACGCCCCAGGTCGCAAAGATGAAGCCGGAGGAAAAGAACTGCGCGCGCGAGGCCCAGCGGGTGCTGGAGGTGACCACCATCGTCAACGCCCGATCGCGAACACCGCCGGCAGGCGTTCGTCCGTAGCGACGCCGGACGCCTTGGCACGCCAGGCCTTCACCGTTTCGCTGCGCACATGGGCCGTCGCCAGCGTCAGACCGCGCGCCACGGCAAGGCGGGTGTTGTGCTGCAGCGTTTGAACCAGCGCCTGGAGCAGCGCGGCATTGCGGTAGGGGGTTTCAATGAACAGCTGCGTCTGGCCTGTCTTCAGCGCCAGCGCCTCGAGTTCGCGGATGCGGCTTTGCCGCTCGCCGGAATCCTGGGGCAGATATCCGACGAAAGCGAAGTTCTGGCCGTTGAGGCCGCTCGCGGCCAGCGCCAGCAGCAGCGACACCGGACCGGTGAGCGGCACCACGGCGACACCGAGGTCATGCGCGGCGCGTGCCACCGAAGAGCCCGGGTCTGCGACCGCCGGCATGCCGGCTTCGCTCAGAAGGCCGATGTCATGGCCTTCGAGCGCGGCGGCCAGCAGGGGGCGGGCGTCGAACTGGCCGGCGTGGTCGCCTTTCTTGTGAACCTCGCGCGGCAGCTCCCGGATGTCCTGCGCCTGGAGTGGCGCCGCCAGCGGAACGACGGCATCGATCCGCTTCAGGTAGGCGCGGGCCGATTTCGCGTTTTCGCAGATCCAATGGGTAATGCCGGCGGCCGCCTGCAGCGTGCCGAGGGGCAGGGCGTCCTGGAGCGGTGCCTGGGTGTCGCAGCCGAAGTCGAGCGGCGCGGGTACGAGATAGAGCTTGCCCGGGGTCACAGCAGTTCGACTCCGGCGGAACGCAGCATGCGGCAGGTGCGGATCAGCGGCAGGCCGACCAAGGCGGTGGGATCGTCGCTGTCGATGGCGCTCAGCAATGCGATGCCGAGTCCTTCGCTCTTGGCGCTGCCGGCGCAGTCGTAGGGCTGTTCGGCCTGCAGGTACTGCTCGATGGCCGCATCGCTGAGGTCCCGAAAAACGACCCGGACCGGCGCCAGGTCGCGTTCGACAAAGCCGGTGGCCTGGCAAACGACGGCCACGGCGGTCTGGAATATCAGCGTCTGGCCTCGCATCCTGCGCAATTGGGCCGTGGCGCGCGCGTGGTCGCCGGGCTTGCCGAGCGCCTCGCCGGCCAGGTCGGCCACCTGGTCCGAGCCGATGACCACGGCCTCGGGAAAGCGTGCGGCCACGGCACGGGCTTTTTCCAACGCCAGGCGTTCGGCCAATTCGCGCGGGGTTTCGCCGGGAAGCGGGGTTTCGTCGACTTCCGGAGGCTGCACCTCGAAGGGCAAGCGGAGGCGGTTCAGCAGTTCGCGCCGATAGCGCGAGGTCGAGGCAAGGATCAAGGGGCGTTGCATGGAGACGATTGTGCGTGAGCCTGCAAAGAGGCTTTGGCCGCACCGCGCCAATTCCCCCGGTGGGCGCGCTAGACTGGTGCGGATGAAGAGAGAATTTGTTCCCCAGCGGCTCGACGTAGCCGCCTTTGCTGCTGAAGCCGCGGTGCTTTCGGCTGACGACGCGGTTCCTGATTACCCCCGGCTCGCGCAGGAGCTGGCCGCACCGGCGCCAGAAGCCTTGGTGCACTGGGAGGCGACCGGCGAACAGCGCACCGGCGCCGACGGCAAGGCCGAACCCTGGCTGCACCTGGTGGCCGAAACGACAGTGCCGCTGGTCTGCCAGCGATGCCTGGCACCGGTTGATACGCTTGTTGCATCGGACCGCTGGTTCCGTTTCGTGGCCGACGAGGCCACCGCCGATGCTGAAGACGATGAATCCGAAGAAGACCTGCTCGTCGTGAGCCGCGATTTCGACCTCCACGCCCTCATCGAAGACGAGCTTTTGATGGAAATCCCCGTCATGCCCGTCCACGAGGTGTGCCCCACGCCAATCCAGCTTTCGTCCAGCGACGAGGACTTCAAGGCGGCCGAAGAGGCCAAGCCCAACCCCTTCGCGGTGCTCGATGCGTTGCGCTCGCGCAAGCCGGAAGAGGGCAAGTAGCCCTTTCTCGCAGGCTGGGCTATAATCATGGGCTTCGCGCGCGCCGCCGTGAGCAGCAAGACAGACCAAGGCATTCCATACATGCTGCTGTATTGCCACCGCAAGAGAGCGCATCCACTCACTCACCTAACAGTCCAGGAGCCATCATGGCCGTCCAGCAAAACAAAAAGTCGCCTTCCAAGCGCGGCATGCACCGTTCCCACAATGCGCTGGTCGTGCCCGGCATTGCCGTGGAACCGACCACTGGTGAAACGCACCTGCGTCACCACATCAGCCCGAACGGTTTCTACCGTGGCCGTCAGGTCCTCAAGAACAAGTCCGAAGCCTGATTTCGCATCCCAAGGCCGAGGCCCGAAGCTACTTTTGCTGTAGCGTCGGGCCTTTGTTTTGATGGTTACGTCTTCCTCCCCCGAATCCTCCGCCGCGCCCGCCGCAATCACGCTTGCCGTCGATTGCATGGGTGGCGACCATGGGCCGCGCGTCACGCTTGCGGCCTGCCGCGCGTTTCTCGATCGGCATGTCGAGGCATCGCTGCTGCTGGTTGGCGCACCCGCGGCCCTGGCCAGCTTCGGCGAGCACCCGAGGGCGCGCATCGTTGCCGCCAGCGAAGTGGTGGGCATGGACGACCCGGTCGAAATTGCGCTGCGCAAGAAGAAAGACTCTTCAATGCGCATTGCGATCCAGCAGGTCAAGGACGGTGCCGCCCAAGCTGCCATCTCGGCCGGCAATACGGGTGCGCTGATGGCGATTGCGCGCTACCTGCTCAAGACGCTCGACGGCATCGACCGCCCCGCGATTGCGCCGCAGCTGCCCAACATCAGGGGCGGCGCCACCACGGTGCTCGACCTGGGTGCGAATGTCGATTGCGATGCCGAAGATTTGTTGCAATTTGCCGTGCTCGGCTCCGCGCTGGTCTCCGCGCTCACGGGCAACGAGTCGCCTTCGGTCGGCTTGCTCAATGTGGGCGAAGAAGCCATCAAAGGCAGCGAAACAATCAAAAAAGCAAGCCAACTGCTTCGTGCTGCAGCCAACTCGAAAGATTTGAACTTCTACGGAAACGTGGAAGGCAACGACATTTTCAAGGGAACGACCGACATCGTTGTATGTGACGGTTTTGTCGGCAACGTCGCCCTGAAGGCCAGCGAAGGCGTTGCGTCGATGATCGGCGAGTTCATTCGCGTGGAATTCTCGCGGAGTATTTTCACCAAGGCTGCGGCTATCGTTGCCTATCCGGTGCTAAAAGCTTTTAAAAATCGCCTGGATCACCGTCGATACAACGGCGCAGCCCTGTTGGGCCTGCGCGGGCTGGTTTTCAAGAGCCATGGCTCGGCTGACGAAGTGGCTTTCGGCCATGCGCTGGATCGCGCTTATGATGCCGCTCGCAACAACCTGCTCGATCGCGTGCGGGCCCGCATTGCCCACGCCGCGCCATTGCTCGCGCGGCAGGAGTCGGCGGTGCCAGCGGACGCGACGGCCCTTCACGCTTGATGAGCCCTTATTCACGCATCACCGGCACCGGCAGCTATCTGCCTCCGCGCCGGGTGACCAACGACGACCTTGCCAAGGAATTGGCAACGCGCGGCATCGAAACTTCGAACCAATGGATCGTCGAGCGCACCGGCATCCACGCGCGCCATTTCGCGGCACCCGAGGTAACGAGCAGCGATCTCGGCCTTGAAGCCGCCCGCAGCGCGCTCGAGGCGGCGGGGCGCAAGGCGGAAGAGGTCGACCTGATCATCGTCGCCACGTCGACGCCCGACATGGTGTTTCCGTCGTCGGCCGCCATCCTTCAGAACAAGCTCGGCATCGCCGGCTGCCCGGCGTTCGACGTGCAGGCGGTCTGCAGTGGTTTTGTCTATGCACTGACCGTGGCCGACGCCATGATTCGCACCGGCACTGCGCGTTGCGCACTGGTGGTCGGCGCCGAAGTGTTCTCGCGCATTCTCGATTTCAATGACCGCACCACCTGCGTGCTGTTCGGCGACGGTGCTGGCGCCGTGGTCCTCGAAGCGAGCGAAGAGCCCGGCATCCTGGCGAGCGACCTGCATGCGGACGGCAAGCACGTCGGCATTCTTTGCGTGCCGGGCCATGTGTCCGGGGGCAATGTGCTGGGTACGCCCCTGCTGCACATGGACGGCCAGGCCGTTTTCAAGCTTGCGGTGCGCGTGCTCGAAGAAGCCGCGCGTGCCACGCTCGCAAAGGCAGGCAAGACCGACGCGGACATCGACTGGCTCATTCCGCACCAGGCCAACATCCGCATCATGGAAGGCACGGCCAAGAAACTGAAGCTTCCGCGCGAGAAGCTCATCGTCACGGTCAACGAGCACGGCAATACCTCGGCCGCCTCGATTCCGCTGGCGCTCGACGAAGCCGTGCGCTCCGGCAAGGTGAAAAAGGGCGAAACCGTCATGCTCGAAGGCGTGGGCGGTGGCTTCACCTGGGGCGCGGTGCTATTGAATCTGTAGCGTATTGCGGCGCCCGCGTGGGGCCGCAGTGCGACATGACGCGTTAAAAACAATGAAATCCTTCGCTTTTGTCTTTCCGGGTCAGGGCTCGCAGGCCGTCGGCATGCTCGACGCCTGGGGCGACCATCCGGCCGTTGTCGAAACCCTGCGCGAGGCATCCGAAGCGCTGGGCGAAGACATTGCCGCGCTGATCAAGAACGGCCCCAAGGAAGAGCTGGCGCTCACCACCAACACGCAGCCGGTCATGCTGGTGGCCGGCGTGGCGGCCTGGCGCGCCTGGCTGGCTGAAGGCGGCGCGGCCCCTTCGGTCGTGGCGGGACATTCGCTGGGCGAGTACTCCGCGCTGGTGGCGTCCGGCGTGCTCACGCTGGCGCAAGCCGCGCCGCTGGTGCGGTTTCGTGCGCGAGCAATGCAGCAGGCGGTGCCCGTCGGCACCGGCGCCATGGCCGCCGTTCTCGGTATGGAAGTTGGCAAGGTCGTAGCGGGCTGCGCGGAAGCCACTGCGTCTTTCGGTGCGGGCAGCGCCGAGATCGTCGAGGCGGTGAATTTCAACGACCCGATGCAAACCGTGATCGCAGGCAGCAAGGCGGCCGTCGACAAGGCCTGCGAGGTGCTCAAGGCCAACGGCGCCAAGCGTGCGTTGCTGTTGCCCGTGTCGGCGCCGTTCCATTCGAGCCTGATGAAGCCCGCGGCCGAAGCGCTGCGCGAGAAGCTCAGCACCATCACGCTCGCTCCGCCCCAGATTCCGGTACTCAACAATATCGACGTGGCCGTGGAGACCGATCCGGCCCGCATCCGCGAAGCCCTGGTGCGCCAGGCCGCCGGCCCGGTTCGCTGGGTTGAAAGCGTGCAGGCCTTGAAACTGCGCGGTGTAGCCGCCATCATCGAGTGCGGGCCCGGCAAGGTGCTGGCCGGAATGGTCAAGCGCATCGCCCCCGAGCTCGAAGCCGCGTCGGTGTACGACCCAGCAACGCTCGCGGACTCCCGACAACTGCTCGCCGCCTGAACGGCGAAAGGCCCGGACACTTCTTTTATGAGCATTCCCAAATTTGAAGGGCAAGTAGCCCTGGTCACCGGCGCATCGCGCGGCATTGGCGCAGCCATTGCGCTAGAGCTCGCCCAGCGCGGCCTCAAGGTGGTCGGCACCGGCACCACCGAAGAAGGCGCGGGCAAGATCACTTCGGCGCTCAGCGCCTTCGGCGGCCGCGGCCGCGCACTGGACGTGAACGACGGCGCTGCCGTCGAGGCCCTCATCGATGAGATCGTGAAGGCCTATGGCGCCATCCACGTTCTGGTCAATAACGCCGGCATCACGCGCGATACGCTCGCCATGCGCATGAAGGACGACGACTGGGATGCGGTGCTGGCCACCAATCTCAAGGCTGTGTTCGGTCTTTCGCGCGCCGTGATTCGCCCGATGATGAAGCAGCGCTACGGCCGGATCATCAGCATCACCAGCGTGGTCGGGGCCTCCGGCAATGCCGGCCAGGCCAACTACGCCGCGGCCAAGGCCGGCGTCGCGGGCATGACCCGGGCGCTGGCACGCGAACTCGGCAGCCGCAGCATCACGGTCAACTGCGTTGCCCCGGGTTTCATCGAAACCGACATGACCGCCAGCCTGCCCGAGGCACAGCAACAGGCGCTGCTCCAGCAGATTCCGCTGGGCCACCTGGGCAAGCCGGCCGACATCGCGCATGCAGTGGCGTATCTTGCATCTCCGCAGGCTTCCTATGTGACGGGGCAGGAACTGCACGTCAACGGCGGCATGCACATGTAATTGGCCGCAAGGCGCAATCTTTCCCCGTCCCGGGCGCACGGCAAATGCCACAATGCGCCCGGCTAAAATCCACCGATTACCTACAACCCTCAGAGGGAACCAAATGAGCGATATCGAAGCACGTGTCAAGAAAATCATCGCCGAGCAACTCGGCGTGGAAGAGTCCCAAGTAACGAACGAAAAGGCCTTCGTGGCCGACCTCGGCGCGGACTCGCTCGACACGGTCGAACTGGTGATGGCACTCGAAGACGAATTCGGCATTGAAATTCCGGATGAAGACGCCGAGAAGATCACCACGGTGCAAAACGCCGTCGACTACGCCACCAAGAATCAAAAGGCCTGATCGGGCCGGCTGCAACTGCGACGGCCGGCGGCGCTTCTTTCAAGCCCCGTACGCGCCGCCAGCAGCTGTTCAGCGCTTCCAGAAAGGTTTGCCGGCATGACCAAACGCCGCGTCGTCGTGACCGGACTCGGTTGCATCGCTCCTGTCGGAAACACCGCGACCGAGTCCTGGGCCAACCTGTTGGCCGGGAAGTCGGGCATTGCGAACATCACCGCGTTCGATGCAAGCGCCTTCGCTTGCAAGTTCGCAGGTGAGGTGAAGGGTTTCGACATCACCCAATACATCTCGGAGAAGGAAGCGCGTCACATGGACCGCTTCATTCATCTGGGGCTTGCCGCCGCCATTCAGGCGGTGCAGGACAGCGGACTGCCGACCGGCGAAGCGCTGTCGTACGAAGAAGCCGTGCGCATCGGCTGCAACATCGGCTCGGGCATTGGCGGCCTGCCGATGATCGAAGAGACGCATGGCGAATACGCGACTCGCGGCCCCCGCCGCATTTCGCCGTTCTTCGTGCCGGCTTCGATCATCAACATGATCTCGGGCCACGTGTCCATCAAGTACGGCTTCAAGGGCCCGAACATCGCCGTCGTGACCGCCTGCACCACCGGCCTGCACGCCATCGGCACCTCGGCGCGCATGATCGAGTACGGCGATGCCGACGTCATGATCGCGGGCGGCGCCGAGTCGACTATTTCTCCGCTCGGCATCGGCGGCTTTACCGCGCCGCGCGCGCTGAGCACGCGCAACGACGATCCCGCAACGGCTTCCCGTCCCTGGGACAAGGACCGCGACGGCTTCGTGCTGGGCGAGGGCGCCGGCGTGCTGGTGCTCGAAGAATACGAACACGCCAAGGCGCGCGGCGCCAAGATCTATGCGGAAGTGGCGGGCTTCGGCCTGACCGGCGACGCGTACCACATGACCGCACCCGACGTCGACGGCCCGAGCCGCTCGATGGCCATGGCGCTCGCCAATGCAGGCGTCAATGCCGACCAGGTGCAGTACCTGAATGCCCATGGCACTTCCACGCAGATCGGCGACCTCAACGAGACCAATGCGGTCAAGAGGACTTTCGGCGATCACGCGAAGAAGCTGGTCGTGAACTCGACCAAGTCGATGACCGGCCACTTGCTGGGCGGTGCCGGCGGCATTGAATCGGTGTTCACGGTGCTCGCACTGCATCACCA
Organism: Variovorax paradoxus; assembly: GCF_009755665.1. Classification (NCBI taxonomy): domain Bacteria; kingdom Pseudomonadati; phylum Pseudomonadota; class Betaproteobacteria; order Burkholderiales; family Comamonadaceae; genus Variovorax; species Variovorax paradoxus. The sequence continues at coordinate 1,544,213 of NZ_CP046622.1, forward strand.
GAAGAGCCCGCCGACCATCAACATCTTCAACCAGGATCCGGAGTGCGACCTCGACTACTGCGCCAATGTGGCGCGCGATCTCAAGATCGATGTCGCGGTCAAGAACAACTTCGGCTTCGGCGGCACCAACGGCACGCTGGTGTTCAAGCGCGCTTGAGCCTTGCTCTTTCATGCACAGCGCACCGTCGGTGACCTACCCGGTGGGGCGCTCGCGCGGCGCAACCCGGATACTGATAGCCACCTGGGCCCTGGGAGCCTGCTGCGCAGGCCTCTCTTGCTATCTCTTCGATAGTGCCGGCTGGCGCCAGCTGCTCCTGGTTCTGAGTGTTCTGTTTTCAGGCATTGCGGCCGCGCTCGGGCTGCGAAGCGACGGCGCTGGCGTCTTGCACTTCGACGGACTCCATTGGAGCCTCACGGGCACCGACCGGGGCCGCGCCGTCCATGCCGCGCAGGCCTCCGTGGCGCTCGATCTTCAGTCGCTGCTGCTGGTTCGGCTGAGCCAGCCGGGCCGCGCCGCACGTTGGATATGCATCGAACAGCGCGCCATGCCGGAGCGCTGGCGCGATCTGCGCCGTGCGGTATATTCGCGCCCCCCGTCCGCGTCGCCTGCCGGCGAGCCTTGGCGGGCGACCGTGCCGGCCGACGCGCCCTGAATCTCCCCGATGACCACTTCTCCGCCGCCAGTGCCACCGGACTCCGGCTTGACCGATGTGTCCGTCGAGGCACCGCGCCCAGGTGAGGTCGATCTCCAGCTCGTCCAGCGGACGGTTGCGGGCGACCAGAAGGCGTTCGAGCTGCTGGTCATCAAATACCAGCGCCGGATCGAGCGCCTGATCGGGCGCATGGTGCGCGATGTCGACCTGGTCGAGGATATCGCGCAGGAAACCTTCATCCGGGCCTACCGGGCGCTTCACCAGTTCCGTGGCGATGCCCAGTTCTACACCTGGCTTTACCGGATCGCGGTCAACACCGCCAAGAAGGCGCTGGTCGACATGAAGCGCGACCCCACCATTTCCGAAAGCGCCCTGCGGCCGTCTTCTGAAGAAGACGATGAAACTTACCGCCCCGGAAACGAACCAATCAGCGACGAGACCCCCGAATCGGTGCTGGCGGCAAACGAAATCGCCAGCGTTGTCGAAGCGGCCATGGAAGCGCTGCCTGCCGAGTTGCGGCAGGCTGTCACCCTCCGCGAAATCGAGGGCATGAGTTACGAAGAGATTGCCGAGGTCATGGATTGCCCTATCGGCACGGTGCGTTCGCGTATTTTCCGGGCGCGCGAGGCCATTTCGGCCAGGGTCAAACCGCTGCTGGACAACCAGTCAGGCAAGCGTTGGTAGGTAAGCAGGTGAATGAAATGAATCAGACGATGACGGCTCGTGAACAGGTGTCCGCACTGGCGGACGGTCATTTGCAGGGCGACGACTTCGCGCGGGCCATCGAAGCCGTCTGCGCCGAAGACGATGCGCGCGCCGCCTGGCGTTCCTATCACGTGGTGGGCGACGTTCTGCGCTCGGGTGCCCACGCGCCTTGCAGCGACAGCGACGCGTTCCTGACCCGATTCCAGCAGCGCCTTGCGGCCGAGCCCGTGGTTGCGACCCCGGTCCTGGCGCCGGTAACGGCCACCAAGGTGGTCACGCTGCAGCGCAGGGCCGACGCCGCCAACGAGCCGGTGTTCCGCTGGAAGCTGGTGGCAGGCGCCGCGTCGCTGGTGGCCGTGGCTGCCATCAGCTGGACATTGGTGGGCAACGGAGCGGGCTTCCCGTCTTCCGGGGCGCAGATCGCGGCGCAGCAGCAACCGGCCGCCAATTCGGTGCTGGCGGCTGCAGCGGTCAACGGCCAGTCGCCTGCCGCCACCACGCTGACGCCGACTCGCGTGGTGGTCGGCAACGGCAGCGCCCAGGTCATGCTGCGCGATCCGCGGCTCGACCAATTGCTCGAGGCGCACCAGCAAGCCGGCGGCGCTTCGCAGATGCCTTCGGGCTTCTTGCGCAACGCGACCTTCGAGGGGCCCACGCGCTGATTGCGCGCCTGTCGCTCCCAATGACCGTTCAGATGCCGATCTCCGTACGTGCGTTCGCGCTGGTGTTCACTGCTTTCTGCCTGGCGCAAGTCGCCATCGCACAGACCCGTTCGGGTCCGATGAATGCAAAGGGAGCAGCCTCGGCGCAAGCCGGCGACGCTCCGCCGGCCATGGGTGTGGTTGAGTGGCTTCAGCGCATGCACACCGGAGCGCGGCAACGCAACTACGTTGGCACTTTTGTGGTTTCGGCGGCGGGCGGCGATTTGTCGAGCGCGCGCATCTGGCATGTGCGAGAGGGCGACCTGCAGATCGAACGCATCGAAGCCCTCTCGGGGCCGCCGCGCTCGACATTCAGGCGCAACCACCACGTCATGACCTTCCTGCCCGAGGCAAAGGTCGTGAAGGTCGAAAAGCGCGAAAACCTCGACCTTTTCCCCAACCTGCCCGACAAGCCGGATTCGTCGATTGGCGACTTCTACGACGTCCGGGCCGTCGGCAAGGACCGCGTGGCGGGCTTCGATGCCGATGTGGTGCAGCTGGTGCCGCATGACACCTTGCGCTTCGGCTATCGCATCTGGAGCGAGCGCCGCTCCGGCCTCGTCATCAAGCTGCAGACCGTGGACGGCGATTCACGCGTGGTCGAGCAATCGGCGTTTTCCGAATTGCAGCTCGATGCCCCGGTCAAGGCGCAGGCCCTCGCGCAGATGATGACCAATACAAGCGGTTACCGCATCGAGAAGCTCGAGCTCGAGCGCACCAGCGCGCAAGACGAAGGCTGGGTTCTCAAGACGCCGGTGGCCGGTTTCAAGCCGCGCAGCTTCTATCGGCGCCCGGCGGGCGGCGACAAGACGGGGCAGGACCGCACCGTTCAGTGGACCTTCTCCGATGGCCTCGCTTCGGTGTCGCTTTTCATCGAGCGCTACGATGAAAAGCGCGCACCGCGCGACGGCGTGCTGACCATTGGTGCAACCAACGCCATTCGCCGGCGATTGCCCGAGCCGGCAAGCGACTGGTGGCTCACCGCCGTGGGCGAGGTGCCACAGCAGACGCTAAATGCTTTTGCCCAAAGTCTCGCGCGCACGCGCTGACCTGACGCGCATGCGCAAGTGGCGCTGAACCAAGTCCGCATCACAGACTCATAGCTCTTCTTTTGGTCGCTCTGTTCTTTTGAAAGAAAACCGATGATGTTCAAAGTCGAGGGACACAAGCTTCGTTCCTATCTCTTCGCATTCGGCCTGGCCTGTTCGGCCAGCGTGGGTTTCCTGCCGGCCACCTCGGCCGTTGCCCAGACGCCCCAGACACCGCAAGCGCGCGGCTTGCCCGACTTCGCCGATCTGGTCGAGCAGGTGGGGCCTGCAGTGGTCGGGATCCGCACCGTCGAAAAGGTTTCCACCCGCAGTGGCGGCGGTGGAGAAATGGACGAGGAAATGCAGGAGTTCTTCCGGCGCTTCTTCGGGCAGCCGCTGCCCGGCAATCCGCGCCCGGGCCCGCGTCCGAACCGGCCGCAGCCCCAGGAAGAAGAGCGTCCGCGCGGCGTGGGCTCGGGCTTCATCCTGACCGCGGACGGCTATGTGATGACCAATGCCCACGTCATTGAGGATGCGTCGGAGATTCTGGTCACCCTCACCGACAAGCGCGAGTTCAAGGCCAAGCTGATCGGCGCCGACAAGCGCAGCGACGTCGCGGTGGTCAAGATCGAGGCCACGGGGCTTCCCGTGGTGAAGGTCGGCGACATCTCGAAGCTGCGCGTCGGCGAATGGGTGATGGCCATCGGCTCGCCCTTCGGGCTGGAGAACACCGTTACTGCCGGCATCGTGAGCGCGAAACAGCGCGACACCGGCGACCTGGTGCCCCTGATCCAGACCGACGTGGCCATCAACCCCGGCAACTCGGGCGGGCCGCTTATCAACCTGCGCGGCGAGGTGGTCGGCATCAACAGCCAGATCTACTCGCGCTCCGGCGGCTACATGGGCATTTCGTTCTCGATCCCGATCGACGAGGCAATCCGCGTCAGCGACCAGTTGCGCACCACGGGCCGTGTCTCGCGCGGCCTGATCGGCGTGACCATCGGCTCGGTCTCGAAGGACGTGGCAGAGTCTCTTGGCCTCGGCAAGGCGCGCGGCGCCGTGGTGAGCAGCGTGGTGCCGGGCTCGGCGGCCGACAAGGCCGGTGTGCGCGAAGGCGACATCATCACCAAGTACGGCGACAAGGTCATCGAAACGCCGAGCGATCTCTCGCGTTCGGTGGCCAGCACCAAGCCGGGCGTGAAGAGCACGCTCACCGTATTCCGCAACGGCAGCTCGCGTGAACTTTCGATCACCGTTGCAGAGGGCGACCCCGAAGCCAAGCCTTCGAGCAAGCGCCAGTCGGACCGCGAGGAGCCGCAGGCCAAGCCGTCGTCCACCGCCGGAAAGGCGATCGGCCTTGTGGTCAGCGACCTTACCGACGCGCAGAAGAAGGAGCTCAAGGCGCGCGGCGTGCGTATCGACGCGGCGACCGATGCCGCCGCGCGGGCCGGTCTGCGTGAAGGCGACGTGATTCTTTCGGTCGGCAATATCGAAGTGACCAGCGTCAAGGAATTCGAATCCGCCTTGGCCAAGGCCGACAAGAGCAAGCCGCTCAGCGTGCTGTTCCGCCGCGGCGAGTGGGCGCAATATGCCCTGATCCGACCCGCACGCTGATCTGGCGCTGCCGTCAAGTGGCCCCACCCGACAGTCGGGTTTGGGGCCTTTTTTTGAGGTGTTTGCGACGCTCGGCAGCTTGGCTCAAAAAAATTTTTGGGCCGGGAAGAGGCGTTATTTTGTTGGTGGCTACTAACTTGTAAGTAGGCTTAGGACGGTTTTCGGTAGAATAGGAGCCCTTGGGCGGTGGGTCCATGCATAAGGAGGGCGAATTCCTTCACGATGCGAGATGTCAGACAGCAGTCCACCGCTGCTCCACAGATCGCCCACAAGTTGTTCATCGAGTGCTCCACCGAACCTGTGGATAAGTTGTTTATATCTTTCATGTTGTGGACCCGCAACGACCCGTTTTGACCCTGTCCCCGGATGTACGTGCCTCCCTTTTTGCCTACAATGAAGTTCCAACTACTGCAGTTGCCATTGCTTGTTGGTTCAGGGCGCGTCTCCAGAAGACGCGCCCTTTTTTCTTGCCTGTCGCACTCTGCGCACGAGCCAATTCAAGTACTTAAGCGTTCCCGTTGATGAATCACATCAGAAATTTTTCGATCATTGCGCACATCGATCACGGCAAGTCGACGCTCGCCGATCGTTTGATCCAGCGTTGCGGCGGCCTCGCGGAACGCGAGATGGAAGCGCAGGTGCTCGACTCGATGGACATCGAAAAAGAGCGTGGGATAACCATCAAGGCGCAGACCGCTGCGCTGCACTACAAGGCGCTCGATGGACAGGTCTACAACCTCAATCTGATCGACACGCCGGGCCACGTCGACTTCTCATATGAAGTGAGCCGCTCGTTGTCGGCATGCGAAGGTGCGCTGCTCGTCGTCGATGCATCGCAAGGTGTCGAAGCGCAGACAGTGGCCAACTGCTACACCGCGCTCGACCTCGGTGTGGAAGTGGTGCCGGTGCTCAACAAGATGGACTTGCCGAACGCGGATCCCGACAACGCGCGCAAGGAAGTCGAAGACGTGATCGGCATCGATGCGACCGATGCGATTCCGTGTTCCGCCAAGACAGGTCTCGGCATCGAGGAGATCCTCGAAGCCATCGTGCACAAGATGCCGCCGCCGCGCGGCAACCCCGACGGCCCGCTGCGCGCGATGATCGTCGACAGCTGGTTCGATCCCTACGTGGGCGTGGTCATGCTGGTGCGCGTGGTGGACGGCCGCCTGGTGAAGGGCGAGCGCATCAAGATGATGGCGTCCGGCGCCACGTACAACGCCGACAACATCGGCGTCTTCACGCCGGCCAACGAGCCGCGTGCATCGCTCGAGGCGGGCGAGGTGGGCTACATCATCGCGGGCATCAAGGAGCTGCAGGCCGCCAAGGTCGGCGACACCGTGACGCTCATCAAGCCGGGCACCGGCGGCGCGGCTGCCACTGCCACCGAGGCGCTGCCGGGCTTCAAGGAAATCCAACCGCAGGTGTTCGCCGGCCTCTACCCGACCGAAGCCAGCGAGTACGACTCGCTGCGCGACGCGCTGGAAAAACTCAAGCTCAACGATTCGTCGCTGCGCTACGAGCCCGAGGTGAGCCAGGCGCTGGGCTTCGGCTTCCGCTGCGGCTTCCTGGGCCTGCTGCACATGGAAATCGTGCAGGAGCGGCTCGAGCGCGAGTTCGACCAGGACCTGATCACCACCGCGCCGAGCGTGGTGTACCAGGTGGTGCGCAACGACGGCGAAGTCATCATGGTCGAGAACCCGTCCAAGATGCCAGACGTGGGCAAGATGAGCGAGATTCGCGAGCCGATCGTCACCGTGCATCTCTACATGCCGCAGGAATACGTGGGCGCAGTGATGACGCTGGCCAACCAGAAGCGCGGCGTGCAGATGAACATGGCCTACCACGGCCGCCAGGTCATGCTGACCTACGAAATGCCGCTCGGCGAAATCGTGCTCGACTTCTTCGACAAGCTGAAATCGGTCAGCCGCGGCTATGCCTCCATGGACTACGAGTTCAAGGAGTACCGCGCGTCCGACGTGGTCAAGGTCGACATCCTGCTGAACGGCGAGAAGGTCGACGCGCTGTCCATCATCGTGCACCGCACCCAGTCGCAGTACCGCGGCCGGGCGGTGGTGTCGAAGATGCGCGAGATCATTTCGCGCCAGATGTTCGACGTTGCCATCCAGGCGGCCATCGGGGTGAACATCATTGCGCGTGAGACAATCAAGGCGCTGCGCAAGAACGTTCTTGCCAAGTGCTACGGCGGCGACATCACCCGCAAGAAAAAGCTGCTCGAGAAGCAGAAAGCGGGCAAGAAAAGAATGAAGCAGATCGGCTCCGTCGAGGTCCCGCAAGAGGCCTTCCTCGCGATTCTGCAAGTCGAAGACTGATCTCAAAAATGGCATTCATCACTACTCTGGTCCTCGCGGCCTTTACCGGCTACGTCGGTGCCTGGTACTTTGGTGCCATCGAAGGCAACTTCGCGCTGCTCCTGTTCTGCGCCACCGTGGTTACCGGTCTCTACTGGCTGGCCGAGCGCTTCTACTTCCTGCCGCGCCGCGAACGCGCCGCTGCCGCACTCGAGGCTTCGCTGAGCGAGCGCAACGCCCGCCTGGCCGGCCAGGGCATCACGCAGGTGGACACGGTCGACGCCAAGGCGAGCGAGCGCCTGCTCATGCAGCCGTGGTGGCTCGACTGGACGGCCGGGCTGTTCCCGGTGATCCTGGTGGTGTTCTTGCTGCGCTCGTTCCTGTACGAGCCCTTCAAGATCCCGTCGGGTTCGATGATGCCGACGCTCCTCACCGGCGACCTGATCCTGGTCAACAAGTTCACCTACGGCCTCCGGTTGCCGGTCATCAACACCAAGATCACAGACGGCACGCCGTTGGCGCGCGGCGACGTGGTGGTGTTCCGCTACCCGCCCAAGCCCAGCATGGACTACATCAAGCGCGTGGTCGGCATTCCGGGCGACGAGGTGGCCTACCTGAACAAGAAGCTCACGATCAACGGCCAGCCGGTTTCCAAGAACCCGATGCCCGACTACCTCGACGGCGACTCGATGCGCCTGCTCAAGCAGTTCACCGAAGACCTCGGCGGCAAGCAGCACAGGCTGCTCAACGACGACGCCGGCCCGGCTTTCGTCCAGGGCGCCACCGACTTTCCCTATCGCGAAAACTGCCGCTATTCGGTCGAGGGCGTGGTCTGCAAGGTGCCCGCCGGCAATTACTTCATGATGGGCGACAACCGCGATAATTCGGCGGACTCCCGATTCTGGGGTTTCGTGCCGGACAAGAACATCGTGGGCAGGGCGTTCTTTGTGTGGATGAACTTCGGCGATCTGGGTCGCATCGGTCCATTTCAATAAGTAATCAGCATTGTTCGAGGGGTAAGAGGGCATGAGAACAAATCGGTCCATCCGCAGCAGGGCCGCGCACCAGCGCGGCATCTCGTTCATCGGTCTGGTGTTTGTCGCCGTGGTGCTGGGTTGCCTGGGCGTGGTCATCGCGCAGGTCATCCCTACGCTGATCGAGTACCAGGCCATCGACAAGGCTGCCAACAAGGCCAAGGAAGGCACCACCGTGCCCGAAGTGCGCGCCATCTTCGACCGCGCGCAAGCCATCGACGACTTCAAGTCCGTTTCGGGCAAGGACCTCGACATCAAGAAGGTCGGCGACAAGGTCGTCGTGTCGTATGCCTATGAGCGGGAAATTCCGCTGTTCGGCCCGGCCTACCTGGTGCTCAAGTACAAAGGCGAGACCCGCTGAACGCGGCGACACGCAAGGTGGACGGCGGCCTCGTAGCGCTGCAGGAGCGCCTCAAGCATTCGTTCTCCGACACGCGGCTGCTCCAGCTCGCGCTCACGCACCGCAGTTTTTCGGCTGACCACAACGAGCGCCTGGAGTTTCTCGGCGACTCGGTGCTCAACCTCGCGGTGTCGCACCTGCTCTACACCCGCCTTTCGGCCTTGCCCGAAGGCGATCTGTCGCGCGTGCGGGCCAACCTGGTCAAGCAAGACACCTTGCATCGCCTGGCGCTCGAGCTCCAGCTGTCGCCGCTGCTTCGGCTCGGCGAGGGCGAGGCGCGCTCCGGCGGGCCTAATCGGCCCTCGATCCTCGCCGATGCGCTCGAAGCGCTGATCGGCGCGGTCTACCTCGACGCGGGCTTTGCGGCCGCCGAGGCGCTGGTGCGCCGCCTCTACGAGTCCGTGGAAATCAATCCGCGCATGGAAGCCGCCGCCAAGGACCCGAAGACCGAATTGCAGGAATGGCTCCAGGGCCACAAAATGAAGTTGCCGGTGTACCGCGTAGCGGCCACGCTCGGCGCCGCGCACAAACAGACTTTCGATGTCGAGTGCGAGGTGCCGGAGCTGGGCCTGCGCGAACGCGGCATCGGTGGCTCGCGCCGCGCCGGCGAGCAGGCTGCCGCGGCGGCCATGTTGATCCGGCTCAAGGCACGCGGGGCCGCGTGAAACCAGAATGAACGACGCTATAAATTCAGCAGCAGAACACCCCGAAGACGCAGCGAGCGGAACGGGTAGAACGGGGCCCCAGCACTGCGGCCTGGTGGCCATTGTCGGCAAGCCCAACGTGGGCAAGTCGACGCTGCTCAACGCGCTGGTGGGCCAGAAGATCAGCATCACCTCGCGCAAGGCGCAAACCACGCGGCACCGCATCACGGGCATGCGCACAATCGGTGCCACGCAGTTCGTGTTCGTCGATACGCCGGGTTTCCAGACGCTGCACGCCAATGCGTTGAACAAGTCGCTCAACAAGACCGTGCAGGGCGCGGTCGGCGATGTGGACCTGATTCTCTTCGTGGTCGAGGCGGGCAGCTTCACGCCGGCCGACGAGCGGGTGCTCAAGCTGCTCGGCAAGGGCATTCCAACCGTTCTGCTGGCCAATAAGCTCGACAACGTGCACCGCCGCGGCGACATCGCACCCTGGCTGCAGACCATGCAGGCGAAGCACCCCTTCGCCGAGTTCGTGCCGATGTCGGCCAAGAACCCCAAGGATGTCGAGCGCCTGTTCGGCATCTGCGAAAAATACCTGCCCGAGCAACCCTGGTTCTACGCCGAGGACGAACTCACCGACCGCAGCGAGAAATTCCTTGCCGGTGAACTGGTGCGCGAAAAGCTGTTCCGCCTGACCGGAGACGAACTGCCTTACACCTCGACGGTGATCATCGACAAGTTCGAGGAAGAGCCGCCGCAGAAAAAGGGCCAGAAGCGCCTGCTGCGCATTGCCGCCACCATCGTGGTCGAGCGCGACGGCCACAAGGCCATGGTCATCGGCGACAAGGGCGAGCGGATCAAGCGCATCGGCATGGAAACACGCGTCGAGCTCGAGAAGCTGGCCGACGCCAAGGTTTTCCTCGAACTGTGGGTGAAGGTGCGCTCCGGCTGGGCAGACGACGAAGCGCGCGTGCGCTCGTTCGGCTACGAATGAAGTGGCGACTGCCCACCGCGTCTCGCACGAACCGGCGTATGTGCTCCATCGCTACGACTGGAGCGAATCGAGCCTGATCCTCGAGGTCTTCACCCGCCACCACGGTCGCATCGCGCTCGTGGCCAAGGGGGCGAAGAGGCCGAGCTCCAATTTCAGGCCCGTGCTGCTGCCGCTGCAGCCGCTGCAACTCAACTATGGCGGCGACGCCGAGATCCGCACGCTTAAAGGCGCCGAGTGGATGGGCGGCCACGTCATGCCGACGGGCGAGGCGCTGCTCTCGGGCTACTACGTCAACGAATTGCTGCTGCGCCTGCTCGCGCGGGACGACGCCCATGAAGCGCTGTTCGACGCGTACGCGGGCGTGGTGCAGGTGCTGGCGGGCGACCACGCCGGTGCACAGGCCGCAACCCAGGCCGCGGCGCTGCGCGCTTTCGAGCTGCTGCTGCTGCGCGAAGTGGGCCTGTTGCCGTCGCTCGACGCGCAGACCCTCACGCTCGAGCCGCTGGTGGCGGAGGCACGCTACAGCCTGGTGCCGGAAGCCGGTTTGCGGCTGGCGGGCGAGGGCGAGGCGGCCCTGGCCGGGGCCGATTGGCAATCGCTGCAGGGCGTGCTCGACGATCGCGCCCCCTTTACCGCCACGCTGCGGGAGGTGGCGACCATGAACGCCGGCAGCAACAGTGCCCTCAGAAACCAGCTGCGCGCCTTGCTCAACTACCATTGCGGTGTGTCCACGCTGCGCACGCGGCAGATGATGAGAGATTTGCAAGCCCTATGAGCACTTCCGGCCATTCCGCTACCACGTCGCTGTCGGTCAACCTGAACAAGGTGGCCCTTGTGCGCAACACGCGCCACCTGGGCATTCCGAGCGTGCTGAAGGCTGCCAACGCCTGCCTTGCCGCCGGTGCGCAGGGCATCACGGTGCATCCGCGGCCGGACGCGCGTCACATCCGCGTGCACGACGTGAGCGACCTCTCCGCGCTGCTTGCAAAGGACTGGCCGGGCATCGAATTCAACATCGAAGGCAATCCGTTCCACAACCTGATGGACTTCGTGCGCGAGCTGAAGCCGCATCAAGCCACTTTTGTGCCCGACAGCGAATCGCAATCGACCAGCGACCATGGCTGGAGCTTTCCGGAAGATGCCGAGCGCCTGCGCCCGGTGATTGCCGAGGCCAAGGCCCTGGGGGTCCGCGTGAGCCTGTTCATGGACCCGATTCCCGAGATGATGGCCGCTGCGAAGGCCGTGGGCGCCGATCGCGTCGAGCTGTACACCGAGGGATATGCCGCATCGCGCGGCACTTCGAACGAAGCGGCCGTGCTTGCGCGCTACGTCGAATCGGCTCGTGCGGCGCAGGCTGCGGGCCTGGGCATCAACGCGGGCCATGACCTGAGCCGCGACAACCTGACCGCTTTCCTGCGTGCCGTGCGCGGCGTCCAGGAGGTCTCGATCGGCCACGCCTTCATCGCCGACGCGCTCGAGCTGGGCTACGCGGCCACCACGCGGGACTACCTGCGCTGCATCGACGAGGCCAAGTGAGCGCTCCAGCGGCATGATCTACGGCATCGGCACCGACATCTGCGACCTGCGTCGCATCGCCGCGACCTTCGAGCGCCAAGGCGAGCGCTTTGCCCACCGGGTGCTCAGCGACGCCGAGTTCGCGGTGTGGAAGGCCCGTAGCGAGCGCTGGCCCAAGCGCGGCCTGAGCTATCTCGCAACGCGCTTTTCCGCCAAAGAGGCCTTCAGCAAGGCCATCGGCCTGGGCATGCGCATGCCGATGACCTGGCGCCTGTGCGAGATCGCGAACCTGCGCAGCGGCAAGCCCGTCATCGTGTTGCACGGCGAGTTGAAAGAATGGTTCGAGGCCAAGGGCCTCACGGCACACGTGACGGTGACCGATGAAACCGAATATGCGGCGAGCTTCGTCGTGGTCGAATACAAGAACGAGGCATGACCCTGGCAACGACAACCCTTCACGCGCCGCTGATCATCGATGTGGCGGGCGCGGAACTCAACGATGCGGATCGTCGCCGGGTAGAAAACCCCTTGGTAGGTGGCGTGATTCATTTCGCCCGCAACTGGCAGAGCCGTGCACAGATGACCGCGCTCAATGCAGAGTTGAAGGCCATTCGCCCCGATCTGCTGATCTGCGTCGACCATGAAGGCGGCCGCGTGCAGCGGTTTCGCAGCGACGGCTTCACGCGCCTGCCCTCGATGCGCGCCCTGGGCGAGCTGTGGATGCGCGATGCAATGCGTGCCACGCAGGCAGCAACGGCAACGGGCCAGGTGCTTGCGGCCGAACTGCGCGCTTGCGGCATCGACTTCAGCTTTGCGCCGGTGCTCGATGTGGACCACGGCGGCAGCAGCGTCATCGGCGACCGCAGCTTTCACCGCGATCCGCGGGTGGTGGCGCTGCTGGCGAAGAGCGTGATGCACGGCATGCTGCAGATGGGCATGCGCAACTGCGGCAAGCACTTTCCGGGGCATGGTTTCGTCACGGCCGACTCGCACGTCGAGATTCCGGTCGACCGCCGCGGATTGAAGGCGATCCTGGAAGACGACGCACGGCCGTTCGACTGGCTGTCGGGCACGCTCACGGCCATGATGCCGGCGCACGTGATCTACCCGAAGGTGGACAAGCGGCCTGCGGGTTTCTCTTCGAAATGGCTGAAGGATGTGTTGCGCACCCGGCTCGCTTTCGACGGCGCGATCTTCAGCGATGACCTGAGCATGGAGGCGGGGCGCTACATCGACGGCCAGCTGCTGAGCTATGCCGATGCCGCGTTGGCGGCGCTCGATGCGGGCTGCGACCTGGCGATGCTGTGCAACCAGAGCATCGGCGAAGGTCGGCCGCTCGACGAACTGCTCGATGAGTTCAGCGCTGCCGCCAAGGCAGGGCGTTGGCAGCCCGAAGCCGCCAGTGAAGCGCGCCGGCGGGCGCTGCTTCCTGATGCACCGCACGCCGATTGGGATGCGCTCGTCGGCTCGACGGGATACAGGCAGGCAAGGCAAGTACTGGCGAAGGCCGGTCTGGCCAGCGCCTGAGGCCCGGCGCTTGGTTACGGCGCCTTGCCTGCAACCGGAAGCTGCGGCGAGTTCGCCCACAGGCGCTCGCCGCCGGAATCCAGGTGCGTCAGGTACAGCCGGACATCGAATTCCAGCCGGTGATAGCCGGGCTCCATGTGCTCGCAGAGCGCGTAGAAGCTCTTGTCATGGTCCCGCTCCTTCATGTGCGCGAGCTCGTGGACCACGATCATGCGCAGCCACTCGAGCGGCACTTCCTTGAACAGGGTCGCCACGCGGATCTCGCGCTTGGTCTTGAGCTTGCTGCCCTGCACGCGTGAAACGGTGGTGTGCGTGCCGAGCGCATTGCGGATCACGTGCAGCTTGCTGTCGAACGCAACCTTGGAGAGCGGCGGCGCCTTGCGCATGAAGTCGCTCTTGAGTTCGCTCACGTACTCATAAAGCGCCCGGTCCGTCTGCACCTCGTGCATGGGACCGGGATAGCGGCTGCGCAGCAACGACGCGAGTCCTTCGGTTTCGACCAGTTGCCGGACCTGGGCCAGCAGCGTGGGCGGATACCCCGCGAGATACTTCATGCAGCCGATCCGGCGCAGGCGAGCCCGGTGGCCACGCCGCCGAACAGGTCGCCTTCGACGAGCGTCACGCCGGCAAAGCTCTTGCGCAGTGCCTGCTGGAATGGCCGCAGGGCCGAAGAGCCACCGGTCAGATAGATGGCGTCGAGATCCCCGCTGCGCAGCCCGGCGCGCTTGACACAGGCGTGGGCGCAGGCAATCACGCTTTCGAGCAGCGGTGAGAGTTGCTGAGCCATGTCGGCGGGCGAGAGCGAGGCGACCAAGCCTGGTTCGGCGCACGAAAGGTCGATGGCGGTAGGTGCATCGTTGACCGAAGTGTCGATCTTCGCCTGCTCCACTTCACTGGCAATGCGGTGTCCGTGCCTTTCTTCGAGCACCGCCATCAGCCGGTCGTGCAGCCGCGTATCGCCGTAGCTCGTACGCAGGTCTTTCGCCTGCCGCACCGCCTTGGCGGCATACAGCCAGTTGATCAGGTGCCAGGACGAAAGCTCGAAGAACACCTTGCTCGGAACCTCGCGCCCCTGCGGCCCTGTGTGGCGAAAGCCGAATTCCGGCATCACGCGGTCGAGGTTCAAGCGCTGGTCGAAGTCGGTGCCGCCGATGTGCACGCCGCTGGTGGCCAGCACATCGTCGCTGCGGTCTTCACGCGCGGCGCGATCGGGGCCGACCCGCACCACGGTGAAGTCGGAAGTGCCGCCGCCCACGTCGACGATCAGCACCAGAGACTCTTTCGTGATGCGCTGCTCGTAGTCGAAGGCCGCCGCAATGGGTTCGAGCTGAAAGGCGATGTCGCGAAACCCCGCGGCACGGGCCGCGTGGCGCAGGCTTTCTTCCGCGCGCTCGTCGCGCTTCGAATCGTCGTCCACGAAATGAACCGGGCGGCCGATGACGACGCGCTCGGGCACCCCGCCCAGTTCACGGCCGGCTCGCGCGGCCAACTCGCGCAAGAAGCGCGCGATGATGTCCTCGAAGCTCACGAGACCGTCGTAGATAGCCGTTTTTTCCTGCATCAGCGCGCTGCCGAGCAGGCTCTTCAGCGAACGCATCAGGCGGCCTTCGACACCCGCGAGGTAGAGCGCAACCGCATCGCGGCCGAAGTGCGTGGTGCGGTCTTCGGCGTTGAAGAAAATCGCGGTGGGCAAGGTAGTGGCCGCACCTTCGATGGGCAGCAGGCGGGCCACGCCGTCGACCCGACAGGCCACGGCGGAATTGGAGGTGCCGAAGTCGATGCCGATCGTCGGCAGCGACGACGGTAACTTCACGCTCAAGATTCCCTGCGCAGCGCCGGGAACAGGATCACGTCGCGGATGCTGGGCGAATCCGTCAGCAGCATCATCAACCGGTCGATGCCGATGCCGCAGCCGCCGGTGGGCGGCATGCCGTATTCGAGCGCGCGAACGTAGTCGTGGTCGTAGTACATGGCTTCGTCGTCGCCGCTGTCCTTGGCGGCCACTTGCGCGTTGAAGCGCGCGGCCTGGTCTTCGGCGTCGTTGAGCTCGCTGAAGCCGTTGCCGAACTCGCGGCCGGTAATGTAGAGCTCGAAGCGCTCGGTGACCTCGGGCCGCTCATCGTTCGCGCGCGCCAGCGGCGAGATCTCGGTCGGGTGCTCCATGATGAAGGTCGGCTGCCAGAGCTTCTCTTCCACCGTCTCTTCGAAGTACATCACCTGCAGGCTGGCAAGGCTGCGCTGCGAGAGCTTGTCTTTTTCTTCGCTCAGGCCGATCTTGCGCAGGGCGTTGATGAGCCAGGCGCTGTCATCGACGCCGGTACCGGCGTCCGTGTACTTGAGGATGGCCTCGCGGATCGTCAGGCGCTCGAAGGGCTGCGTCAGGTCGACCGGCTTGCCTTGGTAGGTGAGCTGTTGCGTGCCCACGGCCTTGTCGGCAATGGTGCGGATCAGCGTTTCGGTGAAGTCCATCAGGTCGCGGTAGTTCCAGTAGGCCGCGTAGAACTCCATCATGGTGAACTCGGGGTTGTGCCGCACCGAGATGCCCTCGTTGCGGTAGCTCCGGTTGATTTCGAACACGCGCTCGAAGCCGCCGACGATCAGGCGCTTGAGGTACAGCTCGGGCGCGATGCGCAGGAACATCTCCTGGTCGAGCGCGTTGTGGTGCGTCTTGAACGGCTTGGCGTTGGCGCCGCCCGGAATTGGGTGCAGCATGGGCGTTTCGACTTCGAGGAAGTCGTTGGCCACCATGAACTCGCGCAGCGCGCTCACGGCCTTGCTGCGAGCGGTGAAGCGTACGCGTGCGGATTCGTCGGTGATCAGGTCGACGTAGCGCTGGCGGTATTTCTGCTCCTGGTCGGCCATGCCGTGGAACTTGTCGGGCAGCGGACGCAGGCTCTTGGTGAGCAGGCGCAGCCTGGTCACCTTGACCGACAGCTCGCCGGTCTTGGTCTTCATCAGCGTGCCTTCGGCACCGACGATGTCGCCCAGGTCCCAGCGCTTGAACTCGGCGTACGCCTCTTCGCCGACGGCGTCGCGCGTCACGTAGAGCTGGATGCGGCTCGTGGCGTCCTGCAGCGTCGCAAAGCTGGCCTTGCCCATCACGCGCTTGAGCATCATGCGGCCCGCCACGCTCACGGAGACAGCCTGCGCTTCGAGCGCTTCGGCCTCGGTGGCGCCGTGCGCCTCGATCAGCGCAGCCGCACGATGGACCGGCTTGAAGTCGTTCGGAAACGCCACGCCCTTGCCTTCGGCCTGCGCGGTGCGCATCAGCTTGAGCTTTTCGCGGCGTTCGGCGATGAGCTGGTTGTCGTCGACGGCGGGTGCGGAAGCTGGTGCCGCAGCGGGCGTGGGAATGGAAGGGATCAGGTGGTCGGACATGGAGAACGGAGGAGGGCGCAACGGGAGCATGCGCAACCTGCCATTTTAGCCGATAGGGTTCGAATGGAACCTGCCTCCAGTGCCCGCCAATCCTGCGCGATACGCTATGAAAAAAGTAGCGAACTATTCAGTGATGCCCGCACGCGCGAGCAGATCGCTGACCAGTTCGAGCCGCATCAGCGGGCTCTCGAGTTCCATGAGCCGTTGCCGCAGTTCGAGTTGCATGGGCACCAGTTCGCACCAGCGGTTGGCAACCCAGCCGCAGTCGTTGAACTGGTAGGGCTCGCCCATGGGCAGGCGCACGGCCTCGGTGCCCTGCGCGCGGCGGCGTTCTTCGAGCGTGTCGACGAGGCGCCGCAGCGCCGTGGCGGTGTGCTGCAGGTCGTCCGGAATTTCGATGGCGGCGTCTGCAATCACTGCTTCGACTTCAGCCACCCACAAGCCGTATTTCTGCAGCTCGGTACGGCGGACCCGGAATCGCTGGGTGCCGACGCATTCGATCTGGAGCAGGCCGCTTTGCGGTGATTCGAACTCGCGAATGACGGCCAGCGTGCCGATGGCGGCAAAGCTTTCGGCGTCGGCACCTGCCTTGCGCACTTCGCTGCCGCTTGTGAGGCTGACCACGCCGAAAGGTGCATCGGCCTTGCGGCATTTGCCCACCATGTCGAGATAACGTACCTCGAAAATACGCAGCGGAAGCACGCCGCCCGGAAAGAGAACCGTACCGAGCGGGAACAATGGCAGTGAATGCAGAAGGGGCTGTGTCGTCATCGAAGAACCTTGCATGGCTATCATCGCATTCCGCTCACGACCCTGCCCCATGCTCTACCAGATCCCCTCGTTTCTTCTCGACGTGATCGTCGGCCTGCTCGGCGGCGCCTGCCTGCTGCGCCTTTACATGCAGTACCACCGGGTGCCGTTCGGCAATCCGCTCGGGCGCTTCGTGTTTGCGATTACCGACTGGATCGTGCTGCCGCTGCGCCGCATCGTGCCGTCGGTCAAGCGCTGGGACCTGGCGAGCGCCATCGCGGCGTGGCTGCTGGTGATCGTGAAGTTCCTGCTGCTGTGGCTGCTGATCGGCAACCTCGGGCGAATCGCGGCCTTGCCGCTGGTGTCGCTGGTGGGGCTGATGCAGCTCGCGGTGTCGGGCCTTACCGCGCTGCTGGTGGTCTATGCCGTGCTGTCGTGGATACCGGGCGCCTCGCCGATGTTGCTCGACCTCATCTCGCGGTTGGCCGAGCCGCTGGTGCGGCCCTTCCGGCGCTTCATTCCGCTGATTGGCGGCGTGGACCTGTCGCCCCTGGCCGCGATCGTGGTGCTGCAGGTGATTGCCATCGTGCTGGGCAACCTGCTGGTGTGGGCCTACCGGCTGGGCTGAGGCCCTTCCGGCAGCATTCTTGTCAGATGACTGCGTCGGCGGGCTGACGCAGCAGCATGGCCAACGTGCTCGCAATAGTCTTGCGCAGCTCGCGGCGGTCGCTGATGAAGTCGATGGCGCCCTTGGTCTGCAGGAACTCCGCGCGCTGGAAGCCTTCAGGGAGCGTCACGCGCACGGTCGATTCGATCACCCGCGGGCCGGCAAAGCCGATGAGCGCCTTGGGCTCCGCAATGACCACGTCGCCCACGAAGGCGAAGCCGGCCGAAACGCCGCCCATGGTGGGGTCGGTCAGCACGCTGATGTAGGGCAGCCCCTTCTTCGCAAGGCGCGTGAGCGCCGCGTTGGTCTTGGCCATTTGCATCAGCGACAGCAGGCCTTCCTGCATGCGTGCGCCGCCGGTGGCGGTAAAGCAGATGAACGGCACCTTCTGTTCGATGGCCGTTTCGACGCCGCGCACGAAGCGCTCGCCGACCACGCTGCCCATGCTGCCGCCCATGAATTCGAATTCGAAGCAGGCCACGACCACGCTGATGCTGTGGACCGAGCCGCCCATGACGACCAGCGCGTCGGTTTCGCCGGTGTTCTCGAGCGCTTCCTTGAGCCGCTCGGGGTACCGGCGGCTGTCCTTGAACTTCAGCGCGTCGACGGGGAGCACTTCCTGGCCGAGTTCGTAGCGGCCTTCGGCGTCGAGGAAGGCGTCGAGCCGTGCGCGGGCGCCGATGCGATGGTGGTGGCTGCAGCTCGGGCAGACATTCTGGTTGTGCTCGAGATCGGTCTTGTAGAGAACCGTCTCGCAGGCGGGGCATTTGATCCACAGGCCCTCGGGCACCTGGCGGCGCTCCGACGGGTCGGTTTGTGCGATCTTGGCGGGTAGCAGTTTTTCAAGCCAGCTCATAGGACTCCGGATTAGCTCCCCTCTTCCGCAATGCGGAAAAGGGGCTGGTGAGGGCAACGGCGATTATCTGCCAGCCGCGTTCTTGGGGGTAGCTGCGGGCAGGGCGTCGAGCGCCTCGCGGATACCGGCGAGAAATTCACGCACGGTGGGCACGACCTTTTCGCGCGGCTGTCCGTCGATCAGCTGGATGATCTTGGTGCCGATCACGACCGCATCGGCCGCCGATCCCACGGCTTGGGCCGTGCGTGCATCGCGAATGCCGAAGCCCACGCCGACAGGAATGTTCACATGCTCGCGGATGCGCGGGATCATCTGGCCGACAGCCTCGGTGTCGAGGTGGCCGGCGCCCGTCACGCCCTTGAGCGAGACGTAGTAGACGTAGCCGCTCGCAATGCGCGCGACCTGCGCCATCCGTTCGTTGGTGCTGGTGGGGGCCAGCAGAAAGATCAGGTCGATGTTCGCGGCCTTGAGGTCGGCGGCGAAGTCTTCGCATTCCTCGGGCGGGTAGTCGACCACCAGCAGGCCGTCGACGCCAGCCGCCGATGCATCGCGGATGAACGCCTTCTTGCCATGCACGAGGTCATAGCGCTCGACCGGATTGGCGTAACCCATCAGCACCACGGGTGTGGTCGTGTCCTTCTGCCGGAAGGCGGTGACGATGGCGAGCACCTGCTTCATGCCGACGCCCAGCGCCAGCGCGGCCTCACCGGCTTTCTGGATCACCGGGCCGTCAGCCATGGGGTCGGAAAACGGCACGCCGAGCTCGATCACGTCGGCACCGGCTCCCACCATGCCGTGCATCAGCTCGGGCGTGATGTCGGCAAAGGGAAAGCCGGCGGTAACGTAAGGAATGAGCGCGCGGCGGCCGTCTTTTTTCAGCGCGTCGAAGGTGGCGGCAATGCGGCTCATTATTTGCCTCCCTTCACGCTCAGGCCGCGCATCGAGGGCCGATCGTAGAAGTCGACGCCGGAGAGGTCGGCCACGGTGCCGATGTCCTTGTCGCCGCGTCCCGAGAGGTTGATCAGGATCGACTGGTCCGGCCGCATGGTCTTGGCGAGCTTCATGGCGTAGGCCACGGCGTGGCTCGATTCGAGGGCCGGAATGATGCCTTCGGTGCGGCACAGGTAGTGAAAGGCTTCGAGCGCTTCGGTGTCGGTGACGCCGACGTATTCCGCGCGGCCGATGTCGGCCAGGTGCGCATGCTCAGGTCCTACGCCCGGGTAGTCCAGCCCGGCGCTGATGCTGTGGGTTTCGGTGATCTGGCCGTCTTCGTTCTGCAGCAGGTAGGTGCGGTTGCCGTGCAGCACGCCCGGGCTGCCGCGCAGGATCGATGCGGCGTGCTTGCCGCTGTCCAGGCCTTCGCCGGCGGCTTCGACGCCGATGAGCCGGGTGCCGGCAAACGGAATGTAGGGGTGGAAGATGCCGATCGCATTGCTGCCGCCGCCCACGCAGGCGATCACCACGTCGGGCTGCTTGCCCTCGGCCTCTCCGGTAATGCCGTCGGCCGCGAGCATGGCGGGCATCTGCTCGATGCATTCGGTGCCGATCACGCTCTGGAAGTCGCGCACCATCGTCGGGTAGGGGTGCGGTCCGGCCACGGTGCCGATGATGTAGAACGTGTTCTCCACGTTCGTCACCCAGTCGCGCATCGCTTCGTTGAGCGCGTCTTTCAGCGTCTTGCTGCCCGACTCCACCGGCACCACGGTGGCGCCGAGCAGGTTCATGCGGTAGACATTGGGGCTCTGGCGCTTCACGTCCTGGCTGCCCATGTAGACCACGCATTCGAGCCCGTAGCGCGCGCAGATGGTGGCCGTGGCCACGCCGTGCTGGCCGGCGCCGGTTTCGGCGATGACGCGGGGCTTGCCCATGCGTCGCGCGAGCATCGCCTGGCCGATCACGTTGTTGATCTTGTGCGCGCCGGTGTGGTTGAGGTCTTCGCGCTTCAGGTAGATCTGCGCACCGCCCATTTCATGGCTCGTGCGGGCGGCGTGATAGATGGGGGATGGCCGGCCGACGAAGTGCTTCAGCTCGTAGTGGAATTCGGCCAGAAACGCCGGATCGTCCTTGAACCTGGCGTACGCATCGCGCAGTTCGTTGATCGCGTGGGTGAGCGTTTCGCTCGCGAAGGTGCCGCCGTAGGTGCCGAAATGGCCGGTGGCGTCGGGTTGCTGGTAGTCCTGGAATTGGCTTTGCATGGTTCTCGATCGTTGGGCCGCAGCCCGAAATCACGATCGGGTGCGGCGGCTAACTGGAGAAGGACGAGGCGTCAGCCGCTCTCACGGCGGCGACGAATTGCCGGATCTTTTCGGCGTCCTTCAGGCCCTTGTTTCCCGGGCCGTCGATTTCGACGCCCGAGCTCACATCAACGGACAGCGTCTTGCAGCGCGTCCGCAGAATGCGAATGCCATCGCTCACGTTTGCAGGTGTGAGCCCACCACTCAAGACGAGGTGAGCGTCGACGGCGGGTGGAAGAAGTGACCAATCGAATGCCTTGCCGCCTCCGCCATAACCTTCGACATGGGCGTCGAGCAGGATGGCCTGGGCGTGGGAGTAATCGGAAGCGTATTTTACGAGGTCGAAGCCCGCTCCGGCAGCCCCCAGCGGAATACGCGCGGCGCGCATGTAGCGAAAGCGGCCGTGGCCGGCGGCTTCTTCGCATTGTTCCGGCGTTTCCTCGCCATGAAATTGGGCGATCGATCCTCTCACGCGTGCGAGGGATGCTACGACTTCAGGAGCAGCCTCGTTGACGAACAGCAGCACCGGCGTGATGAAAGGGGGGAGGCGCGAAGCCAGTTCCGCGGCGCGAGCCGCTGTTATGGCGCGGGGGCTCTTGGGATAGAGCACGAAACCGACCGCGTCGGCGCCGGCTTGCACAGCGGCCTCCACATCGGCCTCACGGGTGAGGCCGCAGATCTTGATGCGGGTGCGGGGCGACGTCATGGCGGCCCATCATACGGAGCACCGCCGGCCTGCAGTGTGGCCTCGGCCGGCAGACCCCACTTGGCGTCGTACAAAGGCCCCAGAAAGTACAGACCGTCGGCGGAGAAGGTGGGCGCCGCCACCTTGCGGCTGCGCGCCTCGAGCACTTCCGTGATCCATTCGGGCCGCTCGTCGCCGCGGCCGATGCGCACCAGGCAGCCCATCAGGTTGCGGATCATGTGGTGCAGGAAGGCATCGGCCTCGAATTCGAAGTGCCAGCGGCAGCGGTCGCCTGTGCCATGGCGCGTGATCTCGATGCGCCGCAGGTCCTTCACCGGCGAGCGCGCCTGGCACGCCGAGGCGCGAAACGAGCTGAAGTCGTGCTTGCCCACCAGAAGAGCGGCCGCCGCGCGCATGGCGTCGCCGTCGAGCGCATGCATCGACCAGCCGACCCGGCCCGAATCCAGGCTGGGCCGCACGGGCGACTGCGAGAGTACGTAAAGGTAGCGGCGGGCCAGGGCGCTGGCGCGGCAATGGAATTCGTCGGGCACCGGATGCGCCCACTGCACGGCAATGTCGTCGGGCAGGTAGCGGTTGGTGCCGCGCATCCACGAGAAGGGCTCACGTTCGACGTCGGTGTCGAAGTGCACCACCTGCATCAACGCGTGCACGCCGGCGTCGGTGCGGCCGGCGCACAGCGTGCCAATGGGCTGTGCGGCAAATTTGCCGAGCGCCGCTTCCAGCTTGTCCTGAACCGTGCGGCCCGAGCGCTGGCTCTGCCAGCCCTCGTATGCCTGGCCGTTGTAGCGGATGCCTAGCGCCAGCCTCACGAATTCAGAAACAGGGGAAAAGCCGCTCAGCGCAGCTCGGCGAGCAATTGCCTTGCTTGCGACTTGAGGTCGCCGGCGCTTTCGGCTTCGACTTCCTCCACCAGCGAGCGCGCGCCTTCGACGTCGCCGATGGCTTGCAGCTCGCGGGCCAGCGACAGCTTGACCGCGTGGGGGCTGTCGTCGCCGTCGTCCTGGGGCATGGCTGCAGCGGGGCGCGTTGCTTCGGCGGTGCCGGCCACCGGGCGGGCGGGAAGACCGGCCAATGCGCTCATGTCGAATTCGATGAAGCCCGAATCCGCGGGAAGATTGCCGCCGCTGCGCAGCGTCGCCGGGCGGGTATTGTCGTCGGCGTCATTCAGTCCCGCGGGACGGCCGATCGGAGCCAGCGCGCCAGGAGCGGTGTCGAAGTCGTTTTCCAGGTCGACCGGTGCCGGTGAATGCGCAT